>JALYRR010000338.1 GCA_030855265.1 Bacteroidota bacterium | reverse complement strand
GATTGTATATCCATGACACACACTCAGACATGCTCACTGATACACAAAAGAATTGGAGGAAGCATTTCGGGAATCAGAATTAACTCGTTCGCTAATTTCAAAAACTCCAGCACCAAATAATTGAGTAAATAAAATTCATTCCCAATCGACTTCCTGCCTGGTGAAAAAGATAAAAGTAAAAGCCAAAAGTTGGAAAGTTCTCAAGGCGCCGTCATTGCGAGGCCTCTTCGCAGAAAGGCCGTGGCAATCCATTTACGATTCGATTTTGAAGACAGGAAACGAGATTGCCACGGTCGCGAAAAGCTCCCTCGCAATGACGTGCTAAATCAACTATTGTATATGATTAAAGTTTGCTCCCTACAAGTCAATCTGTATAAAATCACAATTTATATCCCGGAGTTGCTGTGCATGCAGATTGTCGGGAATATTCCATGCGTTAATCCGGAGACCTTTTTTATGGAGCATTGAAATTAGCCCGGCATTTAATTCATCCGCAAAAAATGATTTATAGGAAATGCCTGTGAATCCATGATCGAGCGCCTGTAACATCCCCCTTTCAAAATCTCCGAAAGTGGTATAATACGTTTGAACGGAACTATCTTTTTCCTTGATCCATTTCAAAACAGAAGCGATCTCTGTTTCAAAAAGCAGGTATTCATTCAGATGGTATTTGTGTCCGAGTCGGATGATCTCTTCTGCTTCCAGCCGCATAATCCCTTCCACATCTATTCCTTCTCCGCCGCAAGGCGCCCACCCTTTCAGATCGATGCTGATGGACTTCCGGATGTTGTTCTGATCCATGTATTGCATTACTTGTTCCAGCGTTGTATAACTGATATCAGCTCCGTTACAATTTGTAATATCCCTGATTTCGGAATCAAAAGTTTCAGAAAAACATTTTTGCTCACCTGCACAGTCGATAACCTTTGGACTGTGACTTAACCAGACTGTCCGGCTTTTACTCAGCATAACATCCACTTCAATACCACCCACAAGAGGCAGAGCATTCATTACTGCTTCCAGTGTATTATCGCGAAAGCTGAGATTGCCGCCTGCACGATGAGCCATGTCTATGGTTGGCGCATAGGGAATCTGGTTATCCGGATAGTACTCTACTTTTTCACAGGAAGAAAAAAACAGAGGAAACGAAAAGAGAAGAATAATTTTTTTCATCATTTTATATAATAGAATAGCTGAAAACTAAATGATGGCTGCCATTCTTTTGGCCAGCTGACTTCTTCAAAGGTTTTGCGTTCGTAATACAGCGGAGTGTTATATAATCCGCCCGCATTGATGCTGAGAGAAAAGTGATTTTTAAGCCGGATGGAAAATCGCAGTTCCGGATTAATACCAAGAACCACAAAGCGATTGTAACGATTGTTGAAATGCCAGCCAATACATTTTAAGTGAATGGAAGGGGAGATAAGCAGGGATCGTTTTTTGAATAGTCGGGTTCCCGCAAGGAGATAGGCCGACTGATACTGCGAAGTATTGAAACCCCAGGGTTTTATGCCAGCAGCAATTTCCACATAATGTTTCTGTTTGATTGAGGAATTAAAACCCAGGTGGAGATATTCATAATTGCCGGCACCTATGAACACTGCCGTTTTTGTCCGGATGGAATCGCTTTCTGCCGCAGTTACAATTCGCGTCAGGAGAAGATAGCATAGAATAAAAAAGAAAAACCTCATAACGCTAAAGTAGGAAAAAGGCGGAGATGAAAAATTCTATTTCAAAAACTCCAGCACACGTTCCGGCGGCCTTCCAATGATTGCTTTATCCCCTTTTACAAGGATAGGGCGTTCGATTAAGATCGGGTTCTGAGAAAGAATTTTAACCCATTCCGCTTCGGTAATTTTTTCGCCGGCATATTTTTCTTTATAGAGCGGCTCCTTTTTTCTCACGATCTCTGAGGCTTTCATGCCAAGCATTTTCAAAAGTGATTTAATTTCTTTCTGAGTAGGAGGGGTGTTCAGGTATTCAATTACCTCAGTCTTTACCTTCTTTGTATCAAGGATGCTGCAAACATTCCGGCTTGTTGAGCAACGAGTGTTATGGTATAACCTCACCCCGGCCCTCTCCAAAGGAGAGGGAGCGTTCTCCGTTTTGTCCTTTTTTGTTGTCATTGTTATCAGATTTATAAAGGAATCGTTAAAAGAATTTTTATTTGAAAGCAGACACCCTCTCC
>JALYRR010000194.1 GCA_030855265.1 Bacteroidota bacterium | reverse complement strand
AGTATCCAACGCACCACGTACAATGTGGTAACGAACTCCAGGAAGATCTTTTACTCTTCCACCACGGATCAATACGATTGAGTGTTCCTGCAAATTGTGACCTTCACCCGGGATGTAAGCGTTCACCTCTTTTTTGTTGGTTAAACGAACACGCGCCACTTTACGCATTGCCGAGTTTGGTTTTTTTGGAGTTGTCGTGTAAACACGAGTACAAACTCCACGTTTTTGAGGACATGAATCAAGTGCTGCTGACTTGCTTTTGTTAGCTGCTTTTAATCTTCCTTTACGTACTAATTGTGATATAGTAGGCATTTTTCCGGTATTAAATTTTTATCGATTTTTACTAAAAATAAACTAAACCCCCACTTTTTTGGGGACGGCAAAGGTAATAATTATTTATTATAAACAATAGATAGTTTAAAAAAAAGTGAGGGAAATCCCGAAAAAAGTGGGTTTTAAAAGAAGATGGTTATTATGCTGTTGGTTATCAGCTAATTAGAAAAAACGAATTTATTAACTTTTTTTGTTAATATGTTGATAACCTGCCCCATTTTCATCAATAAAAAATTAAATTTTTCTTCACTAACCTGCCTATAAAAAAACCTAAGTATAAACTTCCATTCTTCAAATCAAAATATAAAAAGAGGTATTAAAACCCGATATTTTAAATAAACCCTTCTAATTTAATTCAACAAAAAAGGAGAACATTACTGTCCTCCTTTTCTGTTAAACCTTCTAATTTTTTATCTCACCAATGAGAAGTTTCCTCTCTCAAAATATTCCTTCCCGTCAAATCCTTTTGCTTTAATCATATAAAAATATGTTCCATCCGGAGCGGCTACACCACTTGCGGTTCTTCCATCCCAGCCTCCGTTCGTAGTATGCCATTCGTATTCTTTCTGTCCCCAGCGATTAAAAATCTCTGCATCCATCGTCTCAAGACCTACGGCTTTTACAGTGAACACATCGTTGTTATTATCATCATTCGGAGAAAAGATATTCGGTATAACAAATACTGAATTAATAAACACATCAATCGTTGTACAAACCGTATCGATACATCCTGCTAAATTGGATGCAATCAAACATGCTGTAAATGTTCCAGTAGCCGGATAAATATAAACAGGATTCATCACATTGGAAGTATCACCGTTACCAAAATCCCAGAAATAAGTATCCGCCGCTGTACTGCTGTTGGTAAAGGTTACAGGCAAAGGTGTTTCACCAGTGATTACATCTGTTGTAAATGCAGCAACCACTCCTGCTGTACTATTTACCGCAAATCCGCTTCCACCTACCTGGATTGAACATCCGTTGGCATCGGTGATCGTGAGTGTGTAATTTCCTGTTCCAGCATTTGTAAGATTCAAGGCTGTTCCTACAGTATCACCAATCGCATTTGTCCAAACATAGGTTACCGGAGCTGCACCACTTACAAGAGTAATTCCCGTAATGGCTCCTGTGGAAGACCCGCAATCTGCACCAGTAATCAAAACTGCTGAAGGATCTGCAACCGGAAGTGGATTGAATGTGATCGTTACCTGACTGGCCGGACTTGTACATGCCCCTATCGTTTCGGTTACCCAATATGATGTAGTTGCGCTTAAACCCGTTGGTGTAAAAGGATTTCCGGTAAATACCAATGTAGTTAATGCAATATCCGAATACCAGTTAATGGTTCCGAAATTACTGCTTGAAATAAGCGGTGAAACGGTTGCTCCGACACAATATGCTGCAGGATTAACCAATACTGGTGCGGTTGGCAAAGGTGTTATTGTCAGGAGCATACTGTCGACCACTGAACCACATGAACCTGCCGGATCATCAGTTGTAAGGTATAATGTTACTGCTCCAGCCACTGTATCTGCAGCAGATGGGCTGTATGTTGCATTTATTAATGCGACATTATCAAAGGTTCCTGAACCGCTGCTTGACCAAGTGGAATTAGAGGCACTTCCACCGATTGATGCACCTGTTGTCAGGTACGAATCCCCTGCACATATCGCTGTATCAGCTCCTGCATTTACTGTTGATGGCAATTCAATTGTAATTGATAAAGAATCAGTAGCTGAAGCACAACCTCCTGCCGCTATAATTGAATTTGTTAGCACATACACTCCCGGCGCTGAAGCACTCAGATCAATCTCTCCGGTAGCTGGATTTATAAATACCAATCCCGACGGACTTGATGTAAACACTCCTGCACTTGCACCTGCAGGGAAAATCGGTAACGGATCATTTCCTGACTGACAAAATGCTGAGGATCCAGTAGTGAAACTAAACGTTGCGGATGGGGCTGTTGTAATTGTCATCGAAACAGTATCCGAACTAGGACAAGGTCCATTGGTCGTATAAATAATGTTATATGTTCCCAGTGTACTTACACTCAGATCCACTTCACCAGTTGATGTACTGACAAAATTCACTCCTGCAGGAATTGCACTGAATGTTCCTCCGGCAACTCCTGTAATTGTTGGAACAGGATCGGTTCCCGACTGGCAAAACGTAGAACCTGAATAACTGAAAGAAGCATCATCCAAAGGTGTAACTGTTAAGATCATAAAGTCAGTGACCTGAGGACATGCACCAGCAGGATCATCCGTTGTAATAGTGATCACGACAGAACCTGCAGAGATATCAGCAGCAGAGGGATCGTATGTTGATGTGGTGCTGACAGCATTTGAGAATGTACCGGAACCTGCGCTTGTCCATGCAATTGTTGATGCACTTCCGCCCATCGATCCTGCAAGTGTAAATATATTTCCTTCGCATACACTTGCCGCAACTCCTGCATCCACAGTAGCTGCTGGGCTGATAGTGATGGGCGATGTAGAAGAGGTTGCTGCACATCCGCCGGCTGCAGTAATGGTATTTGTAACCGTGTATGAACCAGGTGTTGAAGCAGTCAGATCAATCTCTCCAGTATTGATGTTGATCGTAAGTCCTGCGGCGGAAGTGAACACTCCGGCACTTGCTCCTGTGGCGAATATAGGAAGCGGATTAGGATCCGTTGAACAAACCGGTGTTGCATAGCTAAACACAGCACTTGGAGCGTTTGAGATCGTTACGTTGATGGATGAATTGTTCGGGCAAGGGCCTGTAGTCTGATAAGTAATCGAATAAGTTCCCAGTGTACTTCCGGCAAGATCAATAAGACCTGTAGATGGATTCAAAAATACAAGTCCTGCGGGTGTTGCCGAAAATGTTCCTCCACTCATTCCGGTAATTGTTGCGGAAGGATTTGTTCCGGTCTGACAATAAGTTGATGACAAATAACTGAATGAAGGATCATCGATTGGGTTTACATTTATGGTAACGGTAATGGGTGTTCCTGAACATCCATTTTCAATTGGTGTAATCGTGTAAACTGCGGAACCTGCAGTTGTTCCTGTTAAGTTAAGCAATTGTGTTATTGAAGTCCCGCTACCAGCTGAAGCACCTGTAAGATTGGTTTGTGAAACCGTCCAGTTGAAAGTGGTTGCTCCAAGGTTAGAACTTAGGTTAATATTCGTTGCGCTACCTGTACATAAAGTTTGAGTAGTTGGTGTAGCCGTAATAACCGGTAGTGGATTCACTGTAATTGTTACTGTTATTGGAGATGCTGTTGCACATCCGCTTGCTGCCGAAGAAATCGTATAGGTTACTGTCCCGGGAGATGTTCCTGTTGCTGTAAGTGTTTGTGCAATGTTAGTTCCGCTCCCTGCTGATGCTCCGGAAACACCCGATTGTACAACTGTCCAGGTAAATGTTGCCCCGGAAACATTGCTTGTCAATGGTATTGAAGTTGCCGCTCCTGAACAGATGGTTGTTGCACCTGGTGTGGCTGTAACATTTGGAATAGGATTCACCGTTATTGTGAATGCAGGAATGGTTGAAGTACATCCTGCGGCTGTAGTAACGGTAACGTTATAAGTAACAGTTCCGGCCACGGTCCCTGTTGTTGTTAATGTTTGAGCGATCGTAGATCCTGAACCTCCCGACCCTCCTGATGTTCCGGAGGAAGTTGCAGTCCATGTAAAAGTTGATCCCGCAACATTACTTGTCAACGGAATTGATGTTGTAGAACCTGAACAAATTGTTGTGGCGGCAGGACTTGCAGTTCCAACAGGATTAGGATTCACGGTAATGGTTATTGATACAGGTGTTCCCGGACATCCACTTGATAATGGAGTTACAGTATATACCATTGTTCCTGCAGTAACTCCGCTTGCTGTTAATGTTTGAGCGATAGATGTTCCGCTGCCTGCAGATCCTCCGGCAGCACCGGTGGCAGTTGGAGCAGGCCAGCTGAATGTAGTTCCGGCTACACCTCCGCTTAGTGTTATTCCTGTAGCAGAGCCCGAACAAATACTTTGAGAGGCCGGAGTAGCAATTACATTCGGTACCGGATTCACGGTCACAGTCACTGTTAAAGGTGTTCCAGCACAACCTGCCGCTAGTGGTGTTACAATATAGGTTGCTGCACCGGCTGTGGTTCCGGAGTTTGTAAGTACCTGAGCAATTGTTGATCCTGAAGCGGAAGTAGCACCACTGATACCGGCACCATTAGTTGCTGTCCAGCTGAAGGTTGTTCCTGCAGTGAAGCTCGACAATGTTACGGATGAAGTTGCTCCTGAACAAATTGTTGAAGGATTAGGAGTTGCTGAAGCAAAAGGAACAGGATTCACAGTGATGGATACTATTACAGGAGTTCCTGCACAACCACTGGCTGTTGGAATAATCGTGTAGGTTACTGTACCTGCTGAAGCGCCTGTTGCATTTAAAACCTGACTGATGCTAGCACCTGAACCGGCAGCACCACCGGAAGCTCCCGATTGAGTAACTGTCCAACTGAATGTTGTTCCTGAAACATTGGATGTAAGCGGAATAGAGGTTGAAGTTCCAGAACAGATCGTGGTTGCTGCAGGAGTTGCAGTTAACACCGGAACAGGGTTAACGGTAATCGGGATGATCAGCGTGTTTCCCGGGCAAACTCCGGAAACGGAAGTAACCGTATACGAAGCACTTCCGGAAACAGCTCCTGTTGTGGAAAGTGTTTGCGCTATGGAAGTTCCGCTGGATGCACTCGCACCTGACACACCCGTTTGGGTAACGGTCCAGTTGTAAGTAGTTGCTCCCATAGAGCTTGTAAGTGCAATTCCTGTGGTGGATCCTGAACAGATAGTCTGTGTTGCAGGAGTAGCCGTAATATTCGGTGCTCCATTGATAGTAACACTGAATGTAGCTGTTGCAGCAGCACAGCCTCCACTGGCAACAATGGTGTTAGTAATTGTATATGTACCCGGTGTGCTGGTGGACAGATTGATCTGACCAGTATTTACATTGACAAAATTCAAAACACCCGGACCGCCAGTTGAAGAGAAAGTTCCTGCGCTTGCTCCAGCACCGAAAGCAGGGAATGGATTGGTGGCATTTTGACAAAACGGTGAACCGGAATACGTGAAGGTTGCTGATGGAGCACTTGAAATTGTAATATTAACGGAGCTTGTGTTCGGACAAGGCCCTGTGGTGGTATAGGTTACAGAATAGGTCCCAAGAGTACTTGCACTCAGATCGATGAGTCCTGTAGATGTATTGAGGAAAATGAGTCCGGCCGAGCTGCTGAATGTTCCTCCCGGCAGTCCTGTGATGGAAGCTGAAGGGTCTGTACCTGTCTGGCAATAAGTGGATGATCCATAAGTAAAGGCAGCATTATCCATCGGATTCACTGTAACATTTACTATTTGCGGAGTACCGCTGCATCCTCCTGTTGTTGCTGTAGGAGTAACCGTATAACTCACCACCTGAGCAGCACCGGAAATATTAACAAGCGTATTGTTAATGGTAGCGGTGGATTGTAGAGTAACACTTTCCCCTGTGGTATTCGGATTATTTGCTGCAATCCATGTATAAGTTGCAGCAGAAGAACTGGTCAGTGGAATGTTCACTGTACCACCACTGCACAAAGTAGCCGTAGACGCACTTGTCATAGCAGGAACCGGATTCACAGTTACACTCACTGTTTGCGGGGCACCTGCACAACCGCCGCTTGTCGCTGTCGGGGTAACTGTATATGAAACAATCTGTACAGATCCGGATGTATTTGTAATTGTATTTAAAAGTGTGCTTGAACTTTGCAGCGTAGTACTTTCTCCAGTTGTACTGGCATTATTAGCAGCAATCCAGGTATAAGTAGCTGCAGAGGAGCTTGTCAAAGGAATATTTACGGTTCCACCGCTGCAAATTGAAGCCGATGTTGCACTTGTCATTGCCGGCACCGGATTCACAGTAACTGTAACAGTTTGTGATCCACCTACACATCCACCAATTGTTGAAGTAGGTGTTACAGTGTAAGAAACAACCTGCGGAGAACCTGTTGTATTATTGATTGTGTTATTCAAAGTAGAAGTACTTTGTAAAGTTGTGCTCTCACCTGTCGTGTTCGGATTGTTGGTTGCGATCCAGGTATAGGTGGCAGGCGAAGAACTAGCAAGAGGAATATTTACAGTGGCCCCGCTACATATTGTTGCTGTTGATGCGCTGGTCATGGCTGGTACCGGACTAACGGTCACTGTAACAGTTTGAGCAGGTCCTGCACATCCACCGGTGGTTCCTGTTGGAGTAACTGTATATGTAACTGTTTCTGTTGCGCCGGACGTTGAAGACAGTGTATTGCTGAGTGTTGATGTAGATTGAAGAGTGGTACTTTCTCCAGTTACATTCACATTTGAAGCGGCAATCCAGGTATAGGTTGCACCTGTTGAGCTCGACAAAGGTATGCTTACAGTTCCGCCGCTGCATATCGTTGCAGTGTTGGTGCTAGTCATTGTAGGCACAGGATTCACAGTCACTGAT
>JALYRR010000193.1 GCA_030855265.1 Bacteroidota bacterium | reverse complement strand
CGACCGCGATTTTATTATTGAAGTCTTCAGAGAATACATTGCTGATTTTGAATTAATGAATCATTTGTATGAAGAGAAGAATCTTCATTGGGGTGACGATATCTACCTCGTAAATCCGATGGTTGTAAAAACACTTGAAACGTTCAAGGAAGATGCTACACCTGAGCACTCACTCATGCAACTGTATAAGGATCGTGAAGAGGATGAACAATTTGTGAAAGACCTGTTTCGTCAGACTGCTTTGAGAAATGAAGAAACAGAGAAACTCATTGGTGATAAAACCAAGAACTGGGAAGTAGAACGTATCGCTATGATGGATGTTTTACTAATGAAAATGGCGATTACAGAGATCCTGCACTTTTCAAATATTCCGGTAAAGGTGACATTAAACGAATTTATCGAAATCTCGAAAATATACAGCACACCTAAAAGCAAGATCTTTATTAATGGAATTCTTGACAAGCTCGTGGCAGATTTTAAATCAGAGAACATGCTCAATAAAATGGGCAGAGGTCTGATGGAATAAATATAAATGAAACAGATAATACAATGAAACAAACTGCTCTACTTATTTGTGCAACGCTGGGTCTCCTGGTAAGCTCTTGCGGAAATGATAAACCTGCAGATGGAACCATCTCCTCCGACGTGATCAATATCCCTGCAACTGCGTCTGGCAAACCTGCAGAGCCGGGATCAAGTCCGGTAATGGTTTTCAATGAAGAAAAACATGATTTCGGAAAAGTAACACAAGGCGAAAAAGTTTCTCATTCTTTCATGTTCAGAAATGATGGCGGATCTGATCTTGTTATTTCAGGCGCACAGGGAAGCTGCGGTTGCACGGTTCCTTCTTATCCGAAAACACCAATCAAACCGGGCGAAGGTGCAAAGATCGATATCGTTTTTGACAGCGATGGTAAATCAGGATTTCAGCAAAAAACTGTTACTGTGGTAACCAATTGCAATCCGAATACTAAAGTGTTAACTGTTTCAGCAACCATTGATGTTCCTGAAGAAAAATAAATCGAACATCCAGTAGAATTACCAATATCTAACCAAACAAACAACAAACAAAAAATGACAAACACACTATTAATGACCGGCGGTGGCCAGGCAGGAGGAATCCAGGGTTTCATTCCAATTATTCTGATCATCGTTGTATTTTATTTTTTCATGATCCGTCCTCAGATGAAAAAAGCAAAAGATCAAAAAAAATTCAGAGAGAACATACAGGTGGGAGATAAAGTAGTTACGATTGGTGGCATTCATGCTAAAATTGCTGAGATCGGTGACACAACTTTCATCATTTCTGTAGAAGGTGGAGTAAAGCTGAAAATCGAGAAAAGTGCGGTTTCAATGGATTCATCTTCGTTGATCGGTTCCGAAAAGAAATAATTTCCTTTAGATAAAGAATGAGCGTTGGGTAAAATAATTGCCCAACGCTATTTTTTTGTGAAAGGGTTTGTTAATTTTGTTTAAACAATACAACAGAAAACTGTGGGCAAAAACACGGGATTGGTCAAAAATAAAGGCACACGGCTGAAACAACGGATGGTGGTGTTTTTGATATGTATCGTTGTCTCTGTTTTTTTCTGGTTGCTCATGTCGCTTTCCAAAGAATACAAAATGACCCTGCGCTTTCCAGTCACCTATATCAACCTTCCTGCGGACAAGATCGTATCAAATACGCTCCCGAAAGAAATAACCATCGAAGTAAAAGCAAGAGGTTTTTATTTGTTGAAATACAAATTCCGCAGTCAGCGTGAAACAATCGGAATAGATGTTAAAGATGTAAATCCGATCAGAAAAAACCAGTTCTTTCTTCTGACAAACTCCCGGACCGATAATATTACCAGTCAGTTCAACAATGATATCAAAATTGTAAATATCAGTCCGGATTCCATCTTGCTCAATTACAATAAGAAAGTAAGCAAGCTGGTACGTGCTAAATATGACCTGTCGATTTCATTTGCCGATGAGTACCAGCTTTCGGATTCAATAAAACTTGATCCTGCATTTATAACTGTTTCTGGTTCATCAGAGGTAATAGCGATGATAAATGAAGTGCAGACACAGCCTGTTGTATTGAAAGATATTGATAAATCCATGACGATTCAATTAAGGGTGCTTAAGGATCCCAAGCAGGAACAAGTTGAGTTTTCGCATGAAAACATCAAAGCCACTCTTTCTGTCACCAAATTTACAGAAGGAAGCATTGACCTTCCCCTTGAGGTGATGAACCTTCCCAATGGATATAGTCTTAAAACGTTTCCGGATAAAGTAAATGTGAAATATTCGGTCGCTTTTGAAAATTACGAGAAGATCACAGCTTCACAATTCCGCGCCGTTGTCGACTTCAATAAAATAGAACAAGGGAGTAATAAATTGAAAGTGCAATTACTTTTAGCCCCTTCTGAAGTTCGTACGGCAAAACTCAGCCCCGAAAAAGTGGAATACATTATCCGCAAATAACATGATCAAGGTCGGAATAACAGGAGGTTTAGGAAGTGGCAAGAGCACCGTTTGCAAATTGTTTTCTCTTCTGGGTGTACCCGTTTATTATTCCGATGAGGAATCTAAAAATATACTTGAATCGGATGTTGTTGTGAAAGCAGCTGTTGTTCGTGAATTTGGTGAAGGTGTTTTGGACTTGAATGGTGCAATCGATAGAAAATTGCTTGCCGGCATTGTATTCAGTGACAAAAACAAACTAGCAAAACTTAATGCAATTACGCATCCTGCAGTTGCCAGTCATTTTGCTGCATGGGCGGAGCTTCATAAAAACAGCCCTTATATCCTGAAGGAAGCTGCGATCCTGTTTGAAAGCGGAGCGGATAAGCAGGTTGATAAGGTGATCCTTGTTACAGCTCCTCAGGATTTGCGAATCAGAAGGGCAATGAAAAGAAACCGAATCACCGCTGAACTTGCACTTCTGCGCATTAACAATCAGTTATCCGATTCCGACAAAGCAAGCCGTTCTCACTATATCATTGTGAATGATGAGCAGGAGATGCTGATTCCGCAAGTGTTGAAAACCCACACATACTTGGTGTAAAAAAAAACATTGCAGGTATCATAATTCTTATTATTTTCGATTGAATTTAAAAATCTAAAAACACACATGGAAAATCAAGGCCCACCGACACCGCCCAATCAGGAAAATATCAATCAGCAATTCAATCAGCAATTTTCAACACAATTCGGACAACAATCACTTCCGAATGCAACTGCAGTTCTTGTTTTAGGAATCATCTCAATTGTAGGATGCTTTTGCTATGGTGTAGTTGGTTTGGTTACAGGGATCATCGCTTTGGTGCTTGCAGGAAAATCAACCCGCATGTACAATGAGAATCCGGCTCTTTATACTGAGGCATCTTATAAAAATATGAAAGCAGGTAAAGTATGTGCAATTATTGGTACTTGTCTTTCCGGGGCTTATTTATCTTTCTGGATCATTTACATTGCAGTGATAGGAGCAGCGCTTTCTTCAATGCCTTGGGACATGATGCGATAGTCGTTCATTAATTATAGTAAGGGAGGACGTTCGCGTCCTCTTTTTTATTTCCGGTAGATGAAGGATTTTATTCAATGGATGGAAGAGCACATGATGACCTGTTTTTACAAACGGGTTTCAGGTCTTGATTGTCCCGGATGTGGGATGCAGCGATCCTTCATAGAGTTGATGAAGGGGAATCTCTATGAAAGTTTTGTTTTTTATCCGGCTCTCATCCCTGTTCTTTTTACTTTACTTTTCACATTTGCTCATCTGATCTTTAGTTTTAGAAATGGTGCTGCCGTGATCAAATACTCTTTTATCTTCAGCATTGGAGTGATTGTCCTTAGCTTTACAATAAAAATGTTGAGATGAAAAAGCTTTTTCAATGGATTTTTATCCTGAGTTCTTTTTCCCTTGCAGCGCAAAATGATTCTCTTTTTTCTGTTTACCTCATTGGTGATGCCGGCGAACACAGGGAACCTGGCAAAGCATTGCTTTTACTCAGGAAACAATTGCTGAGTGATACAAACAGCGCTGTCGTATTTCTTGGCGATAATGTATATCCTCATGGATTAATAAAAAACGATCCTGTTTCTGCTTCTCACCTCGAATCTCAATTGCAGATCCTGAAAGAATATAAAGGTGCCGCTTATTTTATTCCGGGAAATCACGATTGGAAAGCTCAGCGTTTTAACGGATTAAAAACATTGAAAAACCAGGAAGATTATGTGACAGATTATCTGAAGAAAAATTCAAGTGTTTCTAACCGTGATTCAGGGACATTCCTTCCTTCAGGAGGTTTGCCCGGCCCTCATTCCGTTTTGATTGCCGAAAAGCTTCGGCTGATCATTATTGATACGCAATGGTTTCTCCATTTCTATAAAAAGAATAAAACCGGAAGCATCAGGGAGACAAAAAAGATTTTTTATTCACGATTGGATAGCCTCCTTCTTGCATCGAAAATTGCAGGCGAACGTGTACTCATTGCAGCGCATCATCCTTTGTTTTCGAATGGTCTTCATTCTCGCAGTATGCAGCCCTATCGTTTTATGGTAAATTATACTCCATTTCGTTTATTTGGATTTTTCGGACTTACACGATTATATACTCAGGATCTGGCTCAACCAAGGTATAAAAAAATGGGCGTTGATCTTTTAAAGGTTATTGATAAATATAGCAATGTAATTTATGCTTCCGGCCATGAACACAATCTTCAGTTGATCGAGCATGCGAATAATACCTTTGTGATCAGTGGTTCCGGAAGCAAAGTTTCCAGTTTTGTAAAAAAGAAAAAGTGGAAAACCCTTTTTGAAGACGACCGATCAACCGGTTTTGTGAAAATAGATTACCGTCCTCGTCAGATGCCTGTTATCACATTTTACAGAACGGAAGGATCAGATCCCGTTTTTATCAAGATGAGAGAAAAGTAGAATTGTACTTTCAGCAATTGTTTTTAATTAAAAAAATCTCCACATGAACATTAAAATTACTGGTTCCGGAAGTTATGTGCCTACTGAAGTGGTTAGCAATATTGATTTTGCGAAGCACGAATTCTATAATGAGAACGGGGATGTATTTCCTTATTCGAATGAAGTGATCGCAAAGAATTTCCTTGACATTACAGGAATAGAAGAAAGGCGTTATGTGACGAACGATCTGCTGACTTCGGATATAGCAACCATCGCAGCTAAAAGAGCGATTGCCGATTCAGGGATCGATCCTGAAACACTTGATTATATCATCTTCGCACACAACTTTGGTAACGTAAAACACAATGCAATCCAAACGGATATTCTGCCGGGTTTATCGAGTCGCGTCAAACACGATCTGAAGATCAGAAATCCTAAATGTGTGGCCTACGATATATTGTTTGGTTGTCCGGGATGGGTGGAAGGAATGATCCAGGCTAAAGCGTTTATACAGTCGGGCATGGCTAAGAAATGTCTGATCATTGGAGCGGAAACATTGTCGCGGGTTGTGGACATGCATGACCGAGACAGTATGATCTATTCCGATGGAGCAGGAGCAACTATCCTGGAATTGACGGATGAGCCGGGTGGGATTCTTGCGCATGAAACTGCTTCGTTTACCTATGATGAAGCGTATTATTTACATTACAGTAATTCAAACAATCCTTCTCTAAATAAAGATGTACGGTACATAAAAATGCATGGAAGAAAGATCTATGAATTCGCATTGAGCAATGTTCCTAAAGCCATGAAGGAGTGTTTAGATAAAAGCGGAGTAGATATCAGCAGGATCAAAAAAATTCTGATTCACCAGGCGAATGAAAAAATGGATGAAGCCATTATCAAACGTTTTTATAAGCTATACAATCAGGATGCTCCCGAACGAATCATGCCGATGAGCATTCATAAGCTTGGTAACAGCAGTGTTGCAACGATCCCTACGCTTTATGACCTGATCGTTAAAGGAGAAGTAGCGGATCATGAATTGAATAAAGGAGACGTGATCATTCTCGCTTCGGTTGGATCAGGAATGAACATCAATGCAATTGTTTATGAAATGTAGATGGGGTTCTTTTTTATTGGCCACAGATTCACAGATTTTTTAACCTGAAAGTCCGTGACTTTGTTTTCCGCCTAGTATTTTAATCTGTGAACCGTGTTTTGATCTTCTCTGCTAAATCATTTCCTTTTTTGTTTCGCTTAGTTTTTAAATCTGCGAAGCTGCCTGCCGGTAGGCAGGTCTGTGGCTTTAATTCCATTATAGATTTTTTTTGCTTAGTATTTCAATCTGTGAATCTGTGGCTTTCTTTCAGTTAAGTTTTTAAACTTTCTACAACCTTACTCCAATTATACACACATCATCCACCTGTTCAAACTTTCCCTTCCATGTGTGAAATGTATTTTCGATCAGTGTCTTCTGTTCATCCATTTGTTTGTTGCTGAATGACAGAAACATTTTTCTCAGCTGCGCAGATTTAAATTTTTTACCGTTGGCTTCCCCGAATTGGTCCTGAAACCCGTCGGTAAACAGGAATACAAGATCCCCGCGCAGTAATGAGATTCGATGCGTGGTAAATGGATGAGCCTCCATGTATTGTCCGATGGGTTGTTTATCCGCTTTGAATTCCAGCATTTCACCATTTCTGATGATCCATAGCGGGTTATTTGCACCCGACCATTCCGCTGACGTGGCCTCACCTGAACTATTCAGAATAATTCGCAGGAGTGAAATGTCCATCCCGTCTTTTACTTCTTCCTCGCTCTTGTTAAAAGCATCCACAACAAGTTCTTTAGTTTTATCCAGAATCTTCCCCGGCTCCCGTAAATTAAATTCCTTTACCGATCTGTTCAGCGCATTGCTGCACACCACTGAAA
>JALYRR010000337.1 GCA_030855265.1 Bacteroidota bacterium | reverse complement strand
ATGCAATTAGAATTATTGAAGAGACTATTTTTTTGAACCGAGTAAATGATGTTTTCATATCATTGTGTTTTGCGGAGTTTTAATTATTTGTTTAAAGCCGTTGAAGGTTGGGTCAAAGGAAGTGTTTAGATTGGCATGATCATATCACCACTGCCGAGCCCCGTAACAATCTGAGTATGCCAATAATCCTGTCAAAGGAAATTGTAAATTGTTTTCTTATTGCGTGGAAAATATATGACACTTGTTTTTATAAAAGCAAATTTATTTTCAACGATTTTTATTTTATGATCACTTTCCCAATACCAACAACCCTTTCGGCGCTGAATATTTTATAAAAATAAATGCCATTCTGCATTCCAGATCGTGAAACACTGAAAGAACCTGAACTGATTCCTGTCATTTCAATTACTTTTTTACCCATTACATCCATCATCTCAAAACTAAATGTTTCCGCTGATCCGGTAGCATCGATCACAAATGTGGTTTGATCTGTAAATGGATTGGGGTACACTTTAACAGCGCCATTGCTAATGCCTTCTTCAATTGAAGAGGGTGCAGCATAGGTATTGATTGCTGTGTTGGTAATCACGGGTTCATTGAAATCAAAATAGATATAGGCCTTGTTTTGTATCACTTGTCCCAGCATAGGAGTGGAAGATGTTTTTAGTTTGAATTGAACATGTCCATGACTTCCGGGTTCATTGCTTGTGCTGTCAGGAAGGTTGATCCCGGTGAATTTCCAACGGATGATATTTCCCGGCAACATCTCAACAACATAAGGATGACTGGAATTCAGCATTTCGAAACTCAAAGGATCGAGCATAGAAGTAAGCGTATCATCCACTACAATGTTAACTGCAGGGCCTGTTCCTGTATTCTGAAAGCGGATAAGATAAGTCAGTTCGTCCTCTGTTACAGGAATATTGCCTGCAATACCTTCGCCGATAGGATTGGGCGTTTTATCATTCGGATCGTATGAACCGGTAACAAGGCTCGAATAAAAATAGGTATTGCAGGCCGGGTTTACATCCACTCCGCTTGTAAGAGTTGCATTGACTTCTGCTGTCAAAACTACCCCAAGAGGTGTTCCGGGTGGCGTGTAAAAAGTAACATAAAAAACAGTCATTCCTCCTGGCAATATGCCTGAGTAGTTGATGCAGATGCTGTCGCCGGAAACGGATGCAGGCGCAGGAACCGAAGACACAAATGTCAACACAGAAGGAAGGTAAATACAAGCTGATCCACTTGCGGGGACTGTTCCATTATTAATAATATATACATAATAATTACCCGTAAAGCCTGGTACAATTCCGGGACTCCAGGCGGTTACACATACATCATGGATCACAGGATACGAGTAGTAGAAATTGTTTCCGCTACTGATCGAACCACCGCTAATTGTTACTGAGTATGAAGCAGTGCAACCCGCAGTTAAGCTTGTTGATGAATTTGGTGTAACGGTGTAAGATCCTGAAGGAGCCCAAACGCTGTAATATCCTGCACTGTTAGTATAACCGTAATATGAAGTTGTTCCATCTGTAACGGTAGTAAAATAACCTGACAAAGGATAATCACTGCCATCAAAAACACAGTTGCCATTTACATCATTGTATAGGTAACCTGTTACATATCCAAACCCCGGTGTTGAGCCAACTGTAAATGTGTACGTTGCACAATCACCGTTACTATCTGTGATCGTTACAGTATATGTTCCTGCAGATAAAGAATAAATATCTTCTGTTGTTGCACCATTGCTCCAGGAATAAGTATAAGGGCCTGTTGAACCGCCGGATAGATTCAGAAAGATGGATCCGTCATTCATTCCGAAACCGGATTCAATATTTGTTGAATCGCTTACAGTTAAGCCGGGAATCCCGCTGGAGCCAACTATTATTGTATAGATAGCAGTACATCCATTTGCATCAGTTACAGTGACAACATGTACACCCGGACAAACTCCCGAAAAATTTCCGTTTGTCTGCGTAACTCCATTTACGTTATAAGTATAAGGAGCGGTTCCCCCGGATTCAAGAACTGTAATGGTTCCTGTACAAGGGCTGCAAGATGATAGTGTTGATGTAGCTGTCGCAACCAATGAACTTATACTGTTCACAAATGCACCGCTGGTGAATTGACAGCCATTGGCATCAGTCACCACCACGGAATATGAACCAGTTGGAACATTGATGATATTTTGTGTTGTTGCACCATTGCTCCACAAATAAGTAT
>JALYRR010000192.1 GCA_030855265.1 Bacteroidota bacterium | reverse complement strand
CTGTCCCGGTGAGCCTGGCAGTAATTTCTTCCAGCGTAAGTCCGGAACCGTCGATATCTACACTCATAGAGGCCTTTCCTACTAGCGGAACACTCAAAAATTTTCCAAAATCAAATCCTATGGATTTAAGTTTTCCTTTATAAACCTGCTTGTCACGCTTCATATCGTGGCTCACCGAAAGATCGGATGACAACCGACCGAGAGCTGAGGAAAAATCACCGTAGGCATAAAAATCATTGTACAATCCGGTAAAAGTTCCTTTGAATTTCATATTACCCAACTTAGCAATATTGGGAGGAATGCTAAGTGTTCCGTGCTTTTCAAAAGGTGGAACCGGAAGCTGGCGAAGATCATTGTAATTTGTTGTCAGACTTTTAATACTTAAATGGATGAGGGTCTCCTCTATTTTCGGTAGCCCGGTTAATGTTACATCTCCCATAAACCGGGTGTTGGTTCCGGTAGAAATATCCAGGTCCTTACCGCGGAGATCATTCACCCGACCGCTCATCTTCCCTGATATCATTAGCTTTTTATAGACGCCTTTTAATTCCGGGGCGAAGTAAGCAATGTCACTCATTTCGAGAGTGGATTTATTGAACTGCGCGTTGAATTTTACCTTGTTGATGAAATCATTGTAATCCCTGTAGCTTTTGTAGGTTAGAACGAGATCCGTTTCGATGAAACTTTCAGGAGTCTTGAGTTTCATTTCATTTAAAGTTAGTCCGGTTGAACTCAGCTTGACATAACTAGTGAGGTTTTTCAAAATGAAACCGCTTTTTTCAATCGCTGACAAATAATCAATGCCGGCGAATATAGTATCGTTATCAAATCGAATATCCGTCAACCGTCCATTGACATTACTTAAACTGAGATCAGTGAAATTCACACCTGTTGTGATGATGGTATCATGTTCATTGCGGTAATCAAAAACAGTATTTACGAAAGTCACTTCCCCGAAACTCACATCCCAAGGCTGGCTTTTCCGTTTCACTGTATCTTTGGAGTCAAGAAGGTCGATGATGAATTGAAAATTCAGATCTTCATCTTCCCTGTATTTTACAAGAGCGGCTTTTGTATTGAGCAGAACAACACTGCTCACTCTGACGGTCCTGTTTTCGAAATCCAGCTTTCCAATATCCACTTTCAATTTTTTGGAGAACAGAAGCGTGTCGTGGTGAAGATCTTCAATGTAAACATCCGTTAGAACTATGGTTTTGAGGAATTCAATCTCTAAGGTCCCAATCTCAACACGTGTTTTCAACTTTTGAGAAAGGTAATCCGTGGCTTTTCTGGCCATGTATGTCTGAACGCTGTGAAATTGAATAAGCAAAAAGAAAACTGTCGTCAGAAAGACAAGAATTGCGAGTGTTCGGAATAATATGTTTGCTAGTTTTTTAATACCTTTGAATGTTACAAAATCCACCTAACGGAAGCAGGCGAAGTTAAACAATATGACCAAGACTATCACCATATTAGGCATTGAATCCTCCTGTGATGACACGGCTGCAGCCGTCATCCGGGATGGCAAATTACTTGCCAATGTGATCGCGAATCAGCGTGTTCATGAGCTTTATGGCGGCGTAGTTCCAGAACTTGCATCTCGTGCCCATCAGCTTAATATCATTCCTGTCATCGATCAGGCGATTCAGAAAGCCGGTATCCGGAAGGAAGATCTATCCGCCATTGCCTTTACCAGAGGGCCCGGACTGCTCGGATCTTTGCTTGTAGGAGGATCATTTGCCAAAGCCTTCGCTATGGGATTAAACGTTCCGCTGATTGAGGTAAATCATATGCAAGGACATATTCTTGCACACTTTATAGGTGATGAATTTAATCATCCACAACCCTCATTTCCCTTTATCTGCCTTACTGTTTCTGGCGGACATACCCAAATCGTTTTGGTGAAAGATCATTTTGATATGCAGATCTTAGGAGAAACCATCGATGACGCTGCCGGAGAAGCCTTTGACAAAGCAGCAAAGATTCTAGGGCTTCCCTATCCAGGAGGCCCGCTGATCGACAAATTTGCCAAAGAAGGAAATCCAAATGCATTCAAGTTTACAAAGCCTCAGATCCCGGGATTGAATTTCAGCTTCAGTGGATTAAAAACCGGGTTTATGAATTTCATCAACAATGAAACGGCGAAGGATCCTGAATTCATTGAGAAAAACAAAAATGACATCTGTGCTTCTATTCAACATACCATTATTGAAATTCTTGTTGCCAAACTAAAAAAAGCAGCTTTAGAAACCGGAACGAAAGAAATTGCGATTGCCGGAGGAGTATCAGCTAACAGTGGCCTCAGGAACAAACTGAAAGAATTAGAAAAAGAACTGAACTGGATGGTTTACATTCCGGAGTTTCAATATTGTACCGACAACGCGGCGATGATCGCCATGACCGGTTACCTGAAATTTCAGAAAAATGAATTTGCTTCACAATCCATCACACCAATGGCGAGGTACAGCCTGAATAAAAATGAAGAATAAAACGATATTGTTTTCCTTCCTTCTTATTGTACTTTTCAGTGCAGTGGCTGTTGCTTTGCCGGAATCAGATACTCTTCGGCTCCGTACTATTGAAAAACCCAAAAAGAAGTTTCCTTATCAGCCGTTGGTAATAAAAACAAGTCCTACTGCCTGGTTATGGGGCGGAGTATTTCCTCTGACATCTGAATACCGTTTAATGGCCGAGATCACAACAGGAAGAACTCAATCCGAACAGGTTAGTATTTCATTACTCGGTAAAAACCCTTTCCTGGGCGCTATTGAACGGGCTGTCGGCCAACCAAGTAATTATGTTTTCAAAGTTGGGGGATGGAAATTTACCTATGCACATAAATTTTATCTGATCAGCCGCAGAAAGTTTGCACCCTTTGGATTCTATGTTGCTCCTCTGATTTCTTATACGGATGCAAGGGTTTCCATCGGTGTACAGAGGCATTACCAGGATGTATATTATAATTTTAAACATTTTTCTGCGGATCTTATTATCGGAGTGCAGGTTGGAAAAAAGGGAAGGCTTACTATGGATATTTACGGTGGCGGAGGTTATAAGAACAATAAACTTTACTATCATACTCCGATCAAGCCGCTTGTTCTGCTGGACACTAAAGATTTCGGTGAATTCTACAATAGCAATACGCATGTGGTATTCGGGATCAACCTTGGGTATTCATTTTAACGAAAGTTGAAGTCACAGATTTTTCGATTGCTTCTTATAATATCTGGAAAGAAAAGTATCAACGAACTGACTGGTTTTGAGCGAGTGTGCGTTTGTATTATAAATCCTCCAAGAGCGCCGTCATTTCGAGTGTTTTTTGGCTTTGGAAAAGCGAGAAAATTTATCGAGAAAGTGTGTGAGCGTGTGTGCTTAAGCCTTCCCCTCCTGATACTTTCTAATTCACTTTTCGAAATATGGTCAATAGAATTAGCTTGTTCTCGATACAATTTCGTGAAAAACGAAATCACTCGAACTGACGCTGGTAAGTGAGTGTGTGTGCGTACAAGGCTACCCACGTTTCGATACAATTTCGTAAAAAAGAAATCACTCGAACTGACCGCCCACCTTACATTTGTCTTTGCTAATTTACATCTTGTCCTTAGTGCGACACCTCGAGGGTTTTAAATGTTATGGAAAAGGCCACAAACAGCAGAAAAATCCGCGAATCTGTGGCCTTAATAGTTGGGATTGTTTTCTTATTTCAATTTCAAAATCTTAACAGGAACGTTTCCTCCTTCGTTGTTCAGAATCCTTACGAAGTATATTCCTGCCTGAACAGAAGGATTGATTTTCACTTCTCCATTTGTCATTGTTAAAGGCAGAGATTCAATGATCCTTCCGGTAATATCGGTAATAACCATGTTTGCTCCATTCATAGATCTGTTCTTCATGTCATAGGCAACAGTAGTTTCATTCGAAAAGGGATTCGGATAAACATTCATGCTGATTTCTGAAATGCTATTCTCAGCTACTGAAGTAGTTCCTTCATTGATGAGAAATCTATCGAAACCGGCTTCTACAATGTGTCCCGGTGAAATATCCGCTGTTCGGACAATCAATTGCATATTTGCGGTTGGTGTGATTTTATCAATTACACGATAAGACTTGTGCAGCCAGGTAGAATTTCCTGCCGTAGTATCTCTTGCAAATTCCAACATAACTGAGGTGATTCCATTATTCAAAGTAACGCTTAAGGAATCATTCGGTGAACCTGCGCCACCACCAGTGTAAAACCAACGGTCATAATCCAGATATGGATCAGTATAACCCGTTAAGTCGAAAATCGGGGATTTAAGATAAGCCGAACCTCCATCTACATCGAAATCTCCACCGGCACCGCCGCCATTTCCTGTGACATAGGCCATTCCGGAACAATCCGTCATAACATCCGCTCCAGGATTCGCCTGATCGCCACCAAGCATTGTTCCGACAGGAAAATCACGAACCCATTGTCCTGTGGATGAAGATCCGGATGACATCCAGCCTTGGTTAAGAGCAAAATCATCATAATATTCTTTCGCAAGAGGGTAATTTAAAATGTTGTTGATTGCAGTAAGATCCTGATTGGTAAGACACAAAGATTCATAGCCCCATTTCGCAACATTGATGTCGTAGTTGTTGGCTCCCACAACATTGCAACTGGAAAACTGACCTAAGGCATCTGTGCTGAAACCATACGAGTTTGTTGCATTACTGATACTCACATTTGCTCCTGAAAGCGGATTCGTAGTAACCACATCCGATACTGATCCGGAAACATTAACCGTATTATTTGCCACAAGAGCAACATCTAAAACAGTAACAACTCCCGGACTGAAAACAACTCCGGTAACTGTTTTTGTTATATAACCTGATTTAGAAAAAGTAACATTATAAGTTCCTGCTGCCGGTGATCCTGTTCTGTACTGTCCGACAATATCAGTAGATTCATTTAAGCCCAAAGCACTCACCTGAACATTCACATTTTGTAACAGAGCCGTACAAGTACTGTCGCTAACAATTCCTTCAAGGTAACAAGCACGAACATAGGTTGGTGAAAACACGAACAAGCCTTCGTCAATATTGGAAACTACAATAGTTCCAGAAGGCAGGTAAGGATATACACCCCAGGCACCCTCGAATCCTCCGCCTGAACCGGCATACGTATCATAATCACCCACCTGGATCATATTCACAGGGCGACCAACATCCGTAATAGTGAAACCATCTTTATACCAGGAAGTCACTGCATAATCATTTCCAAGAACGTTAATGATGTGCGTGTTATGCACGACAGACATAGAACCCGGATTGGATTGAATTCTGTCCAGTTCATTGATGCCCGAAAGATTTGAAATGTCATACGCAGCTAAAAAGGAATTGTCTTTTTCATCTGTCGTAAACAATACTTTACTGTTTTGAGATAACCAGGTATTATGTGTAAAAGCGTTTGGCGTGATCTGGTTCGCAAGTTCCACCGGCGCTGATTTATTTGTAAAATCAACTACGGAGAAAAATCCTCCGTTGATATGTCCGGAGTACATCGTGTCATTTCTTACATAACCATCGTGAACATAATCAGAAACAGAATTGGTATATTTTCCTACGTAAACAGGATTCCAGGGATCCGTAAGATCAGCCACAACAGCACCTCCACCGAAAAGATTAGTTCCGTACAGATAAACGAAATTATTGTCGATATGCAAAGCGTGAATCGTATTCAGCATACCTGCAATTGCTCCATCACCGGTCCAGTTTTGATAAACGATCCCGGCAGTATTTGGGAGGCTGCTCAGATTAATGATCTGTAATCCTCCTCCGGCTTCTGTAGTTACATACGCATATTTACCTCTTACTTTGATCTCTTTCCATAAATTATCCGGACCCGGGATCTGGATCACTTCCACAGGAGCAGCTGGATTGGTAACGTCCACAATGGACATCCCCAAAGAAGCTCCTACAAGCGCATACTCATTTCCAAGGCTATCCACATAGCCACAAATATTTGCACAGGTTTGACCCGGATAAGCCAATTGACCCTGCAGTGTTACATTTAATTGTGCTGTTGCCTGTCCAAAAGAAAACAATGCAGCAGTGGCAAATAGTAAATTTTTCAATTTCATTTTATCTGATAGTTTAAATAAGGGATGTTTTGTTACAACAAGAACGGTAAATTTATTGTGATTTCCAAGGACAGTAATTTAAAACAGAAGACTAAAAAAGCTGAAGGAAACAAATTGTTCTGATTATAAATATTTTGCGCTAATTATAAAAAAGAAACGCGGATCATTGACGATCCGCGTTCCGGTATTTTCATTTAATCTTTAAAAAAGAGTTCCCTGCTCATCTTCATCACTCTTCCCTTTTTTCTTTTTCTTTTTTTCTTCAGAAGGTAGTTTGATCTCTTCGTTAATCATTTGATCGATGGAAATGATCTGCTTTTCGTTTTTCTTTTCCGGAGCAGTTGATTTTTTAAGGGCTTCCAGCGGCGACAATCCGCTTTCCTCAAACTCCTCAAGCACATCGTCATCAATTTCCACCTCAACAGGAGGCATCAGATTGATCTCTTTTACCTTTGCATAGGAAAGTTTATTTCCTTTTGCTTTCAATCCTTTCACGGTGATAAAATCAACGAGGTTGATCTTTTCCGGCGGCAATTCTTTGTCTTTTACTTTGCTGAATTTTAATTCAACAACCGGTATTGCATCAGTTGTAGCCAGTTCAAGTTTAGAACCTTCCACCTCACCAATGAACAGTACTTTCTTGTCTGTCACCTCAACAAGGAAACGTTTCACAAAGAAGGTTTTACTTTCTCCGTCGAGATAGATCGCTGTGATTGGTTTATTTGGATTGAACTTTTCAATGAGTGTCATGTCCTCATCAAAACGGGTAGTCAGATCAAATCCGGTAAGTCTGTAATTTCCGCTCTGAGAAACCGTGAGAATCTTATCAT
>JALYRR010000191.1 GCA_030855265.1 Bacteroidota bacterium | reverse complement strand
CATCATGCAGGCCTGCAATCCCAAGATCTGTAAAATAGTTTTTGATCCTGCTCCGGATCCTTTCAACCCGTTCCTTATCATGTTTCATATAATATTGAACGGTCTCGATGATGTTTTTGGTGATCGCAAATTCACCCGCCTTATTATTAAGTTCATCATTTTCCTTCGATATTTTGTAGGTGTACAAAACTTCAATGTCTTTCACCAGTTCATCCATTTGCTCATCTTCAATCGCAATGACAAGAGTTTCAAGTTGGGTTCGGATGTCCTCGGTTAAAATTTCGGAAGCTTTAAAGTTATCCTTTGCATATTCCTCCTTATAATCTTTCACCTCTATAGCCTCATGAATATTTATAAAAAGATCACGGTTAAAGTGATGCGGGTCTGCGTAATTCAGACCCACATTCACCACTTTAACTCCAAGTTTAAAGTCGTTACGGGCTTCAGCTCCGATCGCTATCCTGGCAGCACCTGTCTTGATCGGACGAAGTTTTCTTTCAGTGATGCTGATACCTTCCGGAAACATTAGGATGACACCGCCTGATTCAAGATGCTCAAAACATTTATTGAAAGTATCCTGATTTTTGTTCATCTGCGTAGGATCATCCTGCTTCCGGTAAACTGGGATCATATTAAATTTGGGAAGCAGCCATTTGGCAAAAGCACTTTTGAATAATTCTCCTTTCGCAAGAAAAAATACTTTTCGCTGAAGCAATGTCGCTATTACAATAGGATCCATGAACGTGCTGGGGTGGTTTGCAAGTACCAGTAAAGGACCCTTTTCAGGAAATGCTCCTTTGTTTCGGATCGTGATTGAGCGAAAAAAAATGCTCACTGTTATCCGCATCAGGAACCTTAAAAGTGTATAAAGCATAAAATATTTTTAAGCAAGATAATCAAATTATGAATAAAAGTATGGGCTTCCGAAACCTTCGAAATGACCTAAGGTTGGCAGGGAATATTTTGTGTATTCACTGAATTTGGTTTAGGTTTGATAAAAATCATTCCTATGAAAAATAAAGCTGTTTTCTTCTTGTTACTTGGACTCGCATCCGGACTTTCTGCCCAGCCTTCTTCTTTTAGTTCCAGAGGAATTGGTGGAGGAGGAGCCTTGTTTTCATTGTCCATCAACCCTTCCAATAACAATGAATATTATGTTTCCTGCGACATGGGAGAACTTTTTCATTCAACCGATTTTGGAAACACCTACTCTCAGGTTCATTATACAGAAGTGATTGGCGGACATAATTCAAAAGTGTGTTTTACATCTACACCGGGATTGCTTTACACCATCAGTTATGCAAATAATATGGTGGTCCCGATGAAGAGCTCCGACAACGGAATTACGTGGTCACCACTTCCGGGTAATCCCGATGATACAGAAGAAACATTTTCCATTGATGCTGATTTCAATAATCCCAATCGTGTCATTATCTCTTATTATGGAAACATGTATTTTTCTTCGGATGGTGGTACTACTTTCAGTTCCATTCATACCGCTGCTTCTGGTTCGGGAAATACTGTCGGCGGAGTGTTTTTCGATGGGAGTACTATTTACATTGGAACCAACGACGATGTCCTTGTCTCAACCACATCCGGCCTTTCCTGGTCCATTGCCGCTCTCACAGGAATACCTTCCACGGAGCGCATCTGGTCTTTTGCAGGAGCGAAGGCTGGAGGAATAACCAGGTTTTTTTGCCTGACCGGTGATGCCGCTGATATTTATCCCGGGCTTGTCGGATCTGATTATTACGGATTTCTTAAAGGTGTTTATTCGGTAGATTTTGGTTCAGGTAACTGGGTTCCGAAAATGACCGGAATAAATACATCCACTGATTTTCCGATGTTTGTCGGAATGGCAAACAACGATATTAACACTGTTTATCTTGCCGGAAGCAATACTGTTTCAGAGCCCATTGTTCTTAAAACAATCAATGCAGGATCTTTGTGGTCGGATGTTTTTATTACCGCACTGAATCAAAATATTGAAACCGGTTGGAGCGGACAAGGCGGAGATCGTGGCTGGAGTTATGGAGAATGTCCTTTCGGTTTGGCAGTTGCGCCCAACAATTCCAATTCTGTAATCTTTGGAGATTTTGGTTTCGTGCATAAAACTTCCAATGCTGGAACATCCTGGCAACAGGCCTATGTTGATCCTGCTGATCAGAATCCGGCAAACGCTACCACACCCATTGGTCAAAGTTATCATAGCGCTGGCATAGAAAACACAACATCCTGGCAAGTGCATTGGTCCGATGCAAATAATATGTGGGCCTGCTTTTCTGATATCAGAGGAATCAGAAGCACTGACGGAGGAGATTCCTGGTCATTTAATTATACCGGTAACAACGCGAATTCAACTTACCGTGTCATTGAACATCCGGTGAATGGAACTCTATATGCAGCTTGTTCCAATATTCACGACATGTATCAAAGCACCCGTTTGGGGGATGCCATTTTGGATGGAGCAGATGCAAATGGAAAAATTATTTACTCTACAAACGACGGACTAACATGGCAGAATCTTCATGTGTTTGGTCATCCTGTCTTCTGGCTTGCTATGGATCCTTCCAATCCTGATCGTGCTTATGCGAGTGTTATCCATTACAACGGAGGAACAGGATTAGGTGGCGTATATGTCTGCAACGATCTTCAGAATCTGAGTTCTTCCACATGGACCTTATTGCCAAATCCACCCAGAACAGAAAAGCATCCCGCGAGTATTGTTGTATTGAATGACGGAAAAGTAGTGGCGACTTATTCCGGAAGGCGGACAACCGTTTTCACGCCAAGTTCAGGAACATTTATATATGATCCAGCAACAGTTTTATGGACGGATGTTTCCGACCCGGGAATGTTTTACTGGACAAAAGATATTGTTGTTGATCCGAATGATCCTACGCAGAACACCTGGTATGTTTGTGTGTTCAGCGGTTGGGGCGGCCCTCCGAACGGATTGGGAGGATTGTATAAAACAATTGATCGCGGTACAAGCTGGACAAAGCTGACAGGAACAACCATCGACAGAGTTACATCCATCACATTTAATCCCTTGAATGCAGATCAGATTTATTTAACATCAGAGGGACAGGGATTGTGGATGTCAAACAATATCAATGCAGCAACTCCTTCTTTCTCGATGGTCGGCAGTTATCCTTTCCAGCAGCCGGAACGCGTGTTCTTCAATCCATACAACACTTCGGAAATGTGGGTGACAAGCTTCGGGAACGGGATGAAAATGGGAACAATGCTTTCAACGGGAATCGCAGATTTTACGGAGGAGAATCAATCGCTTAGCCTTTATCCGAATCCTTCTTCAGGACTGATTTCTGTAAACTGTTTTGTTCATGCCCCTGCTTCGGTTTATAATTCAATGGGACAAAAAATGATAGATGTACAATTAAAAGAAGGCGTGAATCAACTCGATCTTTCTGAATTAATTCCAGGCATCTATTATTTACAAACCAATTTCCAAAACGCGAAATTCATAATTAAGCCCGACAACTAACAAGCATTTCAGCTGGTTAAATAAGGATTGTTATTTTTGCAGTATGCTAACACAGCGACAACTTTTTTTTGATCATCTGGCACAGACGAGTGAAGCACCTTTGGCTCTCGAAATTGAGAAAGCCGAAGGTGTTTATATAATTGATAAGAACGGGAAAAAGTTCCTTGATCTGATCTCCGGAATTTCTGTGAGCAATGTCGGCCATCGTCATCCAAAAGTGCTGGCAGCCATTCACGATCAACTGGATAAATACATGCACCTCATGGTGTATGGTGAATATATACAAAGTCCGCAGGTTCAACTCGCCACATTGCTTTCCGAATATCTTCCACCTTCTCTAAGTTCGGTTTATTTTGTTAATTCCGGTAGCGAAGCGATTGAAGGGGCCATGAAACTTGCCAAACGTTTTACCGGTCGTAGCGAAATCATTTCCTTCAAGAACGCCTATCACGGTAGCACCCAGGGAAGTCTGAGTATTATGGGAAATGAAGAATTCAAAAATGCATTTCGTCCATTACTGCCAGATATAAAACAGATCCGTTTTAATCATGCGGAAGATCTTGATCAGATAACTAATTTGACAGCATGTGTGGTAGTGGAAACCATTCAGGGCGAAGCAGGCGTCATTGTTCCGGAGCTGGATTTTCTTAAAAACCTTTCGGCGAAATGCGCTTCGACAGGCACTTTGCTGATTGCCGATGAGATTCAAACAGGTTTTGGTCGGACAGGAAAGTTATTTGCTTTTGAGCATTTCGGATTTATTCCAGATATCCTGTGTATCGCGAAAGGAATGGGAGGAGGGATGCCGATAGGAGCTTTTGTCTCTTCAAAAACTATCATGAATTCCTTAACAAAAGAGCCAGTATTGGGTCATATTACAACGTTTGGAGGGCATCCTGTATGTTGTGCTGCAGCCAAAGCAACTCTTGGGATAATTGTGGAGGAAAAATTAATGGAAGGCGTAGAGGAGAAGGAACAGCTTTTCCGAGAATTGTTAATTCATCAGCGTATTCTTTCAATAAAAGGGAAAGGTTTATTGCTTTCTGTGGAGTTTGAAAGCTTTGAGATCAACAAAAGAATTATTGATGCCTGTATACGAAAAGGGCTGATCACAGACTGGTTCCTTTTTAACTCCCATTCTATGAGAATTGCCCCCCCGCTTACCATCAGCGTGGCTGAAATTCGGGAGGCTTGTTCAATCATTATTTCTGTTTTATAGCTTTTAACATTGCTTAACAGTTGATGCATTTGAATGGCATCCGGCTTGCCATATTTAAGTATAACTAAAATGCAGAAATTATGAAAAAGTTAACGTTAATATTAGCCGGTGTTGCACTACTTGCAACAGCTGCTGTTGCACAAGTAAGAAAACATACTTCCAAAGGAACCAGCACAACTGGTACAACTAAAGTTGTTACTTCTGACGGACATGTTAACTTGCAAGATGCATCCCTCAGAAAGAAACACATGGCCAAAAAAGCGATCAAGCATGTCGGTGTAAAACCCGTTGCTGGAGATCCTGCCTTGAAAAGAAAATAGATTTTTTAGTTTGTGATTAGGTTTAGTAGGCTCCGGACATTTATGTTCGGGGCTTTTTTATTTAATAATTTCCGATAGATAACATCACGAGTGTGCATCCCTGAACAACTTCGATGTTATTTCCCTTCAGCTTATTCTCAAAATCATCGTTTTCTGTCCCTGGATTAAAGATCACCCGTTTTGGGTTCAGACTAAGAACATAATCCATCCAGGCTTGTTGGTTTTGAGGGCCCACATAAAGAGTAACTGTATCTACATGTTCAATTTTCGGCTGGTCTTTCAAAATTGGAATCCCATTGATGTTTCCTTCTCTTAAACCAACCGGTATTACCTCATGTTGATGATTCTGGAGAGCCATGGTGGCTTTGTATGCATAACGATCCGGATTTTCGGATGCGCCGATTACGACAGATTTTTTCATAAATTTTAATTTAATATTATTCTTCCTCACTATAATTCAAATCCTTGTTGAAGGTTTCTTCAAGATTCCATAAAGCAATTCCGGCAAGGATAAAAACGATAATTCCTACAATGATGGCGGCATTCACGCCGTTGGTATAGCTTTCAAAAAATCCTACAGCTCCGGAAACTACGATGAGAGAACCTCTCACAAAATTCGGGGCCGTGGTTGTAACAGTGGACCTGATATTTGTGCCGAATAATTCGGAAGCAGTACTCATGAAAACGGCCCAGTATCCTGTTGCAAATCCAATGAAGGTGATCACTGAATAAAACACCACTTCGGAGAACCCGGCAACTGTAAAATAAAGAACGATGCCAATGAGCGTAAGGAACAAAAATGCAGCCAGTGTCTTCTTTCGACTTTTGATCAGCTGACTCACAAGTCCGCTCACAAGATCTCCCGCGGTAATCCCCAGGTAAGCGAACATGATGCATTTGCCGGGGTTGGGAACAAAATGGGACACTCCCATCGACTTCATCATCTCCGGAGCAAACGTAACCAGAATACCCATTACGTACCAAACAGGAACGGTGACCATGATTATGCTAAGGTATTTAAATGCTTTTTTGCGGGAGGAAAACAGACTTAAGAGATTTCCTCTGGAGACATTTTGCTCTTTCACTTTCTCGAACATTCCGGATTCAAAAACCCCAATACGGGTGATGAGGAGTGCAAGACCCATCGCACCACCGATAAAAAAAGAATAGCGCCAGTTTTCAATAACATTGCTCATAAACCCTGCTACAACCGCTCCGAATACACCTACGGTCGCAACGATCATCGTTCCGATCCCTCGTTTCTCCTTACTCATTGTTTCACTCACAAGTGTTATTCCGGCGCCGAGTTCACCAGCAAGACCAAAACCTGAAATGAACCTTAAAAGAGCATACTGAGGGACGGTTTGTACAAATCCGTTTGCGATATTCGCCAGTGAATAGAGTAAAATGGATCCAAACAAGACGGAGAGTCTGCCTTTTTTATCACCAAGGATCCCCCAGAAGATTCCACCGATCAGCATTCCACCCATTTGCCAATTCAATAATTCCCGCCCCGTTTTTTTGATCACATCCATGTCTGCGGCCGGACCGAGGATTTCTTTCAAGCTGTCGATCCTTTCCACACTAAATAACAAGAGGTCATAAATGTCGACGAAATAGCCCAGAGCGGCAACAATAACAAGGGTGTTGAAAGGATTGGTATTTCCGGTGTATTTATTCATATCCTGTGTTTAGAATATAAATGTAAGGAAGAATTGAAATTTCGAGTCATTTAGAGCCGGTTGTGGTCCATTATTGACATTTTTTGTTTTCATCTGAATTGGAAATTCCGCGCACCCAGACCCCACTTGATCGCTAAAAATTGACCCCTTGCGTTTTCCTTTTTACCCCTCTTAAAAATGCTACAAATAATGGCTTTCAACCTAAAGT
>JALYRR010000190.1 GCA_030855265.1 Bacteroidota bacterium | reverse complement strand
GCATCAACTATCTCAGAGGTAATTCCATGCAGAGTGATCTGATCGCAAATCAGGCTGCGCAAACCGGAATTCTTGCTGGGGCTTTAGGTATTCTTACTGGCTCTGTATGGGCAAAACATACCTGGCTGGCCTGGTGGGTAGCCGATCCAAAACTCAACGGTGCTGCCGTTACCATGCTTATTTATGTGGCTTACTTTATATTGAGAGGATCCATTGATGAGGAACAGAAACGTGCCAGAATATCTGCAGTTTACAACATCTTTGCTTATGTGATGCTGATCGTTTTTCTCATGATCCTTCCCAGAATGACAGATTCCCTTCATCCGGGAAATGGCGGAAATCCCGGATTCGGAGGATATGATCTGGACAATAACATGAAAATGGTGTTTTATCCTGCCGTGCTTGGCTGGATTTTACTCTTCACTTGGATCTTTACTTTAAAAGTTCGATTTGAGAAACTAAACAGAAAAAAATTATTCAATGAATAAGATCTTAAAAACCACTACTTTTTTAATTCTATTTATGATGATGACTTTCAGCAGTTTTGCGGGAGATCATGACCAGGTAGAAATGGCAACCGGAATGTACCAATCCGGTAAAATTTACGTTGTAGTGGTAGTGATGGCCATTGTTTTTATTGGAATTGCAGCCTATCTTGTTCATCTCGACAGAAAGATCAGCAGCCTTGAAAAAGAGAACAGAAAGTAGTTAGTATTAGTTTTAGTAGTTTGTTTTAGTTTTAGTATGACATAATATGAAAAAGACACACATCGTCGGGATCATCATCATTGCAGTAGCAATCGGTGCAATTTTTACCAGCCTGGGAAATACAAGTTCCTATGCGGATTTTAAAGAAGCTTCTCAGGATCCGGGAAATGAGTTTCATGTGGTAGGAAAACTGAATAAATCAAAAGAGACCGTCTACGATCCTCAGTCAGACGCGAACATGTTCACCTTTTTCATGCTCGATAACAAAGGCCTTGAAAAAAAGGTGATCCTTCATAAGAACAAACCTCAGGATTTTGAAAGATCAGAACAAATCGTACTGATCGGAAAAATGCAAGGTGAGGAATTTCATGCTTCAGATATCCTCATGAAATGTCCTTCGAAATACAATGAAGGAAAACCACAGGAAGCCAGCACAAAATAGTAGTTAGTAGTTAGTAGATGGTTTATAATTAAGCCTGCTGTGTCAGTTCGAGTGATTTCGTTTTTCACGAAATTGTATCGAGAACAATTAGTAGTGAGGAACGAAGGATAGCGTACCGAGAACAGTTTAAAGCAGTTCACTGTAAACGTAAGCACTTTGTAAAGCTGAACTGGTGATTTTAACAGGTCAGAAAATATTCGTTTTTATTCGTTATTCGTAATTTATGGAATACATTGGTGAGCATTTAGGGATCGGACAACTCGGTAATGTATTCGTAATTTTGTCTTTTGTCTTTGCACTTCTTGCAAGCATCAGCTATTTTTTCGCAGCCCGGGATAATGAAGAATGCATTTCCTGGAAACGCATCGGAAGAATCGCTTTCCGGATTCACAGCTTATCTGTTATTGGAATTGTAGCAACACTGTTTGTGATGCTCATGAATCATTATTTTGAGTATGAATATGTATGGCACCATAGCAATAAAGCCATGCCCATGCAATACATTCTTTCTTGTTTCTGGGAAGGTCAGGAAGGAAGTTTTTTACTCTGGAGTTTCTGGCATGTCGTTCTTGGACTGATTCTACAGCGTACGGCAAAAAACTGGGAAGCTCCTGTAATGGCAGTGATTTCCATGGTTCAGGTATTCCTTGCTTCTATGCTTCTTGGAATCGTATTGTTTGAACATAAAATCGGCAGCAACCCGTTTACGATCTTATTGCGAGAGCATCCTGATTTCTCTAACATTCCGCTTTTTAAGAATGCAGATTATCTTTCGAAGATAGATGGTAACGGGCTGAATCCATTGTTACAGAATTACTGGATGACCATCCATCCTCCTACTCTTTTCCTGGGCTTTGCACTTACGGTTGTTCCATTTGCCTATGCGATAGCGGGATTATGGAAAAAGAAATTCGGAGAGTGGCAACAAGCTGCATTGCCATGGACCTATGCAGGAGTTTGTGTACTGGGCACCGGAATTTTAATGGGAGGCGCCTGGGCTTATGAAGCACTCAGCTTCGGAGGATTCTGGGCTTGGGATCCGGTGGAAAATGCTTCTCTTGTCCCTTGGCTTACATTGGTTGGTGCAGCCCATGTGATGATCATAAACAAGAACAACAATCAATCGTTGTTCACCACATTTTTGTTAGCGATCCTTACATTCATTTTAATCCTCTACTCCACCTTTTTGACCCGAAGCGGGATCCTGGGTGAAACTTCCGTGCATGCATTCACCGACCTTGGAATGTCTGGACAATTGTTGCTATACCTTTTGTTCTTCCTGTTTCTGGGGATATTCTTCCTGCTGGTGGATACGAAGTACAAACTCTGGTACACGCTGGCTTCTATCCTATTAGGAGTGATTGCTGTTACACTGGGTTACAAAGCCTGGGTATTATCTGCATGGGTAATTACAAGTGTTGTTTTTCTAATCCTAACCTACTCGAAATTCTTCCCGAAAGTGAAAGAAGAAGAAGGTTTATGGTCACGGGAATTCTGGATGTTTGTGGGAGCCATCGTTCTTCTCATTTCCTCCTTTCAGATCATGTTCTACACCTCACTACCTGTCTGGAATAAATTGTTTGATACCAACAAAGCACCCGCTCAGGACATTATTCAGTTCTATAACAACTGGCAATTGCCTTTTGCGTTTCTTGTTACCTTATTGATCGCTGTTACACAGTTCTTCCGATATAAGGATACCGATTTCAAACTGTTTCTAAAAAAGATCGGCAAAGCATTCATCATCGCTGTTGGGGTGTCCGTCATTTTATTTTTCACACTTAATTTTTCGAATTTCTATTATGCATTATTGCTTTTCTCCAGCGTTTTTGCGGCGGTTGCCAATGCAGATTATTTTATCCGGATCCTAAAAGGAAAGGTTAAAAAGGCGGGAGCCTCCATCGCTCACATAGGTTTTGCACTCATCTTATTAGGTGCTTTGATTTCCACTTCCAAGAAAGAAGTGATCTCACAAAACACCTCAGGAACCAGTATTGAAAGCCTCGGAGAGAAATTTTCCAACTCCACGAATATCTTGTTAACCAAAGGGGATACACTTCCAATGGGCAGATACCTCGTTACTTATAAGGGCCGGCGTTTTGAAGGCATCAATGTCTATTTTGACGTTGATTATTTCACGCGGGATAAACAAGGGATTCTTACGAAAGAATTCAGCTTATCTCCACTCTTTCAAATCAATCCAAGGATGGGCAATGTACCTGAACCAGATACAAGGCATTTCCTCACCTATGATGTTTATACTCACGTTACCTATGCTGTATTACAAGACCCAAAAGCAAATACTCCGGGACATGCAGATGAATATGATGCAGCAAAAAATTTCAGCATCAAAAAAGGAGATACTATTTTTTCCTCCAATGCCATTATCATTCTGGATTCCCTTTCAACCAACTTTGATAAAAAAGAATACAATCTTACCGATGATGATATTGCTGTGATGGCGAACTTTTCGGTACAAGACATTAAAGTGAAACACATTGCCCGTCCGGTATTTGTTATCCGCAATAATTCTATCCAGCCTATTGCTGCTAAAGTTGATGAGCTCGGACTTCAATTCATGTTCTGGAAACTGAATACAGAAACAAGCAGCATTGACATTTCACTGCAGGAAAAAAAATCAAACAAAAAAGATTTTATCGTTATGGAAGCGATGATCTTCCCGTATATCAACATCCTCTGGATCGGTTGTTTTGTTATGATAGTGGGAACCATTTTCGCTATTCTGGAAAGGATCAGAAAAAAATAGACGCATCATGAAGGCTCCGGAAAACAAACATGTAATTCTTATCGGTGCCGGAAATGTGGCAACACAACTCGGCCTTGCGCTGCATGCTGCCGGTTACAAAATACCGCAAGTGTATAGCAGAACCATTGAAGCAGCTTCCATACTTGCCAAAAGGCTGGGTGCAGAACCAATCAGCTCTTTAAAAATCCTGGACCCTTCTGCAGCTATTTATATTATCGCGGTGAAGGACGACGTGATTCCGGCTGTCGCAGCGCAGATCTCACTGAAAAACAAAATTGTAGTCCATACATCTGGATCAGCGGATTTGAAAGAACTCAAAAAGTGTTCTGAGAATTACGGCGTATTCTATCCGCTGCAAAGTTTTTCCCGGAATAAAAAAGCGGAATTTCGTCACATTCCTGTTTGTATTGAGGCCAATAATTCCTCTACCGCAACAAGCCTGCAATATTTTGCCAGAAGCATCAGTTACTCGGTCCACTCCGTAAACAGCAAACAAAGAAGCATTTTACACTTGGCTGCGGTTTTTGCAAATAATTTCAGCAATCATCTTTTCCATCATTCGGAACAGTTACTCAGAAAAAATCAACTCTCTTTTAATCTTCTTACACCACTGATTGAAGAAACCGTTCAGAAACTAAGATCAGGAACACCGGATGAAATGCAAACAGGACCTGCGATCCGTCAGGATAAAAAAGTCATAAAGAAACACCTGGAGTTGCTCAAGAAAGAAAAATCAGCGCTTGCGATCTACCAATTGATGACAAAAAGTATCGGCAAATCAAAGAATAAGAATAAACTGTAAATTAGCAGACATGGACAATTTCAAAACCAAGCTAACAAAGATCAAAACGTTTATTTTTGATGTGGATGGAGTGCTTACTGATGGAAGTGTGACCCTTTATTCTGATGGAGAACAAGGCAGAACCATGAATATCAAAGATGGTTACGCATTGCAACTGGCTGTAAAGAAAGGATATAAAGTAGCGATCATTTCCGGAGGCAAATCCGAAATGGTTCGCAAACGCCTGAATGGATTAGGGATCACAGATGTTTTTCTGGGTGCTCATAATAAGATTGAAACATTTAACGAATTCATCGAAGCTAATAACATTGACCCGGAAACGGTTTTGTATATGGGCGATGATATTCCTGATTACGAAGTAATGAAAATGGTGGGAGTACCTACCTGCCCGAAAGATTCTGCACAAGAAATTAAGGATATCAGCTTATACGTATCACATTATCCCGGAGGGAAAGGTGCGGTAAGAGACGTTATTGAACAGGTGATGAAACTGAATGGAAACTGGTTTGATACCGAAGGCTTTACCTGGTAGATATTGGTTGTTGGTTGTAGAGATTAACGTGTTGGTTGATTTCGTTTTTACAAAATTGTTCAGGAACAGCATTTATAAAATTAGAAATTACGAAGCCTGATTTATTAGAAACTTATTTATGATCGCTTTTTTAAAACTTATCAGGGTACAGAATCTCCTGATCATCGCATTTACTCAATACATGATCCGATGGTGCTTGATCCTCCCCATTTTCAGGATCCGGGGATTTGAGCTTCAATTGAGTTCTCTTCACTTTTTTCTGATCGTACTTTCTACCGTAATGATCGCGGCAGCAGGATATATCATCAATGATTATTTTGATGTCCGTATCGATAAAGTGAATAAACCTGAGCGGATGGTCATCGACAAAGGGGTAAAAAGACGTGTGGCCATGGGCGCGCATACAGTGATCAACATCCTCGCCATTGGAATAAGTCTTTTTGTTGCCTGGCGAATTGGTTCCTGGAAACTTTCAATCATCCATTTTATCTGCGCTTCCGGACTCTGGTTCTACTCCACCACTTTTAAACGCCAGTTCCTGATCGGTAATATTATTATTGCAGTGTTTACGGCGCTAGTCCCTCTTGTGACAGGTTTGTATGAATTACTGCCCTGCTATAAATTTTATGCAGGGGCCAGTTTCAAAGATGTTTGGGTGTATATTTTTGCCGTTTCCTTTTTTGCATTCATAACCACCTTGCTCCGCGAGATCATTAAAGACATAGAAGATCATGAAGGCGACAAAGCATTCGGGTGTAAAACCATGCCGATTGTTATCGGAATCCGGTCCGCGAAAAATGTGGCCATCCTCATTTCCGTTGCTACGATGATCTGTCTAGCCTATATGCAGATGATCTTCTGGAAAGGCGACAATCAGCCTGCATTCTGGTATTTTGTGATCGCTTTACAATTGCCATTTGTATTTCTTATCTGGAAAACTCACACCGCGCTATCGAAAAAAGATTTACGAATAGCAGGGAACACCGCCAAAATGATCATGTTTTTCGGAGTGTGTTATTTATTCCTGTTTGCTCATTTTATCCTGACAAGCATCCATGTCAACTAACTTTTCTGACCACAAGCTGATACTTGCTTCAAAGTCGCCTCGCAGACAATACCTTTTGAAGGAGTTGGGGTTTGATTTCGAAGTAAGAACAAAAGAGGTAAATGAAGATTTTCCGGATGCATTAAAAGCAGAAGAAATTCCTTTGTACCTCTGTAAGAAAAAAGCAGATGCCTTTGAAGAAGAACTGAATGATTCCACCATTGTAATCACTGCAGATACCATCGTATGGATCAATGGTCAGGTATTGAACAAACCGGAGGATCATGAAGATGCAGTGAGAATGCTAAGACTGCTTTCAGGGAATAGGCATGAAGTTTATACAGGAGTTTGTTTGCGTTCAAAAAACAGGACAAGATCTTTCTTCGTGAAATCGGATGTCTATTTTAAACATCTCAGCATCCAGCAAATTGAATTCTATATCAATCACTATCAACCATTTGACAAAGCCGGTTCCTACGGAGCTCAGGAATGCCTTCCCCCGGGCATGAATCCCTGCTCAAAAGAAGAGATTGATTTCCTTGGCAAATTAGGCAAACTAAACCTGATCAGCGAAAGCCGGTCGGAAATGAAAGAAGGATCAGTATCTGTTGAAGTTGAAAAGATAAATGGATCCTATTTTAAT
>JALYRR010000030.1 GCA_030855265.1 Bacteroidota bacterium | reverse complement strand
ACTCAACTCCATCAGGAACAGTAACAACGTATTCTACTCCATCTGCAAACGTGTGGGGATGGAGCGATCCTACCACAGGAACAACTTTTACATTCAGTGAATCAACCGGTGGTAGCGGGTTTGGTCAACTTGAAACAAACGGAAAAAGCTTCGATTTCAATTACATTTTATCAATTAAATCTGATGGTGGTGATCCAACATGGGATGGTTTCTTTGATGGCCGCGACCTGAGAGGTGTTGTTGCTATTGACGGAGAATTGACAGATACTGATTTTGAATTGAACAGCATTGCGTTTTTCTTTGTTGCCACTACAGGTGGAACAGGAACCTATGAATTCATTGATTTTTCTGCTTCTTCTGTTGGCGCAGCTGACGGTTTAGGTGAGATCATTGACCTTAGTGCTGAAGAAGGAGCAACACTTTCCGGAATCGGTTCATTGGGAACTATCTATGTAACATCAGGCGGACACATCAATGTTTCTGATTCTGACTTTACAATGGCGAGTGATGCAAAAGTTTTAAATGTAACTACCAATGTTGAGCATTCCCTGGAAGGTTCAATCATGTTTGAATAAACGATCAAAATCAATAATTGTTGTTTAGTTAAATGAAAAGGGCCCTGCTTAATGCGGGGCTCTTTTTTTTATATGTGCTTTGGATATCGATTAGCGCAGTCAGCGCATTATTGAGTAGAGTAGGAGCCCAGAAGTTCAATAATTAACCGTTCTCCGTTCTTCTTTGTATATCGCATATAGGTGAATCCTTCTATTTCATTATAAGTAAATTCATTTATATAATTGCCAAGTCCGCTTATCCCAGTTCCCGTAATTTGAATTTCCCTGCAGAGCGGAATTGATGAGAGAGTATCAATGCTGTGGATGCTGTATTCTTTTTTTATCTGATTCCCGGATTCTTTTGTTGCATAAGTACCAAGGCTGAGAGAACCTTTCCATTGGTTGTTGGGTAGTATAGGGAATTTCACTTCGGGAAATGGTGCGTATTCTGTAAATTCAAAATAGCCAGCGAATCTTGGAGGATGGATCCAAATTTCTTTTTCTGTTTCTATGATCCCTGTAATTTCCACCGCTTCTGCATCATCCCCTTTTTTATTCAGCGACCAGGTGATCTTATTCTGCATCAGCAAAAAACGTTCGTTGTAGGTAGTTAAGATCAATGTGTCGGATTGAATTGTTTTTCCGTAAGCATCAAAAAATGTGGCTTTGAAAACCCATTCTTTCTTTGGACCATAAACTGGATTCTCCACAGATTTTCTGAAGCTGGCTATTTTAGAACCGAAATAGATAACAGCCAGAAGCAAAAGGGCAATTCCTAAAATTATGGCCAGGATCCTGATGACTATTTTGATGAATCGTTTCATGTTCAGAAAAAACTTAATTCGTTTGCAAGGATAAAAGATAACGGATTAACTACCGGCAAAAGGGCTTCCGAAAATTCCGACAGCCAGTTCCATCCAGATTAGGAACAATATACAAAGTATAACAAAGCAGATTAAAATCCGGTACAGTGGTTTGTGTACTTTTCTTAGGACCAGTTCACACATCAACCCTGTTCCGAGCAGAAGGCCCCCCATTACAACAAAATCAAAAATTCCCCAGTTAACTTCATTGGTGAATTGCATGGCGATTAAAGGGATTGACAAAAGAGTTCCCACAATAATTAAAATGATGATCAGGCGTTTGTTTTTCATAGAATTCAGTTTTTATTTCTAAATTAAAAGTACTTTGTACTGCAAAGTAAGTTTAAAATATTTACATGTGCAAATAGAAATGAAAAAACTGGAGGTGTGAATAGTGTAAGTTAATTCAATAGTTCTGTAATGCTTCTTAATTTTAGGTAAGCCATCTTTGTAGCATCAGAAGACAATTTTCACATCTGCACATTATCTAATTAGCACATTATCGCATTGCTTTAATCACCTAATCTAAAAACACCATGAACATTAAAAGAATTTTCGGAACAATCCTTACTTTCCTTGGAATAGGCGGACTCATCTATTCAGCTGTCCTTTTTGCAAATACTACCGGAGGAACAAAGGATGTGAAATCCATCGTGATCTACAGTGTTTTGGGGTTATTGTTTTTTATTGCAGGAATGAGCCTTGTGAGAACCACCAAAGACGCATCCTGATTTTAAGAATTTTTGAGAAATGAGTTGTTGATTTTTTATGCCAGATTTGTTTAATATAGATCGGTATTATTTTTCAAAGGATTGCTTAATTTCAAGATCTCTCCACTAACGCTCGAGATGACGGTGAACCGAAATTTTCTTTCGGAGCTGTGACATCCACACTTCAGTCCCTCTGCACATTTATATCAAATTTGTGTACTTTTAGATCGTAGTGATTTTTTGAAAGAATTTCTCAATTCAAGATCTACCGGCTAATGCTCCAAATGCGGTGGAACAAATTATACTTTATAGCATACATTTGCACATCTACCAATCCGCACATCTACACATCAACCAATCAACAAACTACAATTCATATCTGAAGATAGGCTCCAGGTCACTCTTCTCGTCTACCATAACTTTTAAATCACGGATCAAACCATCACTGAATCCGTATACCCAACCATGAACCTGAAGATCTCTCCGTTTCCAGGTCTTCTGTACAACAGCTGTTTTAGCCAGGTTATGCACTTGTTCAACAACATTTAATTCCACCAGTCTGTTCTCCCGATCTTTCTTATCAGGGATGGCATCGAGTTCAGTACGGTTCTTTTCATACACTTCTTTGATGTTGCGTAACCAGTTGTTCACGAATCCCTGATCCTTGTTTTCCATTGCAGCGATCACTCCTCCGCAGCCATAATGACCGCAAACAATGATGTGCTTTACTTTCAACACTTCTACCGCATAATACAACACGCTCAGTAAATTCATATCGGTATGAACCACCATGTTTGCAATGTTGCGATGAACGAAAATCTCCCCCGATTGAGTTCCGGTAATTTCATTTGCAGGTACACGGCTATCTGAACACCCTATCCACAGGTATTGGGGAGTCTGACCCAGAGAAAGTGTTTTAAAGTAATCCGGATCGATCGCTAGTTTTTCAGCGGCCCAGTTTTTATTGCCTGTTAAAAGGCGGTCATAGCTTTCTGACATATTATGTTCGTTTTTATAAAGGTATAATTTTTAACTGTTTCGGAATTCCTGTTGCTTTTAATAGCAATCGGTTATTCCTTTTAAAACAGAAATTTGATTTTAAATTTGACTCTAGTGTCCTGCAACTCCCAGAAACTCCGGAATGTTTACTAATTCAAGTTCAATGTTTTTGAGCTTAGCAGTTTCTTTAAAATCATGGATCATTTCTAAAATATCCAGATCAATGTTCATGGATTTACTGCCATCAATTATTACTGATGAATTCTCAGGTAAATGGTCGAACGTTAAAGCGATGCTTCCTTTGCTGATGAAAGTGACATCTTCTCCCAGCTGAATCTTGATCTTCTCATTTGCTTTGTGATCCTCTTTGTGAAAGAAATAGCCTCTGCGATAGTTGTTGCGGAGAATATAAAAAATTGAAAACGCCATTCCGATTCCGATACCTTTCAAAAGATCAGAAAATTGAATGGCCACAACCGTTGCTACAAATGGTAGAAACTGCGACCATCCTAAACGATACATGGATGTGAACAAAGAAATCTTAGCAAGTTTATATCCTACTACAAGCAATAAAGCGGCGAGGCAGGCAAGTGGAATCAGGTTCAGGACCGATGCTATTCCCACAACACTCAGCAACAATAATAGACCATGGATGATGGAAGAAAGTTTTGTCTTCGCACCTGAATTTACATTCGCAGAGCTTCTTACAATTACTGCCGTCAATGGCAATCCGCCTATAAATCCGGAAATTAAATTTCCAAGTCCCTGAGCTTTTAATTCTCTATTGGTTGGTGTGTTTCGTTTGTAAGGATCAAGCTTATCGGCTGCCTCCACACTTAATAAGGATTCAAGACTCGCAATGATCGCGATTGTAAAAGCAACTACATATACTTTGTAATTACCAAATGCGGTAAAATCCGGAAGAGTAAATTGATTTATGAAATCAGATGCGGAATCTGCCACCGGTAACCGAACCAGTTTATCACCGGTAAGATAAAGATCCGGCGCAGAATTTTTAAACCATTGATTGATGAGGATCCCCAGGATAACTACTAATAAAGCCCCGGGAACAATTTTAAAAAAATTGTATTTTTTCAGGAAGGGACGATCCCACATGATTAGAATAAAAAGGGAGATCAATGCAATGATCAAAGCTCCAAAATGAATGTGATTGATCGAGTTGAAAATTCCTGTGAATGTGTTTTCTCCGTCAGACTGAATAAAATCAAAATCTCCCTCATTGTCTTTATCGTAACCGAATGCATGAGGAATCTGTTTCAGAATAAGTATAATTCCGATCGCTGCCAGCATTCCCTTGATCACACTGGAAGGAAAATAATATCCGATGATACCTGCTTTTAAAAAACCAAGAACAATTTGAATTAGTCCGGCCAAAACAACCGCAAGGAGAAATACGTCATAGCTGCCTAATGACTGAATAGCATTCAGTACAATAACGGTAAGGCCAGCCGCAGGCCCGCTTACACTCAATGCAGATCCGCTTGTGAAGGCAACGACTGTTCCGCCAACAATACCAGCAATGATCCCCGAAAACAAAGGTGCTCCAGAGGCTAAAGCTATGCCGAGACAAAGTGGTAAGGCAACGAGAAATACGACAAGTCCTGAAGGAAGGTCATTTTTAATATACTTAAAGGTAAGTCCACCAATATTCTTGTTTTTTAAGTCCATAAAGAGATGCTGAATAAAATTTTAATAATGATTGTAATTCGGGTTTTATTTGAACAGAGTTGTGCCGGATATGTTTACCGGAAGGAAAGGAAAATTCAGGAAGGCCAAAAATCATTTTCATTCCATGTGAAAAATGGAAGGATTGTATAGGTACGTCCTGAATTAGGAAAGCGTGATTTCCGGAGGGGAGTAAATAACCTTGCTGTAGTCGCAGGGAAAGTGATGGATATGCGATTTGATCGCCTGTTGTTTTATGCTGGTTATATAAGAGAGCTGATCTTTATCGAGAAGCATATCTTCAAAAGCATCCGTTTTTTCGGTTTTCTCATTTGATTTCTCATTCTCGGATTCGTTCTCTTCACAATCAATATCATGTAGCTGACAAAAAGTGGAATCATTCATTTTTTCGTAACAATAGTCAATCGTTTCGAAGCAGAATGCTACCGAAAATAAAGTAATAATTGTATATAGAATAATGTTTCTCACAGCCTGTTTTCAAATTTCGCACAAAGATGCACATAAAAGAATGATTTAACAATGGCTATGGAAAAGGGGAGTGAGGCTTTTGAAATTCTAATGATTTTCGGGATGGTTGGTAATCGCCAGGATATACCGTTTTGCTAAAGTAAAATTAATCTTATCGTAATGTAAAAGAGCAAATACAAAACTACTTTAGCGCATTATTAAAAAGGAATGGCAGCAACAAATTTTAAAATTCTTGTAATTGATACGGATGCGGAGATATTGAACTTGATTCAGCAAACGTTGATTGCAGAAGGATTTCAGGTGATCGTATCTTCCAATTCCAGAGAGGCAATTGCGCTTGCAGTATCGGAGCAGCCGGAGTTGATCCTTGTTGATCTGCTTATGCCGGAGCTGGATGGAATTGATATTTGTCTGGATCTGCGCCACCGTCCTGAGTTGGCAAATTCACTCATCGTTTTCCATACGGAGCGGAATGAGGATTATTCCCAGATCGCGGCTTTTAATGCCGGAGCCGATGATTATATTATCAAACCGGTGAAAGCACGTGTTTTGATCAGCAGGTTGAAGGCGTTGCTGAAGCGACATAACAATCATCAGGTGGAAATTGATCGCACAAAATCAATAGGATTGACCATCGACAGAGAGCGTTATCTTATCTTTAAGGATGGGGAAGAGATTGTATTGCCAAGAAAGGAATTTGAATTGCTTGCCCTGTTATCAACCTCTCCAAGGAAAGTATTTACAAGAAAGGAAATTTCACAACTGATCTGGGGTTATGAGATCTTTGCAAAGAACCGCACGATCGATGTTCACATCCGCAAATTAAGGGAGAAACTGGGTGGAAAATACATTAAAACAATTAAAGGAATCGGATATAGCCTGGAAGTCTGATCAAATACTGCTATAATTTTTCTCGCTTACCAATTTTCCACTCTCATCCCACATAAACCAGGTTCCGGTTTTAACTCCAGCGGTGTAAACCATTTCATATCTCTTGATTCCTTTTGCATCCCAAACCAACCAGGTACCATTCTTTTTTCCTGAAACATAATAGGCTTCAGCGATTTTTTTACCTTCTTCGTTCCAGCGTAACCACTGTCCGCTTTTTTCGTTGTTTACAAAAGCACCGGTTTCCATTACGCTTCCGTCTTCATAGTAATAGGTAACCTGACCGTTCGCCTTACCATCAAATACTTCAAGGCTGGTTTTCTTTTTACCGCTATCAAACAAGGAAGTAAATGTCCCGGTATAGACTTTATCATTTTCAGAATAATACAATCCGTTTTTTAAATTAACAGTTTGTGCCTGCATAGAAGTTAGTAAAACACTAACGATCAATAATAGAATTCCTTTTTTCATGGCCGGTTTATTTATGGTTGCTTTCTTTAACGTAAAGGAAAGAAGAAATTTTATGATGTTTCCCTTACAAGGCCATAAATATTTTTTAATGTTAAGTTAATGTAAAATTAACGTTGAAAAATGGAAAACCGAAGGGGTTAAAAAAAAGAAAACCTGCAGATCGTGCAGGTTTTATAAGAGAGTTTAAAAAATATCAGTGAGATTCCAATTCAATAATCAGGGGAGTATATGAGAATGGATCCAGGGTTACATTCGTGTCTGTATAGGAGATGAAAGATACTTTTGCATCGCTTTTGTCAGATGTAATACATGCGCTGAAATTACCATTCAGATCGCTGTAAACCACAACATCATTGCTTAATCTGATCTCAGCTCCGGCAATTTCTTCTCCGCTGATCTTGTCAACCACTTTACCGCTAACCACCTTTGTACTTTCCGGAGATCTGTTTTTATCTCCTGCAATGGCAATGGTTCCGATAATGATTAAAATGAATGTAATTAGTGACCTTTTCATACTTTAAAGTTAAGCAATGAAGCAGGGGAAGAGGTCAGTAGAAACTTAAGGATGTATGAAGGATGTGTTAAGGAAAAGCGCTGTAATTTAATATAATGTTAAGAAAACAAATCCGGGAGGAATTGTTTTCTTAACATGTTGATCTTAGGAATTTGAACGACTTCTGCCGAACCATGACCGTCTTTTCGGAGCAGCTTCAGCAACCGGTTCCGTTTTAGGTTTGGATTCTGGTCTTGCGGTTCTTTCAGGCCTTTCGGTAGAATGTCCTCTTTTCGGAGAAGAATTTCTATTTCCGTTTCCATTACCATTACCGTTCGAAGACCTTTGAGTGCTGTGTCGACGCTGAGGTTGTTCTTTGGATTTGGTGAATGTTTTATTCATCATTGGAAAAGGATGCTCATCGATCACCGGAACTGTTTTTCCGATCAGTTTATGAATATCTCTCAGATACGCCTGTTCTTCTGCATCGCAAAAAGACAAAGCAATCCCGCTTGCACCTGCACGTCCTGTTCTTCCGATTCTGTGAACATATGTTTCAGGAATGTTCGGAAGATCATAATTGATTACATGCGTAAGATCATCGATATCGATTCCTCTCGCTGCAATGTCGGATGCTACAAGAACACGGGTTTTTCCGTCCTTAAAATTATTCAGTGCATTCTGACGGGCATTCTGGGATTTGTTTCCATGAATAGCCTGAGCAGTTACACCACTCTTCACCAATTCTCTCACAACCTTATCAGCTCCGTGTTTCGTTCTTGAAAAAACCAAAGCGATTTTAATGCTCTTGTCTTTTAAGATATGATTCAGAAGATTTTTCTTGTTCTCTTTATCTACAAAATAAACCGCCTGAGCAATAGTGTTTGCCGTTGATGACACAGGAGTCACTTCAACCCGTTCAGGGTTAACAAGGATAGTGCTTGCCAACTTAGAGATCTCTGGTGGCATGGTAGCTGAAAAGAAAAGCGTTTGTTTTTTTGAAGGTAATTTAGAAATGACCTTTTTTACGTCATGTATAAAACCCATGTCCAACATACGATCTGCTTCATCGAGAACGAATATTTTAATACTCTGCAGATCCACGAACCGTTGATTCATAAGATCCAGCAAACGTCCCGGTGTTGCGATAAGAATATCAAATCCTGATTTCAAAGCTTCCACCTGGGAATGTTGTGATACACCTCCAAAGATTACTTTGTGTTTCAATCCTGTGTACCTTCCGTAAGAAGCAAAGCTTTCTCCGATCTGAATCGCCAACTCACGTGTTGGAGTCAGGATAAGAGTTTTAATGACTCTTTTTTTCTCAGCAGTTTTTGATTCGTGTAAAAGTTGTAAAATAGGAATAGCAAATGCTGCTGTTTTACCTGTTCCTGTTTGTGCGCATCCCAAAAGGTCTTTTTGTTTCAGAACGATTGGAATCGCCTGTGCCTGGATGGGTGTTGGGGTAGAATACCCTTCTTCTTTGAGAGCCTTTAATACGGGCTCGATCAAATTCAAATTTTCAAATGACATTGTATATGATTATAATAACGCTAGAAAAACCGGATCGACAAAATTCGTTGAGGAGTGTTATCTGTTGTTCGACTGAACAGCTCTGGAGATATAAAGCAATGCAAAGATACGCATTTAATTTTAAATGCCTAAAAACAAAGATCCCTGCGGCTAATTCAGCTACAGGGATCAAAATTGAAAATCTGTATAACTGATTGTAAACTTGCTGTAAAAATGAAGTACTCATAATGTTACTCATGTTAATTCTAAAAGCGTTTTTCCATCATAAAGAATTTTATAAATCGATTCACTTAGTTTGGTCGTTGTTAAAGTAGAACTGAACTGTCAAATCTTCCTCTATCTCTATATTAACAATTTCTTTATTTTCTGAAAATCTTTTGTTAGTGGGCCGTTCGCACCTTTGTAAAAAAAATTAAATGGATTCTCTTTTAAGCCTTAATAATACGATGCCCGCAAAACCATTTTCTCTGCGTGGAGTTTTCCCCCGATTTAATTTTCGCAATTCGAAACATAAAAGTCAGAAGCTTTACAAAGAGGAGCATTCGGAAAAAGCAGTTGAATTGAATGACAGTATTATTTATGCCAAACGGATTCAGGAGGGAATGATGTTAAAGGAAAAACACCTGGATCGTTTATTCCCGGAGTCCTTCATTGTCTTTAAGCCAAAGGATGTTGTAAGCGGTGATTTTTACTGGTTTACAAAAGTTGGGAATAAAGTTATAGTTGCGGTAGCGGATTGTACCGGACACGGGATTCCCGGCGCGTTCATGTCTGTGCTTGGAATTAGTCTTTTGAATCAGATTGTCATCGAAGAAAAAAATACGGATGTTTCTCAGATCCTTCAGAGACTGGATCATAAGTTGAAAAAAGCATTCAGTTATTCTTCTGATGCGAATGAAGAACAAAAACACCACGATGGGATGGACATAGTGATTTGTGCCATCGATCAGGAGGAAAAGAAGGTTTGCTATGCCGGAGCTTTTCGACCCTTGTATCATTTGTCGGGAAACAAGCTCAGTAAACTGGAAGGCTCCAGATATCCAATAGGCGGAATGCATCTCGAAACGAAAAGAAATTTCGAATCAGGAAATTTTGGTTTTTCTGAAGGAGATCGTCTTTATCTTTCTACAGATGGATTTTCGGATCAGTTCGGAGGAAAATTGAATAAGAAATTTATGACGAAAAAGTTTCAGGATACGTTGATTGAAACTTCATCCATGCCGATGAAACTGCAGCAAATTGAAATGGAAAAAATATTTTCGAAGTGGAAGGATAATAATGAACAAACCGATGATGTGCTTGTCATAGGCTTGCAGCTGTAGGTTTAGGGGGTTAGTCAGAATTGTTTGTGTTCGCTTCCGCTTCTACGTCCTCATTTTCGACAAAGATATTTGCTCTGAAATATTGAGTACGTACGTGCATCAAGCCTCAATTAAAAATGTATTAAATGGCGAAGAGTGTAGATTTAACCGACAGCCTGAATAGCTGGCAGCCAGCTTATTTCCTCGTGATTCATGATGCCCCGGATAAGGCTGAGGAATAATTTAGGACGAAGAGGTTTTACCAGAACATGATCTTTTGAAGGAAATTGAAAATAATCCTGAAGATCGATCATCGTTAAAACAATCACATGTTTAAGTTCGTCCTTTTTTACATTGCTGTAAAACGACTTAAGGTCTTGCTGAGTGTCATGTGTATTTATTACAATCAGTTCGGGCAATGATGATTGTGCAATGGCAAGCGCATCACTTAATAGATGAGTGGTTGAAACAGCAGCACCGCTTTCCAATAAATTGGCTTCCATAAATTCCGATTCTTTCGGATCATCAAATACTAATAGTATGCTTCTCATCTTTTTCATATACCCCGGAGGGCTTGATGTTTGGGTTCAAAGGTAGATATCCAATGAAAAGTTATGGTTATGCGAATGTTGTGAAATGGTAAAAACCTATGCGAGACTTTTTTCTTCCAGCATTTCATTTACCATGGTGAGCAGATATTCAAATCGGATTGGCTTATTGGCAATTTGATCGGCTCCTGAAGACATTGCATGCAATACCTTATAATCATCATTTACGGCAGTTAAGAAGATAACCGGGGTATTCTTAAACTGGCTGATTTCACGGATCCGGAAGCACATTTTAACTCCGTCCATTTCCGGCATAAGGATATCTGACAGAATTATATCAGGCTGACAAAGAATCGCCTGAGCAAGGCCTTCTTTTCCATTGGCTGCGGTATATACTTTAAAATTTTTCTTTTTAAAATTGTATGAAAGGAATTCAAGGATATCCTGCTCATCATCTACGATCAATATTTTCTTTAAATTTTCCATCTTTTTTATTTTAAAGTTACAACACTGATATAGCCTGAATCCTTTGTTATCATTAAGCAATTGTTAAGATCGGTGAACTGGTCTTTTTTTTCGGTAAACAAAACGCCTGCATCGGTAAAGATGCAGGCGTTTAAAATTTTAATTAAAATCTTACTATTTAATAACTACCATTTTCAAGGTTTTCTTTGCATTTGGAGAAATGATATTTGCAAAATAGATGCCTGCTGGTAATGCAGAAGCATCAATTTTAACACTGTTCATTCCGCTCGCCATATCTCCGTTGAAAACATTGGCAACAACTTTTCCTGTCATATCATAAACGATCACAACAACTTCAGTTGCCTCGTTAAGATTGATGTCAATTGTAGCTTCCTGGCTAACCGGGTTTGGATACAAGTTGATGCCTCCGATAGTTTGGATCTCAGCAATTCCTACAGCTAAAGTAACTGTGAAAGTTGTTGTGTCCTGACAAGTTCCGTTAGATGCGATCAACTGAACAGTATATGTACCATTAGTTGTGTATGCATGTGTAGGTACAGTTGCAGATGAGCTGGATGCATCACCGAAATTCCATGTGTAAACAGTTGCACCTGTTGAAGTGTTTGCAAATGTTACATTGAAACCTGTAGTTGAAGCGATTGAACCGTTTGCTGTAGGAACAGCATTAACTGTTACTGTAGTGCTTGAAGACGTTCCAACCCCGTTGCATGCATTTGTATTGGTAGTAGTTACATCATAAGTACCTGCAGTTGAAACAGTGATGCTTTGTGTAGTTGCTCCACCGGGGCTCCATAAATATGAATCAGATACAGATGCTGTTAATGTAACAGTTTCTCCGGCACAAAGCGTTGTTGTTCCTGATACAGCCACAGTAGGCAATGGAGCACTGCTTACATTTACTGAAGTTACTGCAGAAGTTGCAGTACATCCGTTAGCATCTGTATACATAACTGAATAATTTCCTGTTGAATTTACAGTGATTGATTGAGTCGTTGCAGATGTTGACCAGGTATTTCCTGTTGTTTCGTTTGATGTTAGAACAACAGTTCCTCCTGTACAGAAAGAAGTTGGTCCGCCTGCAGTGACCATTGGTGTTGAAGGCAATGGATTCACTGTAACTGTGATAGTAGCACGTGGGCCTTCGTACCCTTTGTCATTTGCCTGTGCAACATAATACATGAAAGTTCCTGCAGAAGCAGTGCTTGGTGTTGGAGCTGTAGTTGATGCAGTTCCTCCTGTTGGTAAAGTGTACCAGTTGATGGTGTTACCAACATTTGTTCCTGTTGCAGTTAGCATAGAAGGTGTAGCTCCAACGCAATAGCTGAATGCAGATGTTACAGAAGGAGCAACCAATACTTCCGAAGTGAAAGTTGCATCAGTGAAATCACTGTTTCCCAAAGCAAGTGAACTTGCAGCAGGACGGTAATCAGGAGCAAGGTAGTTGTAAGGATTAACAAGAATTCCTGAAGTTGAAACCAATGAATCGTTGTTATTTGAAACGAACCAGCTAACAATGTTGAAAGAACTTCCAACATTTGTTTCAGTTACTTTACCTGTAGAGTTTCCTGCCATCAGGTTATTTTTGAATTTCAATCCACCGCTAAGAGCAAGTCCTTCACACAATGATCCATCAATGTGAACTCCGTTCTTATGATCCATGAAAATTGAGTTGTAGATTTTTAATGCAGAATTTCTTCTGATACGTGCTCCTCTTCTGTAACCAGTTGCAATAGTAGAAGCAGTGTTTCCACGGTATGGCCCGATCAGGGTCATGTTAGAGAATTGTGCAGAAGTTTGAGGACTTGCAGTTGATCCTGTTGCATCATTGTCAGTTTCAAAACCTTCAGAAGTAGAAACAGCTGGTGCATCAGCAAGAGCCGGGTCACGAACAGAAAGTCCGAACTGAACATTTCCACTGTATCCAAAATCAGCATCGAAATCATCATCAAGATTTCTGTAGGAAACCAGGTATCTGCAATCTACAGATCCACCGAACCATTCGAAAGCGTCATCATTTGAATAAGAAACCTGAATATGATCGATTGTGGTACCGCTTCCAACTGAACCGAAAGTGATTCCGTTGATCTCTTTGTTTGGAGCATAAATATATCCACCCCACTCGATACGTACATATTGCATAACACCTGAGTTGTCGTCATTTTCAGGTGAAGTTCCTCCACCATACTCGGTGTCAGCTGAAGGTGCGATACCTTCGATGTTCGCTATTCCGCCTGCCTGGTTGTTAGCAGCTTTTCCCATCAGGATAATTCCACCCCAATCTCCAAGAGCTCTTGACCCTGCAGTCTGGTTAGAAGTGAAAACGATTGGCTGGGCAGCAGTTCCCATTGCCATGATCTTAGACCCTTTCGTAATGAATAACCCCGCACCTGTAGATGCTTTGTCACCCATGATAATAGTTCCGGGCTGAATTGTTAGTGTAGCACCTGCTTTTACATAGATTGGACCTTGTAAAAGATAAACATTAGAAGAGGTCCATGTTGTGTTTACAGTAATGCTCGCTGTAACCGTAACGGTTGGTGATGGATAAACTGTATTTTGCGGATCCCAGTTTGTCCAGTTGTCAGTCCACATGGCTGCAGGAGTTGGTTCAAAAGCACCGCGGTATGTAGTAGGCACAAAAAAAGATTGTGCGAAGGCAAAGTTGCTCATTAATGCAAACAATGCTGTTTTGTAAATTTTTTTCATTTAGGTTTGGGTTTTTATTTTGTTCCACAAAGGTGTATCACTCACCTTGTGAAATTGTTAAAGCCTGATTACTGTTATCTTATTGATTGATTAAGGTAGTATTAACAGAGGGCTGCAGATTAGTAATCTGAATTTAACCTTAGAATTTTACGGAGATACTCAAAGAATAAGTCTGTCCGAATTTTGTCGACCAAAGAACATCATCTTCCTTTTTATCATAGGCCTGCTTGTTTTCTGAATCGCCGGTTATGATAGAATTGAAAAATCCTTTTGCTCCTCCGCCTGATGAATTTTCCAAATCTCTGTTCTGATAAAAGATCTGTTCCTGGGCAAGTATGTTTTGTGCATTCAGCTTAATTTCAATCCTGTTCTTCCATAGGTTTTTTGTAACCTGGAAGTCAAGAAATGCTCTGCTGTTTTCCCAAAGATCCGGCTCATTTATGTTTCCAACGATCGCGATGCGTGGACCAACTTTATTGAAACTTGCTGAAAACGACATTCCCAAATCCGTATCAAGATATTGAAGCCCCGCGTTCCAAACATATGGCGACTGCCCTTGCAAAGGACGGTTGGTGGATCCGCTTCCTATAACATTAGTCACATCCACTTTTGAGCGGATAATTGCGAGGTTGGAAAACGCGGTCAGGTTGTTCAGGAATTTCGAAGAATCTGATTTGAACAGCGTGGCGATCAATAAACGGAATTCAAGCTCAAGTCCATAGCTGTAAGCTTTTGAAACATTGCGGAAAGAAACTTCATTTGTTACATCCGGCCTTGAAATCTGTTCGATAGGGTCAATAAATTGTTTGTAGAAAACAGATGTTGAAACCAGTTGGCCTTTTCCCGGATAATATTCCCAACGGAGATCTCCATTGTAAATCTTTGCACGTCGTAATGTTGTATCTCCTGAAATTACGAACTGTGTATTAAAGTCATAAAATGCGAAAGGCGCTAATTCCCTGTACTCTGGTCGGTTCAACGTCTGTGAATAGCTTAAGCGAACATTCTGTTTTTCGGTAACCGAAAGGATCAGATTGGCGGAAGGCAATATGTCCAATTTTGTCATATCCAGGCTTACACTATCCAATGTTGAATATTTTGCATTCAGCTTTTGATTAAAATTTTCCAAGCGTGCTCCCCATACAATTCTCGCAAATTTGTAACGGTTGTCAAGCATAATATATGCTGCCTGCAACGTAGAAGATGCGGTATATTTATCTGAAGGCTTTGTTCCCTCTGTAAGTTTAAACCCTCCAACCCCATTCATTCCTCCTCCTGCAGGTGTTATCAATCCAAGATTCTCGCTGTTGAAAATTGAGTTGTCATCTAAATAGAGCAGGGAGTCTTTGAACGTAATACTTCCGCCGCTTAAGCCATAACGGGTATATCCAAGTTGTCTTGCAGCGAATACACGGGAACGTGACTGAATAAATCCACCGATCTTAAGTTCCGTTTTGAGATCCTTTCCAAAGCCATAACTTGCATCTGCTTTAAAGCTGTAGATCTTTTCTTTATTGTCGGAAAAGAACATTCCTCCGCCGTAATCAGGGCCAACATTTGAAGTGGCGATGTTTGCCGTATAAACGGTATCATAAGGATTTGGCGAACTTGGGTCATCAATATGATCAAGGCGTGTGTAGATTGTCCTTCTTAAATTCGGGATCTTTCTTTCAATCTGACTGAGAGCGCCTGTCCAGTTGAAATGTATTTTCGCTTTCGGAATATAATGCTCACCTGTAAACTGTCCTGAATAAATTTTGTTACTCGTAAACCAGCGTGCATTGGATTTCAGCAAAGTCGGATTAGCCTCAAGTGGATTTGTTTTTCCACCTCTTGCTATTACTTTATCATCAGAGTTAATGCTGTAAAGATTTTTGAAACTGAATGAATTATTGTCATTCAGTTTTAGCGATAAATTTGCTAATCCTCCTGCCAGAACCTGCTCTGAATATGTTTTGTCGAGGTAATCAAAATCAATTTGTGAAGCGATGGTGCTTGCCCCGTCGTTGCCGGAATATCCTCTACGTACTGTTTCATTGTAATTATTTCCCTTGTTATAGGTCAATGCAAGTATAATTCCCAAAGGCCTCTTTTTTACCGGCACAACATAGCCCATCGAGTATTGGAAATTATAATTCGGCGAAAACTTTTTGTCGTAAAGTTTCCAGTCAACTTCCGTTTGCTTTGCCAGTGCAGCCTGCTCATGAATATTTACAGGAAAATCATTCTCAGAGGGAATAGCTGAAGGCATTGCTCTGCTACCGTCATCCAGTCCCAACCAGTCGGTCTTTCCACCTTCATAATATACCTGGGTTTTTCCTGTAGTAATAGTATTATATCCTGCACCAAGTGAAAAGGACTGGAAGTTTTTATCAGGAATATTCTTAGTGTTGATCTGAATGATCCCTCCGGCAAATTCTGCTGGTAGCTCAGGCGTGGCGGTTTTTATGATAACCAGGTTGTCAAGCATGTTTGATGGAAAGATGTCGAATGCAAACGCTTTACGATCTGCCTCAGAGCTTGGCAAGGGAGCTCCATTGATGTATGCTGCATTGTAACGGTCATTCAATCCGCGGATGATCGCAAATTTATTATCCTGGATGCTTGCGCCACTGACTCTTTTCAATACATCGCTTGTGCTTTTATCAGGAGTTCTTTTTATACTTTCTGATGATACACCATCTGATACAGATGAACTGTTTTTTTGCATCACCAGCAATGCACCGGTAGTTTCCTTGCTCATTGTTGCAGTTACTTCCACAACCCCTAACTCGGTAGAAGCTGTTTCAACTGTGATGGTTAGAATAGTTGGTTCTTCTGATTTAACTATTACATCAGTTATGATCTTTGTATTGTATGAAATGAGCTTGCATTCAAGTGTATAAGTTCCCGGACTCAGATTGTTAATTGAGAATAATCCGTCAAGATCAGTATTGCCACCTGTTGTTGTTCCCTGAATAACAACAGTTGCACCAGGTAAAGTTTCTCCCGTTTTTTCATCAATCACTTTCCCTTTAATGGAAGAGTTTTGAGAAATGAGTACATTTGTACATATCAGGAGGAGGAGTGGAAGCAGGACTTTTAATTTCATTTTTGCGCTCATTTTAACGACGCAAAGTAACTTTTGAAAGGTCAATTCAGCGTTAATGGAAAATTAAACTAGTGTTAAGTAAGCGGACTATTTCAGATGTTTGTTAATGTTAAATTAATGTTGAATTAACTGTGGATTGATGAGGGAAGTGCACCTTTACATTGAATTAAAAAGGATATTATGAATAATAGCGATTATAGAATACTTCTGGTGGATGATGAGCCGGATATCCTCGAATTCCTTAGTTATAACCTGAAGAAAGAAGGATACAATGTGTCTACTGCTAATAATGGTAAAGAAGCGATCACGGTCGCAAAAAGGGAAAATCCGAGTATCATCATCTTGGATGTGATGATGCCTGACATGGATGGAATTGACACATGTCGTGAGATTCGTGCATTGCCGGGATTGAAGGATGTAATGATCGCTTTCCTAACCGCGAGAAATGAAGATTATTCACAGATCGCCGGATTTGAAGTTGGAGCAGATGATTATATCAATAAGCCGATCAAGCCGCGTGTTTTGATCAGCCGTATAAAAGCTCTTCTGCGCAGAAGCGGAGGGTTTGATGCAAATGGTACCGATAAAGTGGACATGGGCGGAATCAAGATCGACCGTGAACGTTATGTGGTGGTACAGGATGAAAAAGAGATCAACCTTCCAAAAAAAGAATTTGAACTGCTTGCGCTACTTGCTTCCAAACCCGGAAAAGTTTTCACACGTGAGGTGATCCTTGATAAGGTTTGGGGTGGAGAAGTAGTGGTAGGTGATCGTACCATCGATGTACACATTCGCAAATTGCGTGAAAAACTAGGTGAAGAATTTATTAAAACAGTGAAAGGGATCGGTTACAAGTTCGAGTTTTAATTACCGTACATTTGTATCCTAACCTGTAAATTCCGGGATGAGATCATTTTCACCAAAAATCGCATTGATCATTTTAGCTGTAATGCTTGCTGTTCTTGTTTCAGCAGGCATTATCTTTTATACCTATTCCTTCGGTCAAATAAAATGGAGGATTGTAGGCTTCGGTTTCATTGTTTCACTCGGGACTTCTTTCTTACTGCTTTCTGCTGTCAATTTTCTCCTGTTCAGAAAACTAAATCAACTCATTCGTATCGTTCAGAATTTTCGGGGACACCATGATAACCCTGTTGAAAATATCTTAAGCAACAATGAGATTGATCAGCTGAACCGTGAAATCCTTGCCTGGGCCAATGACCGTAAGAACGAAATTGAACGGTTAAAAAAACTGGAAACCTACCGCAAAGAATTTTTGGGCAATGTCTCACATGAACTCAAGACGCCCATCTTTAATATTCAGGGATATGTGCTGACATTACTCGACGGCGGACTCGAAGATGAAACCATCAACCGCGATTACCTGATGCGTGCTGAAAAAAGTGTCGACAGAATGATCACTATCATTGATGACCTCGAGGCGATATCTCAACTGGAAACAGGTGAATTGCAGATCGAGCCGGAACGTTTTGATATAGTTGCTCTGGCGAAGGATGTGATTGAAGCGCAGGAAATGAAAGCCACAGCTCGTGGAATCATACTCTCGCTTGATAATGATAGTAAAGCGATCTATGTGAATGCAGATCGTTTCCGGATTCGACAAGTGATCGTTAACCTGATCGTTAATTCCGTGAAATATGGCAAGGAATACGGCGAAACCCGAATTCGTTTTTATGATGTGGGAGAAAATGTTTTACTGGAGATCGCCGACAATGGAATTGGAATCGCGAAAGAACACATCCCTCGTTTGTTTGAGCGTTTTTACCGTGTGGATAAAAGCAGATCCCGGGAACAAGGCGGTACCGGCCTCGGACTGGCTATCGTAAAACATATTATTGAGGCACACGGACAAAGCATTAGTGTAATGAGTACAGAAGGCGTGGGAACCGTTTTTTCAGTAACGCTAAAGCGTGCGCATTAATTCATCGATCTTTTTCTCTGCAAGATTTTCCTCGATCTCCTTTTTGAATCCCGTAAATTTTACCGACTCTTTCATGGCAGAATTCAAATTGAATTCAGATTGTTTAACTGAATAAGCAATTCCTTTTTTCATCAAAGAATCTGCAAGATATTCTTGTTCTGTTTGTCCGGGTGTAGGAATAAAGATTGCTCTTTTTTCCAGCTTCGAAAGATCCATCAGCGTAGAATAACCGCTGCGGGAAATGATCAGCTCAGATGCACAAATTGCTCTCTCCATTTCCTCGGAACTAAGATGTGCAACAAATGTTACATCTCCTTTAGTTTCAGATTTTGTCTCCTGCTCCGGTAAGCCACGGACCACAAGAGCTTTCAAACTGCTTTGAAGGATCTGCTCCGAAATCACATTTTCAAAAATGCTGCGTTGAGGTTCCGGCCCTGAAACGATGGCCATGATTTTAAAATTAAATTCCGGTGCAGGTGTAGTACAAAGGAACCGGCTTAATATGGAAATAAAAGATGTGTTCTCTCCGATTGGATATTTATGTGAAAGGTCTCCTGAAAGATTATCCTCCCCTGCATGATCCGGGATCCAGCATTCATCAAATTTATTTACAAACCGCTGAATCAGACTATGCAAAAATTTCTCTCCAAAAGGTGATTTGATCATCAGCTGATGAGTGATCAGTACAGACCGGACATTCTTTGAATACAATCCATATCGATTGTCGGAGATCACCGCATCGATCTTATGTTGATCTATAATTTTTTCCAGATCCCTGTGTTCCTTTCTGATTCCCTTGAGAATGCCGGGAATAGACTGCAGCATTTTTAAAGTCATGGTTCCTTTATCGGGATACCGGATCTCATATCCCTTCAGACGGATAAATTTTAATTTAGGAAACTCTTTTAATAGCAGTTCATACGCCCTACCATCCGCTGCTATGATAACTTCAGCATTTTTTTTTAAGAATAAACGAATCAGCGGAATACACCTTGTGGCATGCCCGAGTCCCCAGTTAAGCGGACAGATTAATATTCGTTTCTGATCTTGCATTAATGCTTATTTTTGTAAAGATATATGAATTTTTCTGCTGTCTGCAGACCAATAAAGAGAGCGAAATTCATTTGATCAGGATTTAATTATGGGTGCTAAAAGAAAATTAAAAAAGTTTGGCGAAGTAGCCAATTTCAACAATTGTTTCTTTCTTTCATTTGAAGATTCAGTCGCGGAAGGATTGCCATTAAAAGGCAAATGGCACAAGGAGTTTTTTAAGAATGATCATCCCATCGTGCTTGAACTGGGCTGTGGCAGGGGAGAATATACGGTCGGACTTGCGAAGCGTTATCCTCAGAAAAATTTTATCGGGGTGGACATCAAAGGAAACCGTATCTGGACCGGAGCAAAGGCGGCCATTGAAGACAAACTCGACAATGTTGCTTTCGTAAGAACCCGCATTGATTTTATCGAAGCCTGTTTTGCTCTGAATGAAGTATCAGAGATCTGGATCACCTTCCCCGATCCTCAGCCTCAACTATCGCGAATCAGAAAACGTCTCACTAACATGATGTTCATTAACCGCTATAAGAAAATTATGGTAGATAACGGGATCATTCGGCTAAAGACGGACAGTGAACCGTTTTTCGATTATTCAAAGGAAGTAGCCGAAGAAAACAAAATGGAAATACTCGATGCAACAAATGATCTGTATGGAGATGCTAAAAAAAGAGATGAAGCACTTACGGAAATAAAAACCTACTATGAAGGTTTGTTCCGGAACAAAGGGTTTAAGATTTGTTACCTGGAATTTGTGGTGTGAAGAATTAGAATTTTTCGATTAAAACCCTTTCATCACAAATATGACTGCTCAAAAACAGGATTTCTTCCAGGATGTATTTGAAGTTGCTCGGCTCATTCCAAAAGGAAGAGTCACCAGTTACGGAGCCATCGCCAAATATCTTGGTGCAGCTCGTTCATCAAGAATGGTAGGTTGGGCAATGAATTCAGCCCATTCTCAAAAGAAAAAAGTTCCTGCTCACCGTGTTGTAAACCGAAACGGCGAACTCACCGGTAAGCATCATTTTCCTACTCCGTTCCTCATGCAGGAATTACTCGAGAAAGAAGGAATTATAATAAAAAACGATAAAATCCTCGACTTTGATAAGTTTTTCTGGAACCCTTCCGAAGAACTGAAACTATAAGTAGCGATTTTTCGTGTTGGCATCTGGTTTGTCTATAGAAAAGTGTGGCATAAATTCCTCAATCCTCTGTAATTATCAACAAGCATAGGACTTTCCACCAAGACCGCTTATTTTTGAGATCCCATTTTATAACCCTGGGTAAACGAAAACTAAGCGAAAATGGCTTTAAAAACCAAAAAAACCAAGTCTGTTTCACATTCCAAAACTTTGGAACCTGTAGCAGTCCGTCCATCGAAAAAGACCAAGGCCAAAAGATCGGAGAGTGCTCCCATTCTTGAGGTCAAGAAAGTGAAAGGCGCCAAACTAAATGGCAATCCTGCAATTCTGGTTGAAGCAAAACCTAAAGGTTCCATGCATTCAAAATCCAACCTGATCGAAGAAAAATCAGCGATCGTTTACAACGATTCTGTGGATGTTCTTGATGCAGGTGAACTCCTCAATATCCTTCTGGAGATCAAAAACGGAAATTTCGAAGTGAAGATGCCTGTCAACCGGATCGGAGTAAGCGGAAAGGTTTGCGATACGCTCAACGATATTATTTCTATCAATAAAAAATTAGTCAAGGAATTTTCAAAAGCCCGGAATACAATCGGTAAGGAAGGAAAGCTTCAGCAGCGGATCGTTCTTGCTGATGCGGAAGGCGACTGGAAAAACGGTGTAGAAGATTTGAATATGCTTATTTCGGATCTTGTGTACCCGATCCGTGAGATCGATCGCGTGATCTCGGCTGTGGCTAAGGGAAATCTTTCCCAGCAAATTCCAATTTCTGTCAGCGACCACTTACTGCAAGGTGAATTTGCCCGTATCGCGAAAGAGGTGAATGACATGGTGAAGCAGCTGAACTTGTTTACCATGGAGGTAACCCGTGTATCCCGTGAGGTAGGTTCGGAAGGAAAACTCGGAGGACAGGCGAAAGTAAAAGGTGCCGGAGGTGTGTGGAAAGATTTGACCGATTCGGTAAACCGTATGGCGGGTAACCTTACTGCTCAGGTGCGTAACATTGCAGATGTAACAACGGCTGTGGCAAAAGGGGATTTGTCGAAAAAAATTACCGTTGAGGTAAAAGGAGAAATCCTCGAGTTAAAAAATACCATCAATACCATGGTGGATCAGCTGAACTCCTTCTCCTCTGAGGTAACCCGTGTGGCACTTGAGGTAGGTACAGAAGGAAAATTGGGTGGACAGGCACAGGTAAAAGGTGTGGCCGGAACATGGAAAGATTTAACTGACTCTGTAAATCAGATGGCAGGTAACTTAACCGGACAGGTTCGTAACATCGCTGAGGTAACAACAGCTGTAGCGAATGGAGATTTGAGCCGCAAGATCACGGTGGATGTAAAAGGAGAAATTCTTGAGCTGAAAAATACGATAAACACGATGGTGGATCAGCTGAACTCATTCTCATCAGAGGTAACTCGTGTTGCCCGTGAGGTAGGTTCGGAAGGTAAGCTGGGCGGACAAGCGAAAGTTAAAGGTGTGGCAGGTGTATGGAAAGATCTGACAGATTCCGTGAATCAGATGGGATCCAACTTAACAGCACAGGTACGTAACATTGCTGAAGTAACAACTGCGGTTGCGAAAGGTGATTTGTCCCGCAAAATTACGGTTGATGTAAAAGGAGAAATTCTTGAATTAAAGAAAACAATCAATACCATGGTTGATCAGCTGAACTCATTCGGTTCAGAGGTTACACGTGTTGCGCGTGAGGTGGGATCAGAAGGGAAACTTGGAGGACAAGCAACGGTGGAAGGTGTGGATGGGATCTGGAAAGACTTAACGGATTCT
>JALYRR010000029.1:13018-22831 GCA_030855265.1 Bacteroidota bacterium | reverse complement strand
TTCAAGGGGTTTTTATAGGATCTGGCCCAGCTGCAACGATTTTTGTTCCTGCAGTAGAGAGTTCCGTCCACAACCTCAAGCTTTATTAAAGGAACAATGTTCTTTCCTGCTTCCACCTTTACTTCAAAAACAGAATCCTGCGTAATAAAAACATTGAGATTATTTTCAACATACACTTTATCGAAGGGAGGAAGTTCACGGGTTTCAAAAATAACAGAACCGGTACGTTTGATACAATCGCACATATTCTCCTTTTTGCAGGAAGGAAAACTCCAGAGGAAAGTGATTAAAAAAATAAACTTATAATATTTCATTTTCTTTTAAAACTGATAACCGATTCCGAATTCAAAATAATCTGCTTTCGCCCAATGGGTAAGCAATGTAACATTCGCGATCAAGTGTTTTGTCACCATATAACGAACACCAACCCTGTGAAAAAAATTACCGTTGAGTGCTTGCTTTTTATAAAAATACATACCGAAATCAACAGGAACAGAAACCCGGTGCATATGAAATGCATAACAGATCTTTCCTCCTGCCTGAATGATATCACCCGGCTTTGTATTATAAACCGAATCATTAGCCCATTCTTTTTTTGTCGCGGTATTATATGCCATCTCCAGACCGCCTCCCAATTTATTTTTATAGTTCAGAGTCCTGTAAACGTTTCCCTGAAGGCCATAAGCTAAATACTTATCTCCACCTGGATTTTCAAGCTCCTTAACACCTGCAACAGCAATGATCATAGCTTGCCAATTCTTTGTACATGGAGGAATGGAATCCTTTTTAAAAGTCATGTGCTTATTTCCGAAAACATACCCAAAGCCAAGGTTAACTGTAGCCATATTCAAACCGAGGTTAGGTGTTTGAACAGCACCGTTCGAAGCATGCGTTAAACCAAGTCCCATTTCCATTCTCACAGAGTTTGAAAGCATAATCGTGCTGGAAAGCCTCAAGTTCACAAAACCATTCAGATGAGTGCCGATCGCATTGTTCTTATGATTCTCAAGCCTGTCGAAAGGTCTTGTCAGATAAGCCAGTCCAACACCGACTCTGAGATTGAGGCAGGCTTTTTTGCTTAATTTATTCAGCCGGATATTTGTGTAAGGATAAAGCGCTTCCAGATTTCCAAGTTCAGAAGGATTAGAAAGATAAAGATGAAGGAAACAAACACCAATCTCTGGATATTTATGGATCTGCTGCCAGGGTTTACCTCCATCGGTTTTAAAAATATAGTTAATCTCTCCTCCGTAAATATGACCTTTAATCAGGTGAGCCATGTTATCCCGGTGGCTCATAATATATCCGGTATGAGCGGCAACTGAGATCACATTTGCGTTCTCCGTCAGCTTTTGTCCGGATAAAGGCACGCACAGCCCGCAACACAAAATAATGGTGATGGTCAGAGCCTTGATAAACAGTTGAAGCTGGCGGATTTGTAAATTAATTTTCAAGCATACAAAATTATCAAAATTATCGAATTTCCGGGGACGGGTTATTAACACTTAACCCTACATTTGTAAAAAGCAGGATTATGAAAGAAAAACTTGAAGCCTTTGAGCGTTTACTCGTTATTATGGACGAATTGCGTGAAAAATGTCCATGGGATAAAAAGCAGACTATTGAAAGCCTCAGGCACTTAACGATTGAAGAAACCTATGAGCTTGCGGATGCCATCCTGGATAAAGATATGCCGAATATCAAAAAGGAGCTTGGTGACATTTTACTTCATATTGTTTTCTATGCACGCATTGCTTCTGAAACCAAGGAATTTGATATCGCAGATGTTATTCATTCACTTTGCGACAAACTCGTTCACCGTCATCCGCATATTTATAGCGATGTAAAAGTTGAGAATGAACAGGATGTAAAAGAGAATTGGGAAAAACTAAAGCTGAAAGAAGGAAACTCATCCGTTTTAAGCGGTGTCCCTACATCATTGCCCTCACTCATCAAAGCCTCCAGAATACAAGAGAAAGCGCGTGCTGTAGGATTTGACTGGGATAAACCAGAGCAGGTCTGGGAAAAAGTTCAGGAAGAAATAGCAGAGTTTAAACATGAAGTAGATACAAATAGTTCCAAAGAAAAAATGGAGGAAGAATTCGGCGACGTGATTTTTTCTCTGATCAACTATGCACGTTTCATGAATATCAATCCGGAAGATGCGCTCGAAAAAACCAACCGTAAATTCATCAAACGATTTCAATACCTAGAAGCAGAAGCAAATAAAGCAGGGAAACAGTTAAGTGATATGACCCTTGCAGAAATGGATGTTTACTGGAATCAGGCGAAAAAACTTTAATCCAAAAGATCAGAATTCGGATTCTGATGATTGCGTATCAGGTCGAGACGCATGAATACATTCCAGAATCTTTCTTTATCCATCTTTTCCCAGTGAATATAGAAATAGCGGTATTGGTAAACCTGAACCTGACAAACAAACATCAGGACTATCATCAAGCCAGCAAAGGCTCTTCGAAGCCAGATCTGTTTTAACGTATCAAAAGAATAGCAGAGCAAAATCCCTGTGAGCGCATAGAACTCTACACATACCCTCGAACCAAAACTACCACCGTACCACCAGTTCCACCACGAAGAAAATACATAAAGTAAAATGATCAGCCCTAAAGTCAGGGAAATCAATTTAAACATATTCTTTCGGTACAGCTGAATAAATCCCAGCAAACTCAAAAAAGCAATAGGCGTATAAACAAACAATCCCTTTTTATAACTGAACAGAAAGTCAATCGGGTGCGGATCAAACCAGTTGAATTTTTCTTCTCCATAGCTATCAATCCAGAATGAACCTGTCTGCATCCAATACACAATTGGCTGAATGGAACAGATACAGAAGAATAGAAAAATGCCGAAAGCTGATTGAAATCGTTCTTTCATTAAAAAAAACATTCCATTTTTAAAGGTCTGCAAGTTTCCTGCAAAGAAAGGAATAAACAACAGAATAAGGACATTGACAGGGCGGATCAAAAAGATCATCCCGAAAAGAACTGACATAATGATAAAACTCCGGTTTCCCGGCACAATGAAAAAGCTTTTCAGGAAATATAAAAAGGCAGTTATAAACGAGAACGAGTAAACGTGCGACATGGCAGGTTCAATGGCAGCATAGTAAAATAAGCTGGTACCGAATGTAAGAACAACCAGCACAAAGCTGATCCGTGTTTCAATGAATCCGAAAAGGCGAAGGAGTTTTCTTAGATAAAACAATCCAAGAAATAAATATAGGATTCCCGCGATGTTGATAGCAATTGCATATACTCTTGAAAATCCGTCGGCTGAGGCATCTGATAATCCAGCTACCGCATGAGCAATAAGAAATGCTGGTGACATGGCGATAGCAGTACCGATAAAATATTTATTTGCTATTCTGTCATTTTGAGCAACACGATAATCGTATTCATGTCCGGGATACTTATTTTCCTGCTCATCATAAAAACCAAAATTGAGATCCTGGTATACAAAAACAGCCGGCAGGTAAGCATAATATCCGCGTCCGTCTGCTTCAATGATATTTATCCAATTGGATCGACCCCATTGCACATTAGCTGCGTACAATACCGACAATGCAACAATACAAATAATGACCGCTTTATTCGCTGATTTCATCGAAGATCAATAGGATTCGGCTGTTTAATTTTTTAAATTTACTAAACTATTCAGATCCATGAATTTTTTATCCCATCTTTATTTATCAGGCGAATCGGAAGGTTTACTCCTCGGAAATTTTATTGCCGATTCTGTAAAGGGAAGAATGATTGAAAATTTCAGTCCTGAAGTTCAGGCAGGGATAATTCTTCACCGTAAGATCGATACATTCACCGATCAGCATATCATTGTAGAAGAAAGCAAAAAACGATTAAGGCCTAAATACAGAAAGTATGCAGGTGTTATTGTTGATATTTATTATGATCATTTTCTGGCTAGAAACTGGGAGCACTATTCTTCTCAATCTTTGTCTGACTATTCAAAAAGTATTTACACGCTGGTAGAAAGAAATAAGGTGATTCTTCCCCTCCGTTCTTCCCAGTTTGCAGACTACATGATAAGGTATAATATATTGAATGCTTACGCTGAATTACATGGAATAGAGCGAGTATTGAAAGGAATGGCCCGGAGGGCAAGTTTTGTATCCAACATGGAACATTCCATTCATGATCTGAAGGAACATTATGATCTCTTCGAAATTGAATTCCGGGAGTTTTTTCCGGAGCTCCGGCAATTTGTTAACGAGCAGATTGAGATTTAATAACATTCTACTCATTCTCTCCTAACGAGCATGTTCTTCCTTTGTAGAAAAAACACATGGAAGAAATCTTCGCTTTACTTACTCATCCTTTGATGCTCATCATCTTTATCTGTGCAACTGCATTCATTTTCCTGAAGGCTCCTTTTGAGATCACTTTTGAGGATGGGGAAGATATAGAGATTTAGATTCCGGAAAGATCCTTTGCTGAATCCACAAAGCCAGCCAGGCAAAAAAAGGGGCGAAAATCACATCAATGCTAAAATGCACATGCTGTAAAACAAGAAGTGCAGCTATCAGCACAGCCCCCAATGCGAAGCTGAATTTCAATATCTGTTTTTTAAATCCGAATGCAAATAAAAAGATAGTGGCTGTATGGCCGGAGAAGAAAAGATCTCTCACATTATCCCTTCCGGAGTAAAAAGAGGTTCTAAGAAAAATATCTTTTAAAGGAATGATGCTCTCCGGCGGATCAAGCGGAATAAAATAGATTGTGACAATCCTCATAAGAGTCAATAGAATATATGCCTGTATAAAACGAAGAAATAACTCAGGTTTCGGAACCGCAATCAATAACCCTGTAAAGCCTGTAAGATAGGTTAGAATAAATGTAATCAGGGAAATATCAAGAGGCCTAAACGCATTCAATACAGGATCATTGAACCGGTATCCGTTGCGGCTTTCATTCCAGGAAAGAAAAGAAGCAAACAATAAAAGGACAAGAGCCATTGCAAGAAAACTGAGAGCAACCAGACTCTTATTATATCTGCTGGTTAAGAATTCTCTCCAGGCGATAATCATATTACAAACTCATTAGGTCTTTTAATTTGGCTGCTTGCCGGCGTGAGATTTCCACTTGTTCTCCTCCTTTTAACTTCACCATCAATCCTCCGTTGAACCAGTTCTCAATACTTTCTACGCATTTTAAATTGATGATGTGTTTTCTGCTCGCACGAAAGAATGTCCGGTTATTCAAGCGCTCATCCAGATTATTAAGTGATCGCAGGATCAAAGGGCGATTTTTATCAAAATAGACACGAACATAATTTCCTTCTGATTCGAAGAGACGAATATCGGTTAGCTTTACAAACCAGCATTTCTCTCCATCTTTCACAAACACCTGATCATTATCATTCAAAGCCTGTGTCTGTTCTTTCACCTCCGCCTTTTCATTTGGTTCTTTGTTGAGGATCTTTTTTACTGTTTCTGCCAAACGGCTGGATTGAACCGGTTTTAAAAGATAATCAAGCGCATTCACTTCAAAAGCTCTGATTGCATATTCATCATAAGCAGTAACAAACACTACCTCCGGCACACCACTTATATCTTCCAGCAACTCAAATCCGTTTTTTCCAGGCATCTGAATATCCAGGAATATAACATCCGGCTTAAGCAGTTTAATGCTTTCCATAGCAGATTCCGCATTGTTGGCTTCTCCCACTATTTCAATTTCCGGATATATGGAAAGCAGGTTTTTCAATTCCTGCCTTGCCAACCTTTCATCATCAATGATTATTGCTTTCATATTTTATCAGTTATGTTCCTATTTTTGATTATCAAATTGCAATATCTTTTTAGGAATGATCAACTCAGTTACAACTTTCCCATCCTCATTACTGATCGAAAGTGAAGCTGCTTTCCCGTATAATAATTGCAGGCGCTGAACAGTGTTTTTAATTCCGAATCCGCTTTCGCTTTCCGATGCTTCCCTCAGCTGTCCGCTGTTCATGATATATACAAACAAAAGCTCATCCTTTACATCTGTTTTTATTTCAAGCATTCCCCCATGCGTCAGTTTTGAAATCCCGTGTTTGATTCCATTTTCAACAAGTGTCTGAATCATGAGTGGAGGAACAAGAAAATCCTTAGAAAGAGGATGAATGGTGACAAGCGTCTTTAATCGTTCCTCGTAACGTATCGCTTCAAGTTGAAGATAATCATTCACAACAAACATTTCCTCCTCAAAGCTGATCACTTTATTCTTTCCCATTTGCAGCGTATTTCTGAGAATGTTTGAAAGCTGAGTAATGGCCTCTTTTGATTTGGCAGGATCTTCATCCACCAGTGCACGGATGCTGTTCATGGCATTAAACATAAAATGTGGATTCAACTGTGATTTCAGTTTGTTCAATTCAATCTCATTAATCGAAGCTTCCCATTTCAGATTTTCGATTTCAGCTTTTTTATAATTCTCAATAAAATGAAACAAGAAATAAATCAATGACCAGAAAAAATAAACAAACGCCAGATTTCCAATATTGATGATCACATCTACATTGGTGGCGTGCTTACCTCCTGCTATGTCAAGAATGATCTCACAACCATATTGTATGTATTCATGAAAAGTGGCACAAACCGCACTGGAAATAATCACTCGGGGTATGAGCCGAAGTACGCTGAATCTAAGCCAGTCGAGGCGAATAATAAAATTCCTATAAATATGTGAGATGAAAACTCCGAAGAAAAGGAGCATGAACTGACTGATTGCCACGCCTGAAGTAAACAGGTCATTCAGGTTGAAGAACAGACTTTGCATCAGGACGAAGAACAACCATCCGCCAAGCTGGCAAGTCCAGTATATGGTTCGTTTGTTCATTTCCTGATTTTAGTGCCGACCCATCCAGGAGGCTCTGATTTTCAACTGCTGGGTTTCCGCCGTCGGAGAAAGCGTAAGGTTGAATTTTTTAGGCGCTGTAACGGCAAAGATCTTTGACTTCAATTTTACTTTTTTCACTTTTGAGTTCTCCGACTTTTTTCTCCCAACAACTACTTTTAAAACATCACCTTCTTTGGCATTGACAAAAAACTCTCCGATCACTGCCTGGGCATTATCAAGGGTGATTGTTTTACCGTTGAATTTAATCAACTCATCAAACTCTTTGTATCCCATTGCTTTTCCGAAATCGTCCATTGCGGAAGTATTTACAAGCATCAATCTGTTTGTTGCAGGATTTAACCCAATGGCCACTCCGCCAAAACTGATTTCTTTTTCTTCACTTCCCAAACCGAATTCGATACCCACCAGTTTCATGGTTTCTACGATCGGCAAAGGCTCTGAGCCTGCCACATATCTTGTGAAGAAATCTCCTATCTCAGGATAAGTCAATTTAACAATCTGCCCGAACAATTCATCATCTTTAAATGAACGGTCTTTTCCATACGTTTTAGATAAGTCGGCCATTAATTCCTGAATTCCATATTTGCCATCCGACAAAGAGCGCAATTTAACATCAAGGCATAAACCGATAAGAGCTCCCTTCTGATAAACATTTCCATATTGGTCCTTGTATTCATCCAGGCAGCCAAGACTCATTTTGGTGAAGGGGAGAGTATCGTTGTAATATTTAGCGGTTGCAATTTTTTTATCGAGAACTTTCAGATATTCATCCACACTCATGTTGCCATACTTTACCTGAACCAGTCCGGAAGCATATTCCGTAACACCTTCATATAACCAAAGGTGTTCAGACATTCGGGGATTGCTATAATCGAATTCCCCTATTTGTTCAGCATGAATATTAAGAGGTGTTACAATGTGGAAAAATTCATGAGCAGAAACATCTTTTATTGTTTGAGCCAGATAGATCTGATCCATCTCCGGTAAAAAATACATAGAAGAATACGAATGCTCAAGAGCACCACTTGAACCGGATTTACCACCATCAGCTGAAAGGTAGATCAGGTAAGCATATTTCTTTATCGGAAGTGAACCTCCGAGGTATTCCTTTTGCGCGATCAGAATTTCCTTGATGTTCTCAGAAATAAATCCAGAGGTTGTAATCTTGTTGGGAGAATAAACGGAAATTAGAATTTTTGCTCCTCCAACATTCAGCACCGTCGTATCAGGAACATTGTACATGATAGGCGCATCCTGCAGCAAGGCATAATCTGGAACAGTGTATACATCCGTGTTTCCGGTGGTACTGACTTCGGTGAGACTTGTAGATCCGTAAAAAGATGAAGGTCGGGTAATAGAAATGCGATAGGGAATCTTCGTCATCCCTTCGAAATAACCAAAGAGACAATGAGCATTCAACACAAAATTTTTATTCGATTCGAAATTACTTCCACCGGGTTCAAAAACAAATCCTTCCTTCTGATTAGTATCCCATGTATCTTCTACTCTGTAAGTTATCTTGTTTAATTTTGTCGCTTCTTTTATTTTCCAGCTGCCCTTATCAATTTTTTCTACTAATAGAGGTGCACCCTGACCATCAAAAGCCTGAATCTCGGATACGAAGCGACCAAAATCATAAATCTCATAGGTGCCGGGAACCATTTTAGGAAGGCTGTAAATTACCTCCGCAGTTTTAATTTCCGGAACGATAAGTTCAATAGAAAGCTTATCATCAACACACTTTGTAAGATCTACAGAGAATTTATATTCACCTGCAGAGAATAAAGTAAATGTTGAAAGAAGAAAAGATGCGAATGTTACTAAATGTTTAGAAGCCTTCATAAAGATCTGTCTTTTAAAAAAATAAATAAGGGAATGGCTGCTACGGTACCATTCCCTTTTGAAAATAACCGATGCACGTCTAACGGTGTATTGGCGAATTTCTGATCAAATTTACGCCTTCGGTAATTGTTTGTTCAAGTAATTACACGAATGGTAAATTTCAGATGTTAACGGAATTTAATTTGTTTCATGAATGATGATCTTTTCAATAACATCGCCCTGACGGATCTGATCAATCACCGGCATTCCTTCCACTACTTTTCCGAAACAAGTATGTTTTCTATCCAGATGTGCAGTCTGAGAACGGCTCATTACTACAAAAAACTGAGAACCGCCTGTATCACGTCCCGCATGCGCCATTGACAAAACACCTTTATCATGAAACTGGTTTTCTCCATCCAGTTCACATTTGATTGTATAACCCGGTCCGCCAGATCCAGTACCCTTTGGGCAACCTCCCTGCAATACAAAACCTGGGATTACTCTGTGAAAAGTAAGGCCATTATAAAATCCTTTATTTGCAAGATCGCAAAAATTCTTAACTGTTCCTGGAGCGTCTTTTTCGAAGAACTCTACTTTCATTGTACCTTTTTCGGTAACTATTTCTGCTGTTTTCATTCAGTATATTTTTGTTTCACAAATATAGCCATTAGAATCATTATTTGTAATGAATTTAAATTACTGATACATGGATAATATTTAATAATGTAAAGTACTTTTGAATCTAAATATTTAAACGATGAGATTTTTTTCAGTACTGATCAGCATTTCTTTGTTTGTGACAATAATCGCCTGCAATCAAAAGGAAGCAGAAGCTACCTATAAAGAACCAGTCACAAAGGAAGACCTTGGAGAGCTGTTGTTTTTCGACACATTACTATCGAAAAACAACAGCATCAGTTGTGCATCCTGTCATCTTCCTGCCTATGCGTTCTCCGACACTACCGCGTTCAGCAAAGGAGCAAATGGTGAAGTGGGTACAAGGAACACTCCCAGCGTTATGAACCTGAGTGCAAGAAATTTCTTTTTCCATGATGGCAGAGCTGAATCATTGGAGCAGCAAGCAGCTGGGCCGATGGAGAATCCTGTAGAA
>JALYRR010000029.1:2164-13008 GCA_030855265.1 Bacteroidota bacterium | reverse complement strand
ACATCCCGATATCTGAGATCATACGGAAACTAAATGAAAATAAATATTACTCCCGTTTTTTCCAGAAGATTTATCAGGCTCCAGCTTCAAAGGAAAATCTTGTAGACGCACTTGCCTCATTTGAACGTACACTCGAAACCGGGAATACTCCTTTCGATCGTTTTATGCGTGATGATACAACAGCAATTTCAGAATCCGCAAAACGAGGCCAGATTATCTTCAATAAAAAAGGGAAATGTTTTGATTGTCATTTTGGTCCCGATTTCACAGGCGATGAGTTCAGAAATATTGGCTTGTATAACGGACAGGATCTGAATGATGCAGGTCGATTTGAAGTAACCAAGGACAGCACGGACCTCGGCAAATTCAAGGTTCCCGGACTTCGTAATATATCTGTGACTGCCCCATACATGCACAATGGGATGTTCAGGACACTGAAAGAAGTGGTTGATTTTTATGACAAGCCCGAACAATTTATAAAAAACAGCATCAATACAGATACGTTGTTATCAAAACCCTTGAACCTGACAGCGGATGAAAAACTTGATCTGATTGAATTTTTGAAGACTCTTACCGACGACAGGTTTAAAAACACTGTGCGTAATTAAGAATCAATTGTGGAAAAGTTCCACCTGCTTAACAATTATTAACACTTGCTTTTTTAAAAAAAATAAGCATATTTGCCAATCTTAAAACAAGATGGACCCCGATAGTATAGTATTTTATTGTTTAATTCATCACACGTGGCCTGAAGCTGACCTGAACACATAGTGTTTTGTCAGATCTGCCACAACACGATTTTTTCATGTGTGGTATGATCTGTTTGTAAATGAAAAAAAAAATTTCCGTCTTTCTTCTCTTCCTTATTACAAACACAATTTGCCTCGCTGGTTCCCCGGCAATAAACCTATCAACCTTTTTTCAGGAGACTGAGCCTGATACCATTCCCTATGGAATTGATGAAGAAGAAATGATGGATTACAGTGATTCCCTGATTTCATTTCCTGCCTACGATCTTTATTGCGGATGGGATACTGTAAATATTCATTCCGTTAAATTTAACCTTGAAACTTTAAGAGACAGTGTAACAAATGTTCTTCTTTGCGATGAGTTCAGTTGTGGATACTCGCATCCTTTTTCAGGAAAAGTCACGTCTAATTTTGGACCACGTAAAAGAAGATTCCATTATGGGATTGATATTGATCTTGAAACCGGTGATGCAGTTAACTCCGCCTTTGATGGAAAAGTCCGAATCGCCAAAAAAAGTAAGAGCTATGGAAATGTAATTGTTGTTAGGCACTCAAACGGACTGGAAACGTATTACGCTCACTTATCTCATATCAGCGTAGAAGTGGGTCAGGAGGTTTTTGCCGGACAGATTATAGGTTTAGGAGGGAACACAGGCAAATCACGTGGAAGCCATTTACACTTCGAAGTAAGGTATCTGGGGCAACCGATCAATCCCAACGAGATCATTTCTTTCAATGAAAAGAAATTGATTTCTGATACGATGGCACTTTCCAGAAAGACATTCAGTTATGTTGCTGAAGCAAAGAAAGCTGCGGCAGCGGCGGCAAAAAGCAAAGGAAAAGGGAGAGTGTATGTTGTAAGAAAAGGCGATACTTTATCAGGCATTGCAAGGAAATATGGAACTACCACGAAAGCCCTCTGCAAAAAGAACGGAATAAAAGCGAACAGCACTTTACGTTTGGGACAGAAAATCAGAACTTAAAATCCTTCTTCCTTTCTGAGAAACTCTCTTGTTGCAATATTGTAATAGGCAAATTTGGATTCGCGTTCTACTTTTAAAATTCCTTCGGATACAAACAGGATCTCATCATAAGCCGTTTCAAGAATTTCTTTTCCACTTATATCAATAAGTCCTTTTTCTTCTTCCTCCGTAACTATACTGACTCCGCTCCGAAACGGTTCCACATTATCATAGATCATTTCCACAATCACTTTCCCGTATTTGTTTATGAAACCTTCTTTCCCGTTTTTCTTTACGAGTGAAAGGCATTCAGAAAATGACTCCGCAGATTGATATATAAAAGGAATGATCAGTTTAGATTTGGAATCAATAAAACCCCATTTATCTTTTTTCATTACAGCAGCCAAGCCTTCATTAAATGGTAATATGCGGTCGAATTCATTTTTGACAAACACCTTTCCTGAGTTCTCAATCAAACCTTGTTTTTTATTTTTTTCCGAGATTGCAGTGCCGTTTTTAAAATATGGTGGTGTTGAAAAATTCTCGCTATAATCTAATTCTAAAGGGATCACAAGAACACCATTGCTGTCTGCGAAGCCATATTTCAAATCTTTCATGATCAGGATCAGCCCATCATGAAAATCACCGATGAGGTCATACTCTACCGGAATAACGGCCACTCCGGAAATATTTATCATTCCAAACTTTTTCAATGACCTTACTTTTGACCTTTGGTTTTTAAATGATTCTACCCAGTCATATTTATAGTTGACAACAACATTACCTGAATAATCAACAAATCCAATTTGTCCGCCGAATTCAACTGCTGCAAAACCTTCGGAAAAATCAGCAGCTTTGGAGAAATTCATTCCGATGACTAACTTCCCCTGCTGATCAATGTAACCGAATTTATCTCCACGCCCCACTGATGCCAATCCTTCCGAAAATTCAGAGATATCATCATATAAAAAATCCACTATCAACTTTCCGTTTCTATCGATAATTCCGAATTTTTCATTCTGTTTAACAACAGAATATCCGTCCCTAAAAGGTTCAACCTGTTCATAGATAAACGGCACTATCAACTTCCCGGACTTATCTATAAAACCCGACTTCCCGTTCAGTCCGCACTCTGCAAGTCCGCCAGAAAAAGGCTCAACCCATTCATACAAACATGGGATCACCAGTTGTCCTGCTGAATCAATAAACCCCCATTTGTTATCTATTCTGAAAGGGAGAACAAGCTTGACTGATAAAAGGAGATCCTTTTCAACTCTTTCTTCAAAGGGATGATAGGGGAAATCGCTTTTAAATTTGAGGATGGATGAATAGGAATAATCTGATGTATAAGCAAGGTAGATGGACGACCAGGCAATTGCAGTGTTTGGGTTTGAAGGAAATTTTTTTATGAAATCTACATTCTCTTTTTTGGTGCCATTTGGTACAGCTAATTTATAGATGGAATTTTGAGCATGTTCAGCAAAAGGACTGTCAGGTTGATCTTCCAGAAATTTGGAAAATTCAGCTATCGTATTGTTACGTGTAGAAGTCTGAAAGAGCGTGAGTGCATAGAGATCCTTGGCTTCTTCTATTTCCCTGGAAAGTGGATATGTTTCCATAAAGATCCGGAAAGCATCCACTGAGTTTGTTTTTTTTGCTTCCGAAAAAGCAAGACTGTTGCGAAGTTCAATTGCTTCGAAACATTGATCTGCATCCACGTATATTTCAATAAAGCGGTTCCACTCAGCCACGCTGTTTTTTGATTTATATTGATCAAATGCTTTTGAGTGAACCAATTTTTTGAGCGAATCTATTGATGAAGGCTGAACATTGAATACCCGGTAACTTAATTTTTTCTTCTCCGAAAGAGCAGAGTACGTTTTAGAGGAATGAGAAATATACCGGTAAGCACTATCAATATTGGAGAATGGATTGTCGCTTCTGAAATAGATAACACTTAATCCATAAGAAGAGGCTGCCGGGTTCTTTTTTAATTCTTGTCCAAAAATTCGTTTGGCTTCAAAATAATTATAGATCCTAAGAGCTTCAAAACCTTTTCTCAGTTTATCTGCTCTTGAATGAAAAGAGGAGAACAACAAAGCAATAATTAAAAGGCATTTGAGTTTAGGCATAAACGGATGCGGATTTGATTTCATAAAATTAATAACATTTATCGGGTAAATGTTTATTACTTTTTTAAGGGATGCGGGTTTAAAGTGTAAATTTACCTGCACATTAAATCAAGGGTATGATTACTAAAGGACAACTCATATTTGCTATTTTGTTTTTTCTGGCATTTGTGATTGGGATAACGATTGCTTACCGAAAAGACAAAAATGGAAATACATCCTTATTTAAGGGCAGCTACAAAATCCTGCTCTTTGTAATTTTCGTATTTGTATTATTATATGGAATAGTAAAACTGAAACATTTATTGGTGCCATAAGTAATTGCCTGATATTCAATAAAATAAAAATTGAAATTTTATTAATTTCTTAAATTGCCTTTGTTTTTTAGCCGATTAATTAACTATATTTGTAGACGAATACGAAAAACGTTAAACGAACAATGAAAAAACTACTCTTGTGCTCCCTCATCCTGATTTTATTTAATACTGCCTTTGCCGGTATTATTGTAGTTGAAGGTAAATACCAGGATAAAAATCTTTACGTTCAAAACGGATATGCTGGAAATGGTGTAGGTTTTTGCACGTATGAAGTTTCCATAAATGGTAAAACCTCAACGGATGAGGTTAACTCAAGTGCTTTCGAGATTGACTTTTCAGCCTTTCAAATAACTCCAGGAACTGTTGTAATTGTTGAGATTAAACACAAAGATGATTGCAGTCCGAAAGTTTTAAACCCTGAAGCATTAAAACCCAAAGCGACTTTCGAAGTTGTAAATATCAATATTGATAAAAACGGTTTATTGAATTGGGAAACTAAAAATGAAATGGGTTCCCTGAATTATATTATTGAGCAATTCCGCTGGAATAAATGGATTCCTGTTGGAGAAGTAAAAGGTGGTGGATCTTTAGAAAAAAACACTTATTCCTTCAATACGACAGCGCATTCTGGAGAAAATAAATTCAGAGTTAAGCAAGTCGGTTATGGCGACATCGCTAAAACTTCCGGTAACGTTACATACATTTCCACATCAGGACAACCCACTTATACTATGGCTAATGGGTCAAAAGCTATTCAGTTTTCCGGAGAAACCATGTACGAAGTGTTCAATGCCTATGGGAATGTAATTAAACGCGGGTACGGGAATAATCTGGATATAGCCAACCTTTCCAAAGGAAGTTACTATTTATGCTATGATAATATAATGACGGATTTTAAGAAGAAGTAATTTTTGCCTTTTTAACCACTTCTCTTAATTCGCTGATCATCATTGCCGTTGCTCCCCAAACAGTCTTGCCCTCTACCTCAAAGTAGGGGCTTTTTATTTTCAGACCGTTGCTCCATGTGATCATTTTTTCCTGAGGCTGTATTCGCATTGTCAATTCAAACAGGTCTACCATCATCACATTACTGACTTCAAATGAATCCGGAATTAAAACTGGTTTTTCTTTTACAAATCCTATATAAGGCGAAACAAGTGAATTACTGGGCGAAATGTATAAATCCGTAAGTTTTCCGAGGATTTCTACTTTAAAAGGGTCAATTCCGATTTCTTCCTGCGTTTCCCTCAAAGCTGTATTGATCAGGGTTTGATCCTGTTCCTCATGCCGTCCGCCGGGGAAAGCAATCTGCCCGCTGTGAACACCTTCATATACCGGACGCTCAATAAGGATAGTATTCCAGGACTCATTTTCCGGAAAGAGAATAATTAAAACTGCACTGGCCCGGGGTTGGTAGTCGCCCTGCTTACTCTCAATCCTGCGCGGTCGACCTGTTGGGGCCATTAAAAATTGAGCTTCTTCACCTGGCAAAGGCCCTTGAAGACAGGCTTTCAACTGCAAAATGAATGAATCCATTAATACTTTGATTAAATCGTTTAAAACAGTAATTGAAGGGATTTCGTAACCCAAAGTACCACACAAGCGTAATAAAGACTGTTCTCTAAATACGTCCCCTATGAATTCAGAACAATTACAAGAAGTCGTTCAATGGTTAAATCAGCAGATAATGTATGCGAATGAAGTCATTAATGAAGCACATCAAACTCACAATTACGGTAAGGAAGCACAATACGAAGGAGTGAGGGATGCATTCATGAGATGCCTGAACAAGCTTAACAATGCTTGAATTATTGCAGCACACACAAGATCTGACCTGCCTTTAACTTTACTCTTCCGCTGAAACCATTCATCTCTTTTATAGATGAGGTGGTGACCCCGAAATGCTTTGCTATTTCAAAAATCGTATCGCCTTTTTCTACAATATAAGTTTTGGAATCCTTTGGATATACCGCCAATCCCCATTTTGTTTTCCTGATAATCACATCGCTGCAAAGTAATTTTTGTTCATTAAAGGAAATCAAATATTTCGGATTTAGCGGAACACCTTTAAAGCGGATCTCATAATGAAGATGTGAACCCGTGGAATGCCCTGTGTTTCCTCCCAACCCGATGATCTGACCTGCAACAATTACCTGACCTGGCTTAACTTTAATTTTTGAAAGATGAGCATACACTGTTTCCAACCCGTTGTAATGTCTTACAATCACAACATTACCAAAACCTCCCACCCTTTTCGCAACTCTTACCATCCCGTCAAAAGAGGCGGAAACTTTATCTCCTTTATTCAGATCGATATCAATTCCATTGTGTTGAGTACTATCCCTCCAGCCAAAACCTGAAGTCACCGGCCCATTGAAGGGATGAAAATAGTCTCCCATCAGATCACCTTCGAGTTTCAATGTAACAGAAGTATCGCCTTTTAATTTTAACATATCCTTTTCCGGAAACAAATTATTGATCTCCCAACTCGAATACAAATGCGAAGCCGGCAGACCGGGTGAAACTTCGGGTCCTTTTAATCCCGCGATGGCCTTGTTGATTTCAGTCATCAAATCTTTTGGGATCGTATCCAATTCAAACAAATAGTCAACTAAAGAACTCAACTGTTCTCTGTTCATGCTTTGAATCAGGCTTTTTTGGGCAACAACAGGAAGAGATATAGAAAGCAAACTATCTTCAGGACCATCACAATGTGAGACAGCCCAGATTTTTCCGAATAAAGCCGGGTTAATGCAGAAAAGAAATGTGAAAGCACTTATCAAGAAATGCTTACCAGATACCACCATTGAAAATAAACCAGATTTTAGGAATGCTAAATTATACAAATAAATGAAAAAAGCAAACGACTTCTGGTGTCGTTTGCTTCAAAGCATTCCTAATTAATGCTAATTATCTATTGGGAAGTTCTTCCGGGATAAGCCTCCAAAGCCTTTTCCAAACAAACCATTGCATTTTTCAAATCGGTTTTATTAAGAACATAAGCAAGGCGAACCTCGTTTATACCGGAACCCGGTGTTGAATAGAATCCGGTTGCGGGCGCAAGCATTACTGTTTGTCCTTCGAATTCGAATGATTCAAGTAGCCACTGACAAAATTTATCTGAGTTGTCGATCGGTAATCGTGCGATACAATAAAATGCACCGCTGGGTTTAGGACAAAAAACACCTTCCATTTTATTCAGGGCTTCGATCAGAAAATCTCTCCGGCCCACGTATTCATTCTGAACTTTATCAAAATATTCTTTAGGAGTGTCCAATGCAGCTTCTGCTCCGATCTGTCCGAACGTTGGAGGACTTAACCTTGCCTGAGCAAATTTCATGGCGGTAGTCATTACTTCTTTGTTTCTGGAAATCAATGCGCCGATCCTTGCTCCGCATGCACTGTAACGTTTTGAAATAGAATCAAGCAATACCACATTGTTATCGATCCCTTCCAGATGCATTACTGATACATATTCTTTACCATCATAACAGAATTCGCGGTACACTTCATCACTCAGTAAAAAAAGGTCGTATTTAACAACAAGTTGTTTCAGCAATTCAAGTTCTTCCCTGGAATAAAGGTATCCGGTTGGATTTCCCGGATTGCAGATCATAATTCCTTTAGTTTTAGGAGTAATGAGTTTTTCAAATTCTGAAATAGGAGGCAAAGCAAATCCTGTTTCAATGAATGACTTTACTGGCTTTATTACAACATCAGCAGCACAGGTAAAACCATTATAATTTGCATAAAAAGGCTCAGGAATAATGATCTCATCTCCGGCGTTAAAGCAGGTCATCATAGCAATTTCGATTGCTTCTGAACCGCCAGTGGTGATCATAATATCATTTTGATCAATGTTAATATGAAAACCTCCGTAATAGCCGGCAAGTTTTCTTCTGTAAGATTCGAAACCTGCAGAATGAGAATACTCCAGTACTTTTATATCTGCATTTTTTATTGCATTCATCATCTCAGCCGGTGTTTCGATATCAGGCTGACCAATATTTAGATGATAGATCTTACGTCCTTTCTTTTTTGCTGCTTCAGCAAATGGCACCAGTTTACGTATTGGTGATGAAGGCATGTGCTCGCCTTTGATAGATATTTTGGGCATTTTTTTCGTTTGGAATTCGGCCAAAGTTACTATTTAAGAGAATATGAAAGAATGATAAGAGAAATTTATCAGGCTATTCCTTCTTTTTGAGGACAACACCCTTAAAACGAAGCTCAGAAGGTGAATTCAGCGCGTTCGATTTGATTAACACTGTTCTATCTTGCCGATCCAGTTTATTCGTGGTATCAAAAGACACTTTAATCACGGATTTTTCACCAGGAAGAACCGGGTTGGAATGAGGTTCCATTACAGTGCAACCGCATTCCACAACATACTCACCAATCAATAAATTTTTGTTGCCTACATTTTGAAAATGAAATTCCATATGAACGGTATCCCCTTCTCTTACAAATCCAAAATTGTATTTGTGATCCTTAAACTTAATTTCCTGAGAGGATGCGTAAGAGAAAAAGAAAGAAAGAAACAGGAGTAAAATTGTTGTTTTATTCATAGTTAAAATTACAAAACAATCTTAAATACCAACAAATTCTATTAAGCGAAACAAAGTAATTAAAAATTCATACAGCTATTAACGACAAATCCCTCTCCTTTTATAGAGAGGGACTTGAAGAGATACTAATTATAAAGGAATTAATGTTTTTGCTCAGGAACAGGAGTTGTAGTAGTTGGCGCTGGAGTCGGAGCTGGTTTTACAACACCTTTTATAACAATCTTCTTAGAAGGAGTATCAGCGTTTGAACTAACTGTTACTGATTTTTCAAAAGCTCCAGGACGGGTTGTATCATATTTAACTTTGATGATTCCTGTTGCACCCGGTTTGATTGGTTCTTTTGGAACTTCTGGTGTTGTACAACCACATGATCCAACTGCACCTGAAATAATCAAAGGCTCTTTTCCAACATTGGTAAATTTAAATTCACGCACTCCGTTGGAACCATGTTCAATGGTACCATAATCAAGAGTTTCAGTTTCAAACTTAAATTTTGCAGCATTAGGGTTAACAGGATTTGGTGTTGTAGTTTCCTGTGCGTTTGCACTCATGGCAACACATACAAATAGGCCGATTGATAAAATTGCTTTTTTCATTTTCTGTTGTTTGTTTTATTTTTGTTAGTTAGAATATTGATTAATGTTTTTCAAGAGGTGTTGAACCATCTTCCTTTTTTCCATTGCTTGGAAATGCTTCTTCCGTAGGTGCAGCAAGAACAGTACCTTTAATTGTAAGCATCTTCTCCGGTGTTTTTGCGTTGGATTTAACGGTAACACTTTTTGTAAAACCTCCGGGGCGTTTAGTATCATAAGTCACCTTAATAACCTGACTTTCACCCGGCTTGATAGGAACATTTTTAGGATAAGTTGGAACTGTGCAACCACATGAACCTTTTGCATCAGAGATAATCAAAGGTTCTTTTCCTGTATTTTTAAATTTGAATTCAACTGTCCCGTTACCGGAGTGTTCAATTGTTCCAAAATCATGTAATTCCTTTTCAAAAGTAATTTCAGCCAGGCTGGTTTGAACTGGTGTTGGAGTTGTTGTAGTAGTTGCTGTTGTTGGCTTTGCCTGCGCAAATCCGACAGTTACAATTGCAAAAAAACTGAGTGTAAGTAGTACTTTTTTCATATCAGATCATTTAACTGTTTTTAAACCGTTAATTTTCTTTTCGCACAAATACAGAAACCATGCCAAAAGGCCAAATGGAGGACATTTATTTTTAGTAGATTTGTCATTCCTTTTTTGACAAAACGAAGTAAGTAAAATATTATGGAAATTCCTAAGACATACGATCCGAAAATTACCGAAGACAAATGGTATAGCTATTGGCTTAAACACGATTTTTTCAGATCAGTTCCTGATGAACGCGAACCTTATACTATTGTTATACCGCCACCTAATGTAACCGGCGTGCTCCACATGGGGCATATGCTGAATAATACCATTCAGGATGTTCTTATAAGAATGAAACGCATGCAGGGCTACAATGCCTGCTGGGTTCCCGGGACAGACCATGCCTCCATTGCTACTGAGGCAAAGGTGGTTTCTCTCCTCAAAGAAAAAGGTATTCAAAAGTCGGATCTGACGAGAGAAGAATTTTTAAAGCATGCATGGGAGTGGAAAGAAAAATATGGCGGGATCATCCTTAAACAATTGGAAAAACTCGGTGCCTCCTGTGATTGGGAGCGTACACGATTTACCATGGAAGAAGATCTTAGCGAAGCTGTAATTGATGTTTTTATTGATCTGTATAATAAAGGACAAATCTATCGTGGGGTTAGAATGGTTAACTGGGATCCGCAGGGATTAACAGCAGTTTCTGACGAAGAGGTAATCCATAAAGAGGTTAATTCAAAACTATATTTTGTAAAATACAGAATTGAAGGACCTGAAGAAGAATGGATTACCATTGCAACCACTCGCCCGGAAACGATACTTGGAGACACAGCAGTTTGTGTTCACCCTGATGATGACCGTTACAAACACTTGAAAGGAAAACGTTGCATCATTCCTATTGTAAACAGAAGTGTACCCATCATTTTTGATGATTACATTGCCATGGAATTTGGGACAGGCGCATTAAAAGTAACTCCGGCACATGATATAAATGACTACA
>JALYRR010000029.1:0-2154 GCA_030855265.1 Bacteroidota bacterium | reverse complement strand
AGTTAGAAGTTATCGATACAATAGCGGAAAATGGTAAAATGAGTGAGGCTGCCGGTTTTTATATTGGTGAAGATCGTTTTGCTGTCAGGAAAAAAATCGCAAAAGACCTGGATGAAATGGGACAGATCGTTAAGATCGAAGACATTAAAAACAAGGTGGGTTATAGCGAACGAACAGATGCCGTAATTGAACCTAAATTGTCCTTGCAGTGGTTCCTGAAAATGGATAAGATCTCTAAACCAGCATTGGATAATGTACTAAATGGTGAGATCAGACTGATCCCTGAAAAATTCGGCAATACCTATAAACACTGGATGGAAAATGTCCACGACTGGTGTATCAGCAGGCAATTATGGTGGGGACAGCGGATACCAGCCTGGCATGATGGAAAAGGAAACACGGTAGTTTGTAAAACAAAAGATGAAGCTTTTGAAAAACTGAAAGCTTATAATCCGGAGATAAAAAAAGAAAATATAAGTCAGGATGAAGATGTACTTGACACCTGGTTCTCTTCCTGGCTATGGCCGATAAGTGTTTTTGATGGCTTTAAAAATCCGGAAGGAAAAGACATCAACTATTATTACCCAACCAATGACCTTGTTACTGCACCTGAAATTCTTTTCTTCTGGGTAGCGAGAATGATCATCGCGGGATATGAATATCGCGGAAGCAAACCATTCACCAATGTCTACCTCACAGGAATTGTCAGAGATAAACTTGGAAGGAAAATGAGTAAATCTTTAGGGAATTCACCTGATCCAATTGAATTGATTGAAAAGTTTGGTGCTGACGGCGTTCGCGTAGGTATGTTACTATGTTCTCCTGCAGGAAACGACCTTCCTTTTGATGAAAGTTATTGCGAACAGGGTAGGAATTTTTCGAATAAAGTCTGGAATGCATTCCGTTTATTAAATGGATTCGCAGTGGCTGATATTCTTCAACCGGAAAGTAATAAAACAGCTATTTTATGGTTTGAAAACAAGTTCAAAGAACAATTGATCGCGATCAACGACTGCTATTCCAAGTATAGAATGAGTGAGGCCTTGATGATGACCTATAAGCTTGTTTGGGATGATTTTTGTGCCTGGTATCTTGAGATGATCAAGCCCGATTTTGTTGATGGACAGGCCAATCCAATAGATCGTAAAACATTCGAATCATCGATAGGGTTCTTTGAAAAATTATTAAAACTAATGCATCCATGGATGCCTTTCATTACAGAAGAAATCTGGCACCTGATTAAAGAACGTGATACAAAGGAATGCATCATTGTTGCAACATGGCCGAAAGAAGAATCAGTAAATGCAGAAATCTTAAGTCATTTTGAAATAGTGATGGAAGTGGTTAGCAATATCAGGAATATCCGTAAGCAGAAAAATATTCCACCGAAGGAAAAATTGCAGGTATTCGAAAAAGTGAATCAGGGTGAAATCATCAAAACGTATGATGAGCTAATTATCAAGTTATGTAATCTGTCTTCATTTGAATATGTAACATCCAAAGTGGACAATGCACTTTCTTTTGTATTGAAGCATGCTGAGTTCTTTGTACCTTTGACTATTACAATAAATGTGGAAGAAGAAAGATCCAGGCTAAAAAAAGAACTGGATTATAATAGCGGTTTCTTAAAATCTGTTCAGGCAAAATTGGCAAATGAAAAATTTGTAGCCAATGCAAAACCTGAGTTGCTTGAAAATGAGAAGAAAAAGCAAACAGATGCTGAAGCAAAGATCCGCGCAATTGAAGAACAACTAAGTGCATTAAAATAAATTAACCTTTAAATTTTAGAAAACATGGCAAATAGAAGAAATATTAAAAAAGACATCAACAGCGTTCTTGGTGGAGTTTTGGAAGAATGTTATTCCGAAATGTTAAACAATCCGGGTAAGAATGAAGAAAAAATCAACAAGATCATTGACGAAGCCGTTGATTTAGCTGACGATTTGATCGCAAGAGTTAATACAGCAAAAAAATCAAAGGCAGGAAAGAACAAAGCCTCTTTTAACAAAATCTCTGAAGAGTTGGAAGACAAAGCCACTGGTTACATTGAAAAACTAAACGCCTTGTCCTAATATTCTTTTCCATATTAAATTAAAGAAAAGTGCTCTGCAATATCAGAGCACTTTTCTTGTTTATGAATCATGAAGTATTATC
>JALYRR010000189.1:5698-6987 GCA_030855265.1 Bacteroidota bacterium | reverse complement strand
TGGGCAGTGGGCTCTTGCACTGGTATGTAGAGACGGAAGCGTAATCCGCTGCGGAGGACACGGTGATATTTACAAAGTGGATCCTTCCGGTGCGATCATATGGTTTAAATATGGTTATTGGAACGCTCTTTATGAACCGGTAGAAGTGAGTGATGGCTATATCTTTCCGGAGTATGGATCTTTTACACAGTCATTATTTAAAACTGATTTTAATGGAAACCTGGTATGGAAAACATTGCAATATCCGAGGGCGGATCCTATGCACAACGTGATTGTTAAACCGAACGGAAATATTCTCGCTCTTACCACCAACCTGGCTATTGAATTTGACGGGACAGGAAATTATGTGGCCCATCAATATTATAAAGATCCGGAAGATGGATCAACTGTTTTATGTAAAGACATTGCCTTGCTTTCTGACAGTACATTTCTGATTGCTGCTTTTGATGCTTATGTGGTGAATATCAAAACCGATTTGTCACTAAACTCCGGCTGTGCTGATTTTGCGGATAGTATAAACCTGATTCCTCATTATCCCATGAATCCAAGAGACACGAGTTACTGGACGGGTTCTGCCGGTTTTATAACAGCAAATTATTCAGTTTCTGTTTCCAATATTCCTATCACTGATACATTCAGCTGTAAAACTACCAGTATAATAAATTTTGCGGTTTCATTTGATGATACACTTTGTAATGGGAATTCTACTTTACTCAGCGTGAATGATTTTTCCGATGAAAGCCTCAGCTGGAGCTGGTACGATGATTTGTGCGGAGGAAATTCATTGGGCTTCGGAGTATCATTGACTGTTTCACCAACTCTTACGCAGACACTTTTCCTTGAAGGCAAAGGTTGTGATACCACCGTCTGCATCCCTTTTACCGTAAATGTTCTTGAAAATGCCAATGCTGATTTTGATGTTAATGCAACCGCAGATTGCAGCGGAGTAAAACTCGGCTTGAAAAATAACAGCTCAGATGCTGATAGCTTTTTATGGAATGTAAACGGACAAACATTTTCATCTTCGGATCTAAATCTCGACCTGGGACAACAGGTTAACTACCAGGTTTCATTGATCGCAATGAACAACAATTCATGCAGTGATACAATGTCCGTTGAAAGCAGTATAAATTCTTTTCTCGATTATTTTAAGATCAAGGTTCCCAATGTTTTTACTCCGAATAATGATGGAGAAAACGACAATTACGTGATCAATTCTGAAACCGATCTGTCAGGATGTTTTCAGCTGAAGATATTTGACCGATGGGGATTGGAGCATTTTCAAACAG
>JALYRR010000189.1:0-5688 GCA_030855265.1 Bacteroidota bacterium | reverse complement strand
ACTCCGGAGAGAAAGCAAAACCCGGAACTTACTTTTATATTCTTACGATCAATGATATAAATTACAGAGGCGAAATTACTCTTCTGGACTAAAATTTCAAATTTCAAATCTAAAATATGTACAATGATAAATAAACTCCCGATGAGGAATAAAGTAATTGCATTTCTTCTAAGTATGATCACATTTTATTCGAATGGCCAAACCACTTCCCCCGACGTGATCGGTTCAGGAGGCGATCATTCAGCTACCGCAGGAGGATCTGTTTCATGGACCATCGGTGAACCGGTTAGTGATACTTATAATTCATCCGGTGGTATTACAACCAAAGGTTTCCATCAACCTGCTGATGTTTCCCTTGCTTCTGTTCCTGACGTAGATGCCGGAGGCGATGTCTTCCTGTATCCTAACCCCGTGATTGCCGATCTCGCTATCGATTTTACCGGTATGGCCTATGGAGATTATCAGATTGAATTGTTTGAATCTTCCGGTAAGTTAGTCTATGCTGAAAATCTCTCTCTCAAAGATGAATTCCACAAAATGAAAATTGATCTCTCCGCCTTTGATAAAGGGATGTATCACTTCCGTATCCTTCAAAAAGAAACCTTCTCGATTAAGTTTTTTAAGGTCATAAAGCAATAAATTTTCTGATTTTGCCTGTGTATTAAATTGTTGTAGTTTTATAAAAAAATCATTAAACTATTTCAGTTTCCTGACCAATTTCCTTCACAAGGATAGTGTCCTGCAAACTGGACTTCTGGTTTGTCTGATTGGAATGAAAACTTAAGCATGATAAACAAGGAATTTTCACTTCATTTATTTCTTATAAGGTTCAGTCTCATCTTATGCTTTTTGTTCCCTGCCGTTTTAATTTCTCAGCCGGCGTCCGTGGACTCATTACGTTCTGTACTCGCTGCTGAAAAGGAAGATTCCTCCAGGGTGAAAATCCTCAATGATATCAGTTATGCATTATTCGAATCTTCTGCTTATCAGGAATCTATCTCTGAAGGAAAAAAGGCCCTGCAACTAGCTGCTAAGATCAATTACAGAAATGGGCTGATCCTGGCTTCTGAGAACATTGCCAATGGCTATTATTATCTCGAACAATATGAAACGGCCCTCACACATTATAAGAAAGCGTTGCAGGAACGTGAAGATTATCGCAAGGAACATCCGAAGGATTCGTCCAATATTCGTGACATCGGCCGTTCGTGCATCGATGTTGGGATCATCTATGACTACATGAGCGATTATCCGCGTGCACTTGAATATTATTTTAAAAGTTTAAATGCTTCCCTTGAAGTAGGATACAGGAAAGGAATGCCTTCCGCTTATGGAAATATCGCGGGTATTTATGAATACCAGGGCGACTATGATAAAGCCCTGACGTATGTGGAAAAAGCGCTTACGATAAACCGTGAATTCAAACGGATGGGCAGCGTCGGGATCAATTTGAATAACATTGGAAATATCTATCTCCGGAAAGGCAATGTGGCTAAAGCGCTTGACTATCATCTTCAAAGTTTTCAGATCCGGAATGAAGTAGGCGAAAGGATGAACATTGCTGCATCGCTTAATAACATTGGGAATGTTTACATGGAGTTTTTAAAATTGAAGAAGGATACGCTCGTTCAACTATTTCCTGATCGTCCGGATTTGAATAAGGAATTCCTCGATAGCACTTCTCTTTACCTGGAAAAATCCTTCCGGATATGTGAGGAAGAAAAAAACGATTACGGAATGATGCTGGGTCATCGCGGATTGGGGGATGTGGCAAAAGGAAGAGGCTTTGGAAAGGAAGCGCTCAGCCATTATCTGGCGGCTGCCGGCCTTGGAAAAAAATTAAACACATCCAAAGAGCTGTTTGAGATCTATAGGGCCATCGCCGGAATCTATACAACACTTGGTGATTATAAGAATGCCTTTACATATGAAGAAATGTATGCTAATTTAAAAGATACAGTCTTCAACGATAATAAAAAGCAGGATCTCGGGAGACAGGAGGCTGCGTTTGAATATCAGAAAGAACTGATCAGTCGTCAGAAGGAACAGGAAAAAAGAGATGCACTTGCATTGGAAGAGCTTAAGCAGCAAAGGATGCAGAGAAATTATTTTATCGCCGGATTTGCACTCATGATTCTTTTATCAGCCTTGATCTTTCGCAGTTATCGTCAGAAACAAAAGGCAAATGCGATCATCAGTGAACAGAAAGAAGAAGTAATAAAACAGAAAAATCTTGTTGAAGCAAGAAACAAAGAGGTGCACGATAGCATTACGTATGCGAAGAGAATTCAAACTGCAATTCTGCCTTCTGATAAAATGTTAAAGCACATTTTGCCAGATTCATTCGTGTTGTTCAAACCCAAAGACATTGTTTCAGGAGATTTCTACTGGATAGAAAAAGTAGGAGGGAAGATCCTGTTTGCGGTAGTGGATTGCACAGGACATGGTGTTCCCGGTGCGCTGGTAAGTGTCGTCGGACATAACGCATTGAACAGAGTGGTGAAAGAATTCGGTTTGACAAAGCCAGCCGAAATCCTTGATAAGTTGTCGGAGCTGGTGGAAGAAACCTTTTCCAAAAGCGACAGTGAAGTAAAAGATGGGATGGATATTTCCCTTAGTACACTTGATATTAATACTCAAACCCTTGAATGGGCAGGCGCAAATAATCCTTTGTGGATATCTAGAAATGGAGAAATTATAAAGTTCAGGCCAGATAAGCAGCCAATCGGAAAATTTGAAACTCGAAAGCCATTTTCAAATCATTCTTTTCAACTGGTAGCCGGGGATTGTATTTTTCTCTTTACGGATGGATATGCCGATCAGTTCGGTGGACCGGAAGGGAAGAAGTTTATGTACAAGCGACTTGAAAAACACCTGTTGCTGCTTGATCATTCTGAAATGATGGACAGGCGATTGTCATTAGAGAACACCTTTGAGGACTGGAAAGGCAATCAGGAACAGATTGATGATCTGTGTCTCATCTCTGTGAGAATAAGTTAACAACTGTAATTTTAAAAAAATCGACCATGAAAAAATCAATCTTTGTGTTGCTAAGCTTCCTGAGTGTGTCGGACATGAAAGCACAAAATCCTATTTTTTCCTATGCTTACACAACTTCACAGTTTGTTATAAGTGATTTTGAGGAAAGAGATACTGCTGGATACTTTCTGATCGACAGTAGTCAGCCCGGCAATCTCTGGGAAATTGGCACTCCTTCGAAAGTCCTTTTTGATGCTGCACTTTCAGGTTCTCTTGTGATCATTACTGATTCTGTCAATACTTATCCGGTAGGAAATATCTCATCATTTATTTTCATTGTAAAAAGTGATGATCATACTGAAATACAATTTCATCATAGTGTTAATTCAGATACACTAATTGACGGAGGAGTGGTTGAATATTCTGAGGATGGAGGGACGACATGGAACAATGTAGTGGGATCGTCTTTTTTGCTTAATAATTTCCCTTCATCAAGCACACTTGCAAGTAATTCCGGCAAAAATGGTTTTTCAGGAAATCTGGAATGGAACATCTCCAAAATAAAGTCTACGGCACCATTAAATTTTACACAGTTCAGATTTACTTTTACAAGCGATTCGGTAAACACAAATAAAGAAGGCTGGATGATTGACCGGATTTCTATCAATTGTATTGGAGTCGGGATTCAGGAAAAGATTTCTAATTCGGGGTTAACCGTTTTTCCAAATCCAACAAATGGGAAAATTGACATATTAGTAAAAAGTGGAGAGGAAATTCTTACCGTTAATGTTTCGGACACAATGGGCAAGATAGTTCACCATTCTGCACAAGCCGGTATTGATCTATCGTCTCTGAATAAGGGGATTTATTTTCTTGAAGTCACAACAGCGAAAGGAAGATATTACAGCAAGATCGAAAAACAATAGAAACTCAGACTCCTTAAAAATTCATGAACTTGTTTTAAACATCAATTTTTCTCCTATATTTGTTCCCTGGATATGATAAAGCCTAGGATCATTTTAGACAGTAAACATCTCGAGATTACCATTACACGGCTTTGTTATCAGCTTATTGAAGTTCACAATGATTTCTCTCAAACAGTGATCATCGGTCTTCAGCCCCGCGGAACCTACCTCGCAAAACGAATTCAGAAAAAACTTTCAGAGATCCTTAAAAAGAAAGACATCAAATGCGGTAGTCTTGATACCACGTTTTACCGTGATGATTTCCGTAAAAGGGAACTTGTACCCAACGCTACCGAAATCGATTTCATTATAGAAGATAAAAATGTAGTGCTGGTGGATGATGTGCTTTATACCGGGAGAACTATTCGTGCCGGATTAGATGCCATGCTTGCATTCGGAAGGCCCAATGATGTGGAGTTGCTAGTTCTTATCGACAGACGGCTCAGCAGGCATTTACCGATTCCGGCAAAATACATCGGAAAAACAATTGATTCGATTTCTTCCGAAAAGGTAAAAGTGGAGTGGAAGGAAAGTGACGGGGCGGATAAGGTAACGCTGTTCAAAGTTTAATGTGTCAATTTGAGAATTTGAAAATTAGATAATTGTAGAAAACGAATAACGAATAATACGAATTTGCGAATCTGAGTGTGAATAAAAGAAGATCGGAGCTGCGATGCTTAAAGCGTCGTTTCGGGTTCGACCGGAGGGAGAGTATCCAGAACAAGCAAACGAATGTTGAATGGTGAATGTTGAATTGAAACGAATATCGGAAAAAATGAATTGCGAATCATTGGCGGAGATGCTACGTACCTGATACTAAAAACTCGAGACTTAGTACTTGATACTAAATACCTGATACTTGATACTAAATACCTGATACTATAAATTGAATGACAAAACTTAGTACAAAGCATCTTTTGGGAATCAAAGACCTCACACCAGAGGACATTCATTTGATATTAAATACTGCTGAAAGTTTTAAGGAAGTCATTAACCGTCCTATCAAGAAGGTTCCCTCATTAAGAGATATTACCATTGCCAATCTTTTCTTTGAAAATTCTACACGCACCAAACTTTCTTTTGAACTCGCTGAAAAACGATTAAGCGCTGATGTCGTAAATTTTGCTGCATCTTCTTCATCCGTCACAAAAGGAGAAACCCTGATCGATACAGTGAATAATATCCTCGCCATGAAAGTAGACATGGTGGTCATGCGACATCCGAATCCGGGTGCTGCAGTTTTTCTTTCCAAACACATTGATGCAAAGATCATTAACGCCGGCGACGGTGCACACGAGCACCCTACTCAGGCGCTGCTCGACGCATTTTCCATAAAGGAAAAACTGGGAACAGTAAAAGGAAAAAAGATTGCTATCATCGGCGACATTCTGCACTCCCGTGTGGCTTTGTCGAACATATTCTGCCTGCAAAAACTCGGAGCTGAAGTGATGGTTTGCGGACCAACAACACTGATTCCAAAATACATTCAAAGCCTTGGAGTAAAGGTGGAGCACAATCTCCGGAAAGCTCTCGAATGGTGTGATGTAGCCAATATGTTAAGAATCCAGCTGGAACGTCAGGATATAAAATTCTTCCCTTCACTGAGAGAATACTCCATGTTGTACGGACTCAACAAAGAGATACTGAATTCCCTCTCCAAAAAGATCGTCGTGATGCATCCCGGCCCGATTAACCGTGGCGTTGAGATAACCAGTGATGTAGCTGACAGCGACCAGAGCATTAT
>JALYRR010000188.1:4127-7006 GCA_030855265.1 Bacteroidota bacterium | reverse complement strand
ACTTAATATCTGATACTTATAAGCATCCCGTTCTTCCTCCATCCACAGGAACATTGATCCCTGTGATGTATGAGGCGGCAGGTGATGCCAGGAAAGCCACCGCATTTGCTACTTCCGAAGCTTCGGCAAATCTTCCTAGAGGAATTTCACTTTCCATTTCATTCTTAATTTCATTGAGCGACTCACCCGTATTTTTTGATTTGTTCTCAATGATGCTTTGTAATCTTCCGGTTAAAGTCGCACCCGGAAGAACATTATTCACTGTGATTCCGAAAGATGCCACTTCGTTGGACAACGTCTTTGACCAGTTCGCTACTGCTGCTCTCACCGTATTCGAAACGCCCAGATTTTTCAAAGGAAGCTTCACCGAGGTGCTGATAATATTGATCACTCTTCCGTAATGTTCTTTCTTCATTCCTTCTATCAGTGCCTGTACAAGAATATGATTACAGATCAAATGATTGCTGAAAGCCTGAATAAATTCTTCCGGCTTTGCATTCTGGATCAATCCGCTTGGAGGACCTCCGGTGTTATTCACGAGGATATGAACAGTTCCTTGAGTGACGATAAAAGAATCTACTTTCTCTTTTAATTTATTCGGTGTTTGAAAATCAACGGCAAGGTATTGATGCTTTTGTCCTTTGGAAATGTCCAGATCCTGAACCGCCGTTTTCAATGATTCTTCATTTCTTGCTACCAGCACCACATTTGCCCCTAACAACGCAAGTTCAATTGCCGAAGCTTTTCCAATTCCCTGGGTGCTTCCACATACCATCGCGGTTTTTCCTGTAAGATCTAAATTCATGTTTCTTATAATTTTGATTGCAAATGTAAGATTTAAAACTAAAAAGGCTTCCCGTGTGTAGCACGAACAATCGCCTTCCTAAGAAATGGAATTGTTTTGAGAGCAGAGATGGTGAGATTTGTCAGCGATGTATTCTTAAGCATTCCCTGCAATAAAACCGAAAATTTTATCCGAATACGGAACTGAGATCTCCAGAAACGGGTGTATGAGTGCTCCAGCTTCGCACGGTCATTTCCTGCTGAAAAATAATGCGTCAGCATCCCTGCCAGTGCATGAGAGCTACGCATCGCCATGCTCATTCCGTTTCCACTCAGCGGTGCAATATTACCTGCTGTATCGCCAAGCATAAGGATGTGATCTTCTACGGCAGACTTCTCTCCTATCCTGATCTGAGAAATAGCAAGAGGCGCATCAAAAAGAAATTCAGCTTCGTTAAAATATTTCTTTAGAAATGGGTTTTTCATCAGCAGCTCTTCTTCCATTTTACGAATGTCTCCTTTGTGCCTTTTCAGATCATCTGAATCACAGAGATAACACAAACAGCATTTACCATCTTCGATCCTGGAGATTCCACAATACCCATTTTCAAAATTATGCAGCTCGATCAGATCATCGGGAAAAGGAATGCGGACATGGTATTTTATTCCGACATAATTTTTCTCTGGTTTTGTTCCCAGCGTAAATTTGCGCCCGAGACGGGTGTCGAGCATGCTCTTTTTTCCCCAGGAACCTACACAAATTTCTGCTTTGTAAATTCCCTGTTCTGTGCTGATATGAAATTCATTCGTATTGAAATCAATTTCCTTTACCGTGCATCCATCGAAAACCATTACTCCTTTTTCTTTCGCAAGATCGGCGAGTTTTTTATCGAGTGAATATCTGCTGATTCCGAATCCACCTTGTTCCAGCCGGTGCGACATTGCATTTCCCGAGGGAGAAGAAACATTCAGCTGCCGGATCTGCGGAAGGTCGAGTTGATTTAAAGGAATGCCAATGCGCTCCAGAAAGTTCCAGGACTCGTTGGAGATGTATTCACCACAAACTTTATGAAAGGGATATTTGTTCTTTTCAAACAACACAGTTGAATGGCCGGCATCTGCCATTTGAACGGCAAGAGTAAGTCCGGCAAGACCGCCACCAATGATGGCCACCTGATATGATTGTTGTTGCTGCAATTGCTGCGAAGATACGGGGTTTTATTTTTTACAAACCACGAGATAACGAAAGGCCCATTTCCAACGGACACTGAAATTCCTTACATCCGCTTTTTGAAGCAGGGTTTCAAGTTCTTTTCTTTTGAAACTTCTCAGAACAGAAAGAGGAGCATCGTTCTTCACCAGACTGGATCCGTTAAATACATGTGTGAGAAATTTTATGCCGTAGTAGGCGAACCAATGTCGCTGAAGGTCGTTGATAATAAATCCAAACCTTGAATAACGATACAGAAAGGAGAATAATTCCTTGAGTTGATCATCTTTCAGATGATGACAAAACAACGAACAATGAATGATATCCACTTCAACACCTTCTTTTAAAAATTCCCTGTAATCGTTGACAACGCCGCTTATTTCAGGAAACCTTTTACATGACTCTTCCATAAAAGTGATACAATCAGCATTCATATCCACTCCGGTGAGCTTTACTTTGAAGTTATTCCTGTTTGCCCATTCAGCAATCACCTTCATTGCATCTCCGCCTCCACAGCCGATGTCGACAATGTGATAGGTTTTGTTTTTGTCGGTGACGAGCGCACGTATCCCAGCAAGTGTAATTGCATGTCCGCCTAGTGTGCGGTTAACCACATCGAGTTCACGCAGGTTTTGAAATAAAAGTTCTTTTGGAATATTCGCAGCGTCGAGCAACTCCTCTTCATCTGAACGGGAAGAAAATTTATTCAGCATAACTGAACAGGGCGGTTTCAATGCTGAGTCCGGGTCCAAAACCGACAGAGAAAATATTCTCATCAGATTGAATTTCTCCGTTCATGACTTCTTCGAGAACGAATAGAATGGTTGGGGATGACATATTACCATAATCGTTAAGCACTTTATAAGAATGCTGCATATCGCTATCC
>JALYRR010000188.1:0-4117 GCA_030855265.1 Bacteroidota bacterium | reverse complement strand
AATCTTTTTGCCTCCCGGATGAATTGCCCAGTGATGGATCTGATCCGGAGAGATGCCGAACCTTTTGCCCGCATTGAGCATAAGATTGCCCACTTCTTCTCCTATAAACTCAGGTATTCGTGCATCCAGGATCATTTCAAAATTCCGTGTAGTGACATTCCAACCCATCAGATCTTTCCCCTTATTTAACAAGAGGGAATAAAAACCGGAGATCCTCAAACCGCCTGATTTTATTGAATACTGATCGGAATCCGAAGTAACAATTACGGCAGCGGCGCCATCTCCGAAAATGGTATTTGATAACAAATTATCATGATCGTTCTTGGGCTGGAAATGAAGCGTACAAAGTTCAACAGAAACGATAAGCACTCGTGCATTCAGCTCCGTTTTGGTGATCATATCAGCAATCTTCAGTGCATGAAAAGCTGCATTGCAACCCATAAAATTTACAGAAGTGCGAAAGATATCGGCAGGCAAATTCAACTCTTCCATCAGTGCTGCATCAATTCCCGGGGCATAAATTCCTGTGCAGGTTACTGTGATCAGGTGTGTGATCCCGAATTTTTCAGGAGTAACTCCGATCTTGTCAAATGCATTATGAATGGCCGATAACGAAAGCGGAATTACTTTTTCTTTAAAAACGGAAAGCCTGTCGGAAACATTGGCCGTACTGGGAGTTCCATTAAAGAAAATATGATCACCGCGACTTTTATCAAAATCAGGAATGGCAGAATAACGTGTGCCGATGCCGCTGTGATTGAACAAAACATTCAGTTTGCGGGAGGCGGTTTCGTCTCCATAGGCTGCGTGCATGAACTCGAGAATCTCGCTTTGCTTTGTACTATGCTGAGGAACTGCTGTTCCGATTGAAATGATCCTGCTCATATATTAAAACCACAAAAAATGGTTATTCGCTATTAAAAGTATGAAATATAAATTCATGCAGGTGGATGCAAGCAAATTCATTGCCATGGTGTTCTCAAAATCAGCGTGAATACTGTTCTTCATCACTTTCCGGAACCAGATAAACAAGCGTATTATAACAGGACTCATCATAACAAAAAAGAGTATCACTGCGATGATCTGTCCTTTTTTATCAAAGTAATAAAACATCAGTAAGGTGGCAATTGCAAACATGAGGGAAGAAAAAATAAATGTTCCCATATAACCCAACTTATAACTGATGGTCGTTACCCCGTCTTTTTTGTCGGCTTTGTGCTGATAGATCTGCGTAAGCGGATAAACACTCCCGATAAATAAACTCGCGATAAGCATACAAATTACTTGGTCTGAGGTAAAAAAGTTTTCCGGAACAAAATCACTTACTGCAGAAGAAACCATCAGATAAGTGAATGCACCCTGAAATAAAAACACTGTTAGAAAACCGGTGAGCGCATACTTTTTCAATCGCAATTTACGATAGCTGTAAGCTCTTGAGATCAGCACATATATTAAAACAAAAAACGAAAACCATGCGCTGACCAGCAAAGCCAATAGCACCCCCACCACATCCAAAAGAAGAGTTGCATAATATAAATTTTCCGAAACTTTGGGTGGATGTTTTAATCCTCCGATGCTTCCTTCATCCTTATCCTGGTAACTGTTGTATCCGTTGCTGGAAGGATAGATAATCAAATGAAGGATGAGAAAACTGAGAATGGAATTTTTAAGATAAGGCGATGGAACCTGGCTGAGTGCAAACAGATACACAGGCATCAAATGATAGGAAAAAGGAAAACGTAAATGTTTTACTGTGCTTTTATCGAACCAGGAGATGATGTTCATGCGTTGCATATCTCAAAGGTAGCTGAAAAAGGCAATTGAAAAACTTAAAAGTTAAAAGGCAGAAGAAAAAGTTAAAAGGTAAAAGTTAAAAGCCAAAAAGGGTTCTAATGATCATTCGTTTGTTTAATTGGAATTAGCGATTGTAATTGATATCTACTCAAATACTCTCTTCCGAAGCGTCATTCCGACCGAAGCGGTGCAAAAGGGAAAAAGTTAAAAGGCAAAAGGCAAAAGTCAAAAAGGGTTCTAAGGAACATTCAATTTGACTTTTGTCATAAATCACCGCAGGAGCGTCATCCCGACCGAAGCGGAGCTGAAAGGAATAAGTTAAACGATAAACAGAATACACAGATTCGTAAATTCGGAATAATTCGTTATCCGTACAAAAAGTTAAAAGCCAAAAGGTTCCAAGGAACATTCACTTTCGAAGCGATATTCCGACCGAAGCGGAGCAAAATGGAAAAAGGTAAAAGGCAAAAGGTAAAGGTAAAGGTAAAGGTAAAAGACAAAAAGGGTTCTAATGAGCATTCGTAGGGAATAAGTTAAAAGGAAAAAGTTAAACGATAAACAGAAAACACAGATTCGTAAATTCGGAATAATTCGTTATCCGTACAACTACCCGAACAACAAAGTAAACACCTCTTCAATCTTACCAACCATAGTTACCTTGATGGAATAGGATTTAAGATCCAATCCTTTTTTATTGTATTTGGATATAAAAATATGTTCAAAGCCTAGTTTCTCTGCTTCTGAAATACGCTGGTCAATTCTGTTCACCGGCCTGATCTCACCACTTAATCCAACTTCTCCTGCAAAACAAACCTTCGGAGAAATCGGCATATCTTCATTGCTGGAAAGCACTGCGCATACCAACGCGAGATCAATTCCCGGATCTTCCACTTTAATTCCTCCGGCAATATTCAGGAATACATCCTTGATGCCTAAGCGGAACCCACATCTTTTTTCTAGAACCGCGAGTAACATCGACAATCTTCTCAAGTCGAAACCTGTTGAGGATCGTTGCGGAGTTCCGTATGCAGCGCTGCTTACGAGAGCTTGTGTTTCAATCAGCATCGGACGCATGCCTTCCATCGTTGCTGAAATCGCAACCCCACTTACCAATTCCTCTCTTGCTGTAATAAGAATTTCTGAGGGATTACTCACCTCGCGTAATCCACTTCCCTGCATTTCGTAGATGCCTAATTCATTTGTAGATCCGAAACGGTTTTTCGTTGTTCTCAATAAACGATAAACGTGATTGCGGTCGCCTTCAAATTGCAGCACCGTATCAACCATGTGCTCCAGAACTTTTGGCCCTGCAAGGTTTCCGTCTTTAGTGATATGTCCGATCAGGAAAACAGGCGTTCCGCTTTCTTTTGCATATCGCAATAGTTCGGCTGTACATTCACGGATCTGAGAGACGCTTCCCGGAGAAGATTCAATGTGGGCAGAGTGTAATGTCTGAATTGAATCTATGATCAGCATATTGGGTTCAAGCGTTTCAATCTGCTTGAAAATATTTTGTGTGGATGTTTCTGTAAGGATATAACAATTCGGGTTGTTCATCCCGATCCGTTCTGCACGCATTCGGATCTGCTGCTCACTTTCTTCACCTGAAACATATAACACTTTCAGATTTTTCATGTTGATCGCAACTTGTAACATCAGTGTCGACTTTCCGATCCCCGGCTCGCCACCAAATAAAACCAAAGATCCCGGTACGAGCCCGCCGCCTAAAACACGAGACAATTCTTTATCATATATGTCGATACGATGCTGCTCATACATGCTAATGTCTGTTACGAGCTGAGGCTTAGATGAACGCTGTGTGCTCGTACTGGCAATGCCGGGAGTTTTGGCATCATCCCCCTTTGACACAACCTCTTCCACATAGGTATTCCATTCGTTACAGGAAGGACATTTACCGATCCAGCGGGCAGATTGGGCACCGCAATTCTGACAGAAAAAAGAAGTTTTTGTTTTTGACATACTGAACGAAAGTAAAAATTCTATCGCCAGAAAATGCACTTGTTCATAAAGAATTCAATACACCTTATCTCCGTACTGCCACGTAGAAAAAAATACCATGAGACTGGTATAGGATCATTCTATTAAATCCGGCAATTTTGCAACCGTTAACCACATAACAAATCATCATGAAAAAAACCTTATTAGTTTTAGCTTTTCTTGCCACTGCATTCGCTGCGGAAGCGCAATCATTTAAATTCGGCACCATTGCAGCAGATGCTGGTGTTGGTTTTGGCATTTACGGCATCCGTGCCTATTCGCCGGTAAATAAAATGGATCACTCAGGAATCGGAATCGTTGGATG
>JALYRR010000187.1 GCA_030855265.1 Bacteroidota bacterium | reverse complement strand
AACGTATACAGTTACAATTACCGATGATAATTCAATGGTTACTGTTGCAACGTATAATCTAACGGAACCGGCTGCAATAGCAACAACTAACACATTTACCCTTTGTGCAGGATCTTCTGTAACTGTTGGTTCAAATACTTATAACACCAGTGGTGTTTATACAGATGTAATTGCTGCCTTCAACGGTTGCGATAGTACTGTTACAACCAACCTTACTGTGAATCCTGCCATCAGCTCATCTCAGGCATTCACACTTTGTTCCGGGGGCTCAATTACTGTAGGAGCAAATACCTATAACACCAGCGGTGTTTACACAGATGTTTTTGCTGCTTTCAACGGTTGCGACAGTACGGTTACTACTAACCTTACTGTGAATCCTGCTATGGGTTCTACACAAACATTCTCAATCTGTTCAGGAAACTCCATTTCTGTAGGTGCAAATACTTACAGCATGACGGGAGTTTATACTGATATACTTACAGCACCGAATGGCTGCGACAGCACAGTAACAACAAACCTTACTGTTAATCCTACATTCTCTGTTTCACAGTCTCTTACAATCTGTAACGGAAGTTCAGTAACAGTTGGATCTTCTGTTTACACAACAAGCGGTACATACACCGACATGTTAAGCACTGTGAATTCTTGTGACAGCGCTGTTACGACTATGCTTACTGTTTTACCTACAGCTGCTACATCCCAAACACTTTCAATATGCATGGGAACATCAGTAACAGTTGGAACCAGTGTTTACACGGTTGCAGGAACTTATACTGACATATTAAATACAACAGGCGGATGTGACAGCACTGTTACAACCAACCTAAGTGTATTGTCTGTTCCGGTTGTTAACCTGAACGCTTTCACTATGGACACAATTTGTTTTCAGTCGGGTGCAGTAACTTTACCAGCTGGAACGCCTGCAGGTGGAGCTTACACAGGGCCGGGTGTATTGCCAGGTATCTTTAACCCGGGGATTGTTGGTGCGGGCGTTGGAACTCATACAATTGTTTACACCTTTACTGGATCAAATGGTTGTTCTGCTTCTGACAACACGAACATCACTGTTCTTGATTGTACAGGGATCGAAGACAATACAGTTGCACAAAACATCTCTGTATATCCAAACCCAACAAACGGATTGTTCAATATAGCAGTAGAGATTTCAACAGCTACTGAAATGACAATCCTGGTTACAAATATTCAAGGCAAGCAAGTGTATTCTTCAGTAGAGAATGCAACAGCAGGAAGTTTAATTACAATCGACCTGAGCAGTGTTTCTAAAGGTATTTACTTTGTTAAAGTAAATTCAGGAAGTGCTTTCTCTGTTTCTAAATTGATCGTTCAGTAATTTCATTCAGCTTTATTAAAAAACTCCCGGAGATTTTCCGGGAGTTTTTTTTGATCGTTACGCTTCAATTAATTTTTCTCTAAAACTGACATCTTATTCCCCCAAACCAATTCCTGTTTGGAGATGTATTAAAATATCGGCCACCAAATGCATTCAGATCGTTTCCGCTACTATAGGTTTCATTAAGAAGATTGTCTGCTCCGAAAAAGAGATCGAGTCTCAAGCGAAGTGTATTGACTGCTCTCCAGGAAATCTTCATCTGTACTAATTGATAAGCATTGGCACTTTCTGTGTTTGCATCATTCAAAGGCAGTGAAGAAACATACATGTGCTGTGCATATACACTAATTCGATAAGGGAAGTGTGCATCAACTCCTGTAACAACGACTTGTTCCGGAACACCGGTCAATTTGTTTCCAGAAAAATCTGTTTCGCCTGAAGTATAATTTTCAAAAGTGAATTTCGAAACCGTCCAGGAATTTTTCAATTCAACCTTGCGGAAAAACCCTTTGTCACGCGGAAGAATAATTCCAAACCTGAAATCAGATTCTAATCCCGGTTGTGATGTGTTGCCTGCATTTATAAAATATTCTTCGTCATTTGCATTTATTCTTCGCACAATCGCATTTTGTAAACGGTAATAAAACACAGACGCATCCCAATGTGCCCTCCCGTTTTTGCTGATTAGACGAAATCCTGTTTCATAGCTCCACCCTTCTTCTGGTTGAAGATCCGTGTTGATGGTGTTATCTGAAGAACGGATTTCTGCAACAGTGGGCACGGAATATCCTTTACTTACAGAGGCTCTCCAGGTAACGAATGAAGCAAGCCTCCAGGAAAGTGCAAGCCGGGGCATAAGCCTTGGTTCGAACCGGCGATTGTTAAAATTCGTAATCACAGGATAAATTCCTTTAAACTGATAGCGGCTGAAATTTAAACTCAACGCCCCTTCCAGCACCAACCTGTTAAACAAATCGATCATCAACCGACTGAAAAGAAAACTCTGTCCGGCGTTGAGCTGATCCGAAACAGTGATCTCTCCTTTTGTTCCAGCTTCGTTTTTATAGTTGCGAAAGCGGGAATTCGTTTGCTGCATTTCTCCTCCTATGTTAAATGTAAGATCTGCAAAGCTTGCTTCTTTATCGTTTGCTGCTTCCAGAAAGGTTCTTACCGATCCGGTTGTTTCATTGCGTTCTTCATAATTAGTTATAAACGGATTCTTAAAATCAGTGTATGATGAGCTTACACTGATTACATGTCGAAGAAATCTGTTCAATTCAGCTTTATGCGAAATGCCTGCAAACAAGGTCCTGTTCATGATCCCGGCTTTTTGCTCTTCGGCTCCTGGTAATGTTTTGGTGGCAGGACGTGCAGATCGCGGATCTTCCTCCCATTGTTGTTTGGTGAGTCCGCCAGGTGTTTCATATTTCAGATCAGAATAAAAAGCAAACAGTTTAAGTTCTGCGCGAGGACTATACATCCATCGGTTTCCGATTTGAAAATATTTACGATCGAAAGAAGTATGTTTGCGATAGCCATCGGATCGCTGCCAGCTTTCAGAAAGAGAAAAAACCGACTTTCCAATTTTGCGCTGAATAGAAAAATGCTGTCTGAACAAACCATAAGATCCGGCGCTGGTGCTTAACTCTGCTTCATTTATCTCATTCGTGTTTCTTGAAATAAGTTTTAACACTCCGCCGCTGTTGGCTCCAAAAAGGCTCCCATCAGGGCCTTTTAACACTTCGATCTGATGAATGCAATTTACATCAAGCAAATTGAGATAGGTATTTCCTCCGGCATCTGTCAGTGGAAATTCATCCAGATAGATCTTTACATTCCGAATCCCAAATGGAGAACGCAACAAACTTCCACGTAAACTCAAACGGTAACTTCCCGGTGAACGTTCTTCCATTCTTAGTCCCGGGATCGTGTTAAGTAACGGCACTAACGATTGTCTGCTCTGCTGATTCATCATTGTGCTATCAACAATACTTACAGAAGCAGGCACACGAAATATAGGACGGGAACTTAAATAGGAAGTAACAGTGAGTTCGGGTAATTCAACAGAATCCTTCTGTTGGCCGCTCAACGAGAACCCACAACAAATAATAAAACACGCAAGCTTGTATCCTTTCATGGATGAATGCTCAAAATATGCTTATGAAAATTATTTTTTGTGGCTGACTCTCCAGATTACATTGCTTGCATCATCCGTTACGAGTAGTGATCCATCCTTCATAAATGCTACGCATACAGGTCGGCCATATACTTTTTCCTTCTTCAGATCATTCACAAAACCTGTAAGGAAATCTTCGGGCGGACCGGAAGGTTTTCCATTTTTAAAAGGTACGAACATTACTTTATATCCCGACAATACCGATCGGTTCCATGATCCATGCTGTCCGATGAATGCACCGTTCTTATATTTTTCCGGAAAGGCATTATATGTATTGAATGTGAGTCCGAGAGAGGCGGTATGAGATCCAAGTGCGACTTCCGGGACAATTGCTTTTTTAACCATCTCGGGATTTTTATCTTTTAATCGAGGATCTTCATTCTGTCCGAAGTATGACCATGGCCAACCGTAGAATCCTCCGTCTTTTACACTCGTCAGATAATCCGGAACAAGATCGTCTCCGAGTTTATCTCTTTCATTCACCACGGTCCACAACTCTCCCGATTCCGGTGCCCAGTCCATTCCAACAGGGTTGCGTAACCCACTCGCGTAAACACGTTCTCCGGATCCATCAGGATTCATTTCTAAAATATTCGCTCTCCGGATCTCTTCTTCCATTCCGTGTTCCCCGGCGTTGCTCGCCGATCCGACAGAGACATATAATTTTGTTCCTTTTTTATTCGCGATCACATTTCTTGTCCAGTGATTGTTGTATCCACCACCGGGAAGCTTGCAGATAATTTTTGGATCATCTGTAATTGAAAATTCTCCGCTCTTATAATTGAACTGCAACAATTCCGAGCTGTTTGCAACGTAAAGTTTATCTTTCACTACCACCATTCCAAGAGGCCGGCTCAGTCCTTTTAAAAGTATATAGCGTTCTTCGGGAATCCCATCCTTATCGGCATCACGGAAGATCCAGATCTTATTTCCACTAAGTTCAGAATTTTCCGATTGAGCTTTTCCGATCACTTTATCCGCAACCTTATTCAAGCCTCTTACATGTGTATTCGCTTCTGCAACCAGCACATCGCCACCGGGAGTGATGTACACCCAGCGCGGATTGTTAAAACCATCAGCAAACTTCGTAACAACAAAACCTTCAGGCGCAACCGGTGTCTTTCCTTCCGGCCATCCTATCACTTCACTGAAGTTAATCGCAGAGCGGGTTTCATAAGGCTTCGGAAGGTCAACTGAATGGGAAGAGTCCGCGGATTCTGTCAGCCCCGTATTCGTGATAGTAGTTGTTGAAGAAGAGCATGCGCAGAAAAATACTGACACTGCAATTAGTCGATTTTTCATCATTAATTATTGAATTTCAAATCCCCTTCTAATCCATCATCCATTTTTTTTCCCATAATAACAGAAGCAGCGATGGATAATAAAGCCACCATTTTTCCATGTTTGGTATCCCAATAATGAGCATGTGTAGGGCGTACGCGGATCACGGATAAGTTTGGATCATCCTTTCCTCCCTGAAACCAGGCTTTAGCATGAGCTTTCCAGAGTTTATCAATTTTATTTCTGTCTTTTGAAATGCTCGCTGTACCGCACACTGACATATAATGCGAATCATTGCGGTGTGCATAAATCAGTTGAACCTGATCATCTTCTTTCACTTCTTTGTTTTTCTCGCTGCCCGATTCACTAAAGAACCAGAAATCACCATTATCATCGACCAACTGAGTGCTCATCGGCCTTGTCTCAAATAAGTGTTCATCAGAAGAGGTACAAAACATACAAATGTCAATTCCCTCTGCAATTTCTTTCATTTTTTTTACCGCGGCATCATCCGACAGATTCTTTATTTCTCCCATTTTTAATTTTTTTTAGTTCGCACCAATGCCGTAATAATTGTACCACGCAGAGGATGGTTCCGAAACCCACGATTTGATTGGATTGCGAAATGTTCAACTTATTAAGAATGTTCAAATGGGGTTTTCCTTACTCATTCAGAGCGATGTAAGATTACAATGTCGCGGGTTACACCAACCTTTAAGACTACTACTTTTCTCAAGGTTTGTTTCCAGTGAATCCGGAAGTGCAGGAAAAAAATTCAGTCCGGTCAACTGTTCAACAGAATCGATACTTACAACACACTCATAAAAAGATTCCTTGCTTCCCTGGTTGGGCAGAATAAAAGCGATGGCTTTCAGATGAGGTTCTTTATAATCCAGAATCACTTTGTAATAATATTCCGGGATACTAATGCAGCTTGCACCCATTTTCTGAAGATGCTCATTTAAAACTCCACCGGTAACAACATATATTTCTTCATTCTGAATGGCCCATGTTCTTACCTGTGTTTCCAGTCGTTTCCAGATGCCCCTATTAAAAGGAGGAACCTGAGGGCTCATGTTGCTCATGAGAAATGATTCGCTCATACTTTGTTCGCTCCAACCCATATCGCCTGCCGGACAAAGATGCCCGCGATCGAACCCGCTTTTTTTATACTCTTCAGGTTTAGCAGATCCGGATCTTATTGATTTGTCCGCACGGAAATTGTTACTTCTCTCTTCACCCTTATTATTACACATCGGGGAGCTCAGCAGGTAAGCCACCCATTTTGCCTGTTCGTGCTCCTCGCTGTATGATAAGGAAAATGCCGAATGCCTTACCAGCTGTTCGTTTTCGCTAATTGACGGATAAAAATTCTCTGAAAAAAGAATTGCCGTATCAGTGACTTTTGTGGGAAAAAGAGTGGTGTGACCTTGTTGAATTTTGGGGAAAATCATCCCCAGGATTACCATAATTGGGAACAGGGTGCGTAAAAACATTGTAACTTTATGATTTCAGTTTAAGGTTTAAAGTTAGAAAAGAATTATCATAAAAATGAAAACACTTTACTTGGTTCGTCATGCAAAATCTGACTGGGACAATGCCAGCCTACAGGACATCGACCGCCCATTGAATACCCGCGGTTACAAAGATGCTCATGCAATGAGTGATTTGTTGAAAAAACAGGCCATTCAGCCTGACCTTATTATCAGCAGTCCTGCAGTTAGGGCTCTTACTACAGCATTGATCTTTTCACGTAATTTTAAAATGGACGCAGGAAACATCCTGATCCTTCCGGATCTATATCATACAAATGCTGCGACTTACCGTGAGGTGCTTGGAAAAATGGATGATAAGTACAATTCAATCATGCTGTTCGCACACAACCCTGTGATCAGTGATCTGGCTATGAGCCTGCATCCTTCATTTGCTGAAGAAATGCCGACATGTGCGATTGCAGGAATTCGTTTTAAATCAAAGAGCTGGAATAAACTAATGGATGAGCAGGGTGAAGCCATCCTGTTCGATTACCCCAAAAACACCCGTTAATTAATTGTTAAGGTTTGACGAATAAATTGTCCAACCATAAATTTTACTGATTTTTAAAACTTAATATTATAACCATGAGCAAGAAAGAACTCCGCAAGGAACTTGAACTGATCCTCCTAAAAGCGATCGAAGAAGCGTTGAATAAAAAGAAGCCTAACGT
>JALYRR010000028.1 GCA_030855265.1 Bacteroidota bacterium | reverse complement strand
GCTCGAGGATAACATCAATGAAATGATGGCAGGCGTCCTTAACTTATTGGACGATAAAGAACATTTCCTTATCCTGAATGCCTATTCACTTGGATTCTCTTCGCTGATCATTGAAAATCTTCTTCGTGAAAAAGCCGGAAAGAATCTGAATGTCGGTGAACTTTATTTGCAGGCAACAGAGGGAAATAAGCTTCCTTTAGGTGTGTTCGGCAGATTTAGGAATTTCTGATTCCCTTCCAAATCGTTAAACAGTATATCTGCCGGTGAAATCATACCGGCAGACATATGCAGGGGTAGCAAATCGGTTTTGCAATTTATTGATCATGATTTTACGGAAGAACTGAAGGATTCTTTTTAAGCAGTTCAGTAAGTTCATTCACATCATTGATCTCTCGAACTGGCTTTGCGAATAAGACAGTATCCTTCTGAAAATTATATATGATTGCACAGGTTAAAGGCAGATTGATTCCGCCTTCTGAATTGAATGCTTCAAAAACTTTCTTGCTCCAGATCACAGAAGTGTTTTTGTCACCATCCACAGGGAAATAACTGATCTTCTTTTTTAATTCTTCTCTTTCAATTTGTCTGGCTACGGAAACTACATACACGGCTGGATTCCCTTCCTGATACAATTGCCCGTTATACTCTTTGAATCCATTGAGACAACTGATACAATCATTCGGATTAATGGTGTAGATAATCAGATTGGAACTTTTATCAATCGGAAGACTGTCGAGCGCCTGATGAATGGCTGAATGCTTAACTAAAGTATCCGGATCATTGCAGGTGCTAAAGGATGTCACTAGAAGAATCGCAAAAAAATTAATTCTCAACATACGAAGTGCTCTGAAAATAATAATTCTCTTCTTTTTTCTCTACACGAATGATCTTGTCCTTTGTCAGAAGGAACAGGAGCCCCGATCCGGTGCTGACAATTTTCTCCGCAACCCACTTTTTTCCCTGATGATCATAAGCTTTCATAAACACACCACTAATACTGTCGATTTGGTAAGCAATGTCAGTCTCACTAGGGTTTTTCTTTTTCTCCAGCGTGTAACTCACGAAAGTGCTAAGTTCTCCATTGGTATAAAAATCAACAAGCCATTCGTTTTTTTTCAAAAGCGTATCAACAAATATTTTCTCTGAATCTTCAATGTTGCAAATTTCTTTTCCATTAGTATAAAGAAGTCCTTTCTCACTTTTTTTAAATCGATGAGATGCATTGTAGAATTGCAGCGTTGTAAAATCCTTTAAACTGATTGTTTCATCGGACAATCTGAAATCGGCAGGACCACTACCTAAAGGAACCTTTGCGAGTGAATAACTGGTAGCATTACCACGGATCTTATCTTTCAGATTGATATTATCCTGTGCCTGCAGAATGGGAACATATATTGAATTTCCATCCACAGCAAAAGATTTACTCCATAAGCAGGAGTATTTGTTTTTTGAAATTGTTTCATTCGGATACAAGGGAATGATTTCTTCTGTGTGAAAATCTTTATCTGTTACAAAAAGAAATTCGAGATATTCAGAAACAATGATTTTAAAGCCTCCGATTTTTTCAGTCATAGCCTTCACCTGCGGATCTTTCTTTAATTGGTTGATCTTGCTCGTATCCTTGTTGTAATCCACGTTCGCCATAGTATTCACGTAGATGTAAAATTTATCATTAGCATGATCGAAATGCAGCACCTGTGAATTTCCGTCTGATAATCCTCCTGCCGTAGCTGCATCATACATATAAATACGTTTTCCGGCGTATTGTTTTTGAAAGGTTGTTTGAATCAGTGAATCGAAATTCACTTTTTGTGTTGAGAAATTGCGCACATTCTTTCCGCTGTACATATTATACAAGGAGAGATTTTGTCCGTTGTTGATCATCCCTAGGATAGAATCATCTACCTGTTTTAAAGAAGAGGGAAATCGTGTTATAACCAATGAGGATTCGTCGATAGCAACAGAATCTGATGACTGGAAAGAAACTGTACTTACTTCCCGGGTGCAGGCACCCAGGAAATAAGACAGTATAAAGACACTGAAAATTTGTTTCATATTAATTATTGAAATTGACTACATACAATACTTGAACTCTGACTTGTGAAATTAAGTGATACAGAACGGATGTTCTGAAGCGAATAGGGTCTTTCCGCATTCATCACCACTTCTGCTTCACCGGGGTTGTTGAATTGAAGTTGAAGATTTTCAGTGATAATTTCTGTAGGTGTGTTCCTGTCAATTAGCTTTGGCCACACAAGAGTGATGTGACAAATGCAGGTTTCATGAGGAAGACAAGTTCCGCTTTCGGGACCGCCAACAGGTGGCACATGAAAAATTCCATGGGTTACCAGGAAACTTGGTTCTGCTGCTTTTGATCCGGCAGGAACATTGTAGATCCTGTCGTACAAATCCGCATCAGCTTTCCCGATAATTTCTGAGATCTGGTTCTCAAGGAATGTTCTTTCCGAAACATTATTTTGTGGAACCGGTGTTTCTTTTTTGCAGCTTGCAAATGCTAAAGCGATAGCAACGCAACTGATCAATGTGATTTTTTTCATTTGATATAAAGACTTAATTAATTTAATACTGCACACAGCACACGCGGCCATGCGGTTTAAGGTTGACCTCCTGCAGAACGGGCCCTGTTCAACGCTGCAATATTACACGCGCACACGGACATATTCTGACCGCGAATATTTTTTTATTCTTTTAGTAAATATGTTTTTGAACTCCTGCTGTATACAACAGGAAATTTTTGCTCTTTCAGTTCAGCCATCAGCCTTCTGAGAGTTCGTTCGGAAATTTTTAAAGTAGAGGCAAGTTCGGATGGAGTGCCTGTGTTTTGGAAACGGATCAGTTTTTTGATCAGTTCCAGCTTCTCATTGTACTGGTTGAATTTCATCGATCACGATTGTAAAAAGGGATTGGATCCCGGTTGATCAATAATACAAAGGAGAGCGGCTTGTATTATATTATGGTGCAAATGTAAAATAAAAAACGAATGTGTAACAGATAAAATTACAAAAGCGTATTATTATACAGTACATACAATCAGAATTTGCTTTTTCTCTCTGGTTACCTTTGGGTTATGCCAATACACATTGGGAAAAGAATAAAGGAGGAATTGTATAAACAGGGAATTTCGGTAAGTGCTTTTGCAAAAAGGATCAACCGGAGTCGCAATGTGGTCTATGATATTTTCGAAAGAGAAAGTATTGACACTTCTCTTCTGAATAAAATCGGCCTGATCTTAAAAACAGATTTCTTTTCGTTTTATTCCGAACAAAAAGAATACAGCCGTGAAAAAGTTGCACAGGCTTATGTCAAGGAAGATAAAGTAGATTATCACCTTCTGGCCGACAAACTGAAAAAAAGTGAACAGCAGAATGAAACGCTGAAGAATGAGATCAGTTACCTGAAAAAGATCATCTCCTTAATGGAAGAAAACAAGATCAAGCTCCCGAAAAAGAAATAAAAATTTACTTTTTAACAGGAGTTTTTGTCTTTGGTTTCGCCTGCGTCTTTCCTGATTTGGCAGTTACCGTATAAGGAATATTTAAGCGGATGAATTGAGTGAATTGTTTTTTATCTGCATGCGCCATTACCTGCATTCCCACCGCCTTATCCACTGAAATAATCTTCGCAAACTGAGGGATCTCCTGCAGTGATCGCACATTGAATTTGAAATAAACAACTTTACCGGTTTTAAAATGTTTGTCAACGGCTTTTTGCTGCGGAGGCGTTAATTGCTGTGCACTTATTTCGGGAAGGATAAAACAGAAGGACAGAAATAGAATGAGGATGGATCTGGTCATGGCGTATCGTTTTGAGTCTTTTACGCAATTATTCAGCCAACAGTTTCTCCGTAAATTGTTTTGTTTCCTCTGCGAATTGATTATACGCAGCGCCTGTAGCTGGACCGCTGAACCCCGTATAGATCTTTCTCACCACTCCCTTTTTATCAATGTAAATGGTGGTAGGAAAGGCCATGACCTTATTCAGCATCGGCAAAGCCGCCGAAGCCTGGTCTTTTCCGGGAAGTCCGGTAATAAGAAATTCGTAGCCGGCATTAAATTTCTTTTTTGAGCGGTTGATGTTCTCCACAGCTTTGTTATAATCGGTAGTACGTTCAAATGCCAATGCAACAACTTCCAGCCCCGAGTTTTTATAGGCATCATAAAAGGGAGCAAGAAAGGCTGTTTCGTCCATGCAGTTGGGGCACCAGGTTCCCATTAACTGAATGATCACGACTTTGTTCTTGAATTTTTCATCTTGGAGAGAAATGATTTTACCTTCCGTATTTTTAAAACTGAAGTCAACCTTTGAATACCCCGGTTTTAGATAGGTAAGTGATTCCGGTTCGGCTAATTTGAATTGTTCATTCCGCTTCGCCACCCATGGTTCGTGATGGTGTGAGCCGGAGTAAAAGTGGCCGTTAGTAATTCTGTCGCCTTTGTCGTTCATTATTCCGACAAATAAAAATGCGTGTGAACCGTCAAAGCATGATAACACAATACGCCTTGGACCTTCCCCTGCTGGCCTGCTACCTAAGCCCGCTGTATAACCGAACAAAAAGCGGTAGTCGCCTGTTTCTGTAAGAAATGTTCCACGGATTTGCTGTCCGTTACCTTTGAACAAACCTATAGCTTTAGAACTGTCAGGGCTGTCCGGACTGAAGGTCACTTCGTATTTCCAACCCTCAGGGATTTTGGCCCAGCTTTCAGATGTTCCACCATTAAAGTAATACGGATTGATAATAGCTTTGAAAAGGAGAATTTTTTTGTCTTTTCTTGAATGGTTGATCCAAAAACCTTTTAACGAATCGCCTTTTATAACACAACGAAACTCAGAGTCAAAAACAGGCATTCGTATAAAAACAGAATCTTTTTGAATAGCGATTTCTGTTGTTGATATGCGTTCTTCGGCATTTATGAAATCGATGGTATAAAATCCCACATCGTATTTTACTTCAAAATTAAATGGCAATTGTGTGGAATCATTTAGTTCCAGATTGCCTTGCCAATACCCAACTCTAAGATTATTCTGAGCATTGATTGTATTCACAAAAAACAAAAGCGAAACGAGTGTCATCGTTCCGCTTTTGAATAGTTGGTTTGGTATTTTAAAGAAGTTTTGTTTTTTCATCTATCGTTTTGAGCGGACCAGCTCTGCGCTCTTTGCGGCTTTGCGTGAAATATTTTAGCGCATTTATTTTTACTTCCTAATTATATCTTAGCGATTACAAGATCCCAAAAAGAGATTGCCACGGTCGCGAAAAACTCCCTCGCAATGACGTTCCGGGTAGGCGATCTTCTCTTACTCTCATCCTTCTAGCAAATTACTTTTTAACTCAGCCCTGCGTACTTTGCGTCTCTGCGTGAACCATTTTTAACACTTAGCGAGAAACAAGCTTGTCAAGCGTGAGACTATATCGTAAAATTAATCCCTTGCGCCAAAGGAAGCTGTGTCCCGTAATTGATCGTGTTTGTTTGTCTGCGCATATAAGCCTTCCATGCATCCGATCCGGATTCACGTCCACCACCTGTTTCTTTCTCTCCTCCAAATGCTCCGCCTATTTCTGCTCCGGATGTTCCGATATTCACATTCGCGATACCGCAATCTGATCCTGCTTGTGAAAGGAATAATTCCATCTCACGCATGTTGTTTGTGAAGATGGAAGATGATAATCCCTGAGGAACACCATTTTGCAATTCAATCGCTTCTTCAATTGTTTTGTATTTCATTACATACAGGATCGGTGCAAATGTTTCTTCCTGTACAATATGAAAATCATTTTTCGCTTCAATGATACACGGCTTCACGTAACATCCGCTTTCATAGCCGTTTCCGGAAACCACGCCTCCTTCAACAAGTATTTTTCCGCCTTCTTCTTTTGCTTTCGCAATTGCATTCAGATAATCTTCTGTTGCTTTTACATCGATCAAGGGCCCCACATGATTCGCAGGATCCAATGGATTTCCAATACTTAATTGTCCGTATGCATTTTTAAGAATGCTGATTGTTTTATCATACACACTTTCATGAATGATAAGTCGGCGGGTAGATGTACAACGCTGTCCTGCCGTTCCTACTGCTCCGAACACTGCTCCCACCAATACCATGGAAAGGTCAGCATGTTCTGATATGATGATTGCATTATTCCCTCCAAGCTCAAGGATGGTATTACCGAAACGTGCAGCCACCATTTGAGATACGTGTCTTCCAATGCGTGTGGATCCTGTGAAGGAAACCAATGGAATGCGTTTGTCGTTGTTGATCAGGTCACCAGATTCATTTCCGATTACCAGACAACTAACTCCTTCCGGAATATCGTTTCTTTTTAATACATCAGCGATGATGTTCTGACATGCAATGGCACACAATGGTGTTTTAGAGCTTGGCTTCCAGATACACACATCTCCACAAACCCATGCTAACATAGAGTTCCATGCCCAAACAGCAACCGGGAAATTAAAAGCGGAAATAATTCCAACCACTCCGAATGGATGCCACTGCTCATACATGCGGTGCATAGGACGCTCAGAATGCATGGTTAATCCGTAAAGCTGACGGGATAATCCGACAGCAAAATCACAGATGTCGATCATCTCCTGAACTTCTCCCAAACCTTCCTGCAGACTTTTTCCCATTTCATAGGAAACAAGTTTACCAAGAGGTTCTTTGTATTTTCTAAGTTCATCGCCCATCTGGCGTACGATTTCACCCCGCTTCGGAGCAGGCATCATTCGCCATGATTTAAATGCTTCTTCAGCGCTTTTCATTACAGCCGTGTAATCTTCTGCTGTGGCTGCATTTACGCTGCCAATAAGTTTGCCGTCAACCGGTGAATAGGAATCAATCTGTTTCCCTTTGGTTGTTATATGTTTGAGTCCGGTTGAAGCGCCGTAATTGGTTTCTCTTAAACCTAATTGTCTCAGGACCTCTTCTATTCCGAATGTGTTTTTTGTTAATGTATCTGACATAAATTCTCGTTTTAAATGGAGAGCAAATTTACGGAAATTCAAGGAAAGCTCCCTTCTTTATTTTTGAGGAAATTTCAGAGGAGGATTAATAAAAAATGTTGAGAATTTTATTTTTTTGGAACCACCGGCTTTACGGCTGCAGCATAATTAGAGGCGATGGCGCTGGCTACGGAGGAGAATGCACTTGAAACGATCTTTTTGGGGTTGTTCTCTTTGGAGGAAAAAAGGGAACGGCTCAATCCGGCATGCAATACTTTTCCTGATTTATCAAGAATGGTGTAGTGAACAACTACTTCTCTTTTATAGGAATCGCTGGCTAAGTCATAAGATTCCGGAACGGTTCTGATATCAAGTTCATTTACAAAAAGAAAATGTTCTGCATTGTATTTCTTATTCAGGTAGCCTAACATTTCCGCTTCCTTCACTGCAGTATTGGTATACTTTAAATCGTTATTGATGGAAACAGCCAACTGCCCGTTCTTTATTTTTTTCTCATCTTCCGCCGTTGGTTTGGCAGATTTGTCGATCTTCTCAAAAGTGATGTTGGTGGAATTATAAATGTACTGCAGGTCCTTCGACATTTTTGCGGAGTCCGAATAAAACGAGATCACCGGTTTTGTACTCTGGATTTTTTGCTTTAACTGATTGTCAAGTTGGTGACGGAAATTTTCGCGGATCTGTTCAAACTTCCATTTTGTTTCGAGGTTCACTTTCTGGTCGATCTCGCTCATATAGAGTTTCGGCTCAAAAGGAACGATCATGATCCTGGCAGCAGTTTTTGCTTCAGTGGCCGTGCGTGTTCCTTCCTGTGCGTTGGAAAACACAAATAAGAATACAAAACCAAGAGTTAAAAAAGACCTCATATTTATCGGGAAATTCCTATTTGAAAAGGCGCATCACGTCGTTCCCGTTGGCATACAACAACAATGCCAGCAGCAGGATCATTCCGGCGTATTGTGCATATTCCATCAGCTTTTCATTCGGCTTCCGGCGTGTTATTACTTCATATAAAAGGAACATCACATGTCCACCATCCAATGCAGGAATTGGTAAAATATTCATGATGGCAAGCACAATACTTAAGAAAGCGGTGAATGTCCAGAAACGCTGCCAGTCCCAGGTTGTGCTGTATGCTTTTCCGATGGACATAAAACCACCGATCTCTTTGTGTGCTCCGTCAACAGTGAAAATAACTTTCATCTGTTTGATGTATCCGTCAAAAGTATCATAGGCCTTGCGGATCCCCGCCGGGAAAGAAGCGAAGAAACCATAGCTGATGGTATCCGTTTGAAAGTAGGAAGTATAAGGTCTTGGAAAAAATCCGAGTGTGCCTTCAGCGGTAATTGGTGTTTTTATTATAACAGTATCGTTTCCTCTTTTTACCTGAATCGCAGCAACAGATTGCTTGTTTTTTTTCAATTGTTCTTTTACATCATCAAAAAACAGAGTTGGAGTTTCATTCACTGCGATCAGCTGATCTCCTCGTTTGAATCCTGCTTTGTCCGCAGGAAGACCTGGCTGCATTGAATCAATGATGCATGGAAATCTCGGCTCGATCAGAAGAGATTTCCCTGAGATCATTTTACTAAGGTTTTCCTCCGAAACAGGAATGTCCAGATTTTGTCCATTCCGTTCTACCTGGATGCTTGTGGCTTTATTGATGAGAACTTCATACGCTACTTTATTGAAACTGATCACTTCTTTATTATCAACAGAGCGGATCATATCACCGTCGCGAAGTCCCATCTGATAAGCGAGTGAATCAACGGCAATTCCGTTGCTTGCATTTTTTGTCGGAAGGTATTCTTCGCCCCAGGCAAACAACACCATCGCATAAATTAGAATTCCAAGAATAACATTTACAGTAACGCCACCCACCATAATGATCAAACGCTGCCATGCTGGTTTTGATCTGAATTCCCAGGGCTCAGGTGGTTTTTTCATCTGCTCCTTGTCCATGGATTCATCAATCATTCCGGAGATCTTCACATATCCGCCAAGAGGCAGCCATCCGATCCCGTATTCGGTTTCTCCTTTTTTAAATTTGAAGAGTGAGAACCATGGATCAAAAAATAAATAGAACTTCTCTACTTTCGTTTTGAATAATTTGGCTGGAATAAAGTGACCCATTTCGTGCAATACGATCAGGATGGAAAGGCTTAAAATAAATTGTGCTGCTTGTGTTAATACTTCCATTTATTTGCGAATACGAATTAGTGCGAATTTAATTTTCTGGTATTTATACCTTTTATACTTTTAAGATAAGATCATTCCCGAAGCGACTCTTCTAGTTTCCTTATCTGTTTCTACATAGTCGTTGTAGCTTGGTTGCTTAATAAAATCAACGGTTTGCAGGCATTTTTCAACAATGTCACTCATTTGTAGAAAGCCAACCTGATCCTTCAAAAAGGCCGCTACTGCGATCTCATTTGCAGCATTCAAAACACAGGCGGAATTGCCTCCTTTGTTCATGGCTTCAAATGCAAGTGCAAGATTACGAAATGTTTTTGTATCTGCCTGCTCGAATGTAAGCTGAGGATAGTTAAGAAAATCAAAACGGGGGAAATCGGATTTTATTCTTTGCGGATAGGCAAGAGCATACTGAATCGGTAATTTCATATCGGGCAATCCCATTTGCGCCTTCATGCTTCCGTCACAAAACTGAACGATGCTGTGAACAATACTTTGAGGATGAACAATTACGTCAATTTGTTCAGGCTTTAAACCAAAAAGCCATTTTGCTTCGATCACTTCAAGTCCTTTGTTCATCAGTGATGCGGAGTCGATTGTGATCTTTGCGCCCATTTCCCAATTGGGATGTTTCAGTGCCTGTTCCTTCTTAACTGATTGGAGAAAAGTTTTGTCTTTTCCTCTGAAAGGTCCGCCGGAAGCAGTAAGGTAAATCTTCTCAATCGGGTTATGAAATTCGCCGGCAAGACATTGAAATATGGCCGAATGCTCCGAATCAACGGGATATAAATTAACACCTTTTTCCTTCGCAAGTGCCGTCACCAAGTCTCCGGCTACAACCAAAGTTTCTTTGTTGGCGAGCGCAATTTGTTTTCCAGCACGGATTGCAGATAACGTTGACTCCAGTCCGGCATACCCGACAATGGCTGTCAACACCAACTCAATGGAATCCATTTCAACTACCTCGGCAATGGCCTTGTTTCCTGCATACACTTTAATATCATGTTTATCCAGCGCATCTTTGACAAATTTGTATTTGCTTTCATCTGCGATCACAACTGTGTTCGGATTGAATTCAAGCGCTTGTTTTATCAATAGTTCGGCATTGCCGCTGCCGGTAAGCACTTCAACACCAAATGCATCCGGGTTGGCACGAACCACATCCAGCGCCTGAGTCCCGATAGAACCGGTGCTTCCTAATATTGCTATGTTCTTTTTATTGTCCACCTGTTTCCTTTTTTTTGTCGGCAATCAACAACCCTTATTACCACTTTAGGAGACCCTGAATCAAGTTCAGGGTGACGCTCCGGATTCGCTATTCGTTTAAATTCGTTATTCGCTTCCACCTCTTTCGTTATTCCCTATCAACACGCTGCGTATATTCGTTTGTCACCCTGAGTTGTCGAAGGGGGTAGTTAAAATACCATGTACTCCTGCGGATCAATCGCATTGCCATTGTACCAGAGTTCAAAATGCAAATGCGGCCCTGTTGTTTGTTCTCCCGAGTTTCCAATGATGGCAATTGCTTCTCCTGCTTTTACATAATCTCCTACTTTTTTCAGCAGAACTGAATTGTGTTTATAAACTGAAATAAGGTTGTTGCTATGTTGAACAGTAATGGTGTAGCCTGTTTCAGAGGACCATGTTGCAAGTACAACTGTTCCGTCGAGTGTGGACTTGATCGCTTCGTTTTCTGGTCCAACGATATCGATCCCGTAATGTTGCTGGCTGGATTTAAACGATTCCGAGATCACACCTTTCAAAGGACTGAAGAAGAAAAAGTTGCTTATACCGTTCTTTCCGGATTCTGTTTCAAATGCGAGACTGTATTTATCCTGTCCTTCAATATTCTTTTTCAGCGCTTCTTCTTTCTGAGAAGGATCCAGAGCCGGATTTTCGGACGGATTTGAGATTGTTTTATTACGCGTTGTATCAGGCTTTATATTTCCTTTGAGCACATTGGCGATGTTCTCCATAAAATAATTTCTCTCCACCAGAGCCTGTTCCAGTGAATCGCTGCGGAGTGTAATTTTTATAAGATCTCTGCGCATCCCAACATCTGCATAACCGGGAATATACTCGCGGAGTGGAGTGAAGGCAATGAGTGAAATAACGAGGATGGTCATGGTAATGGTAACAGAACCAAGAAGGATAAAAAAGCCCAATGGAGTAAGGCGAAGGGAAAAGTTCTCTTCGAATGTATCATCATTCATCACCACGAGGCGATAACGATGATGCAAACGTTGAAGGAATTTCCCTTTCTTATTTTTTTGTTCAGCCATTTAGCCTGCAAATATCGCAAAAAAAAGCAACCAGCTGTTAAAGCCCCCGCAGGGACAGATGAAAGAAGATCAAACAGAGAAAAGAAGGATTAATCTTTGAGGGGAAAGCATCCTTTGGGCAGCTCATTCGTCTGCTCCTTGCAATTAATACGATTTATGCTGATTATTCATAAAAAATAAAATATTTTTGTCTTTCTGCAGTTATAGAACGTTGTAGGTGGATTCCCAGAAAAATGGGGCAGAAAAGAACATTACCGGATGAACAAAAGCACACGCATATCTTTCAACTATAGTTTTCTTCTTCTACTGGCTCTTTTGCTGGGAGCCTGCTCTCAGACCAAGAACACGGTTATGCACAGAGGCTGGCACAATATGAATGCCCGCTTTAATGGCTATTTCTATTCCCGTGAGAACGTCAAGGAGTCCCTGAAAAAGGTGAACAAGGCTAAGAAGGACGACTTTTCCAGGATCATCCCTTTGTTTGTTTACACCGATAATACCAATGCAAAAACGTATTACGGTGATTTTGATAAAACCATAAAAAAATCCTCGGTGGTGATTCAGCGTCACACCATCATGAATAAACGGACCAAGAAGGAAATTCCGAATGCCTGTCGCTGGATCGATGAAAACTACATGCTGATCGGACAGGCCCATTTTTACAAACGTGACCTCTTCTCCGCCCTGGAAGCTTTTGAATATGTTTCCAAAATCTACCCCAACCCAAAAGCTAAATACAGCGCCATCCTCTGGATGATCAGGACACAGAACGAAATCGGAAGCTATTCACAATCCGAATTATTGATCGATGAGATCCGTACTGCCGATGATTTCCCGAAAGAAAAAGCATTTGAGCGGGAGTTCTCATTGGTTCAGGCTGATTTTCATATTAAAAGAGGAGATTACACCCCTGCAGTAAAGCACCTCACAAGAGGGATTGCGCTTACGAAAAAGAAAAAAGAGCGTGCACGTTACCTTTATGTTCTTGCGCAATTGTATCAGAAGCTGGGTGACAACAGCAAAGCCTCACAATATTTTGCCATGGTTCCCGGACTTCACCCGTATTACGACATGGAATTCAATGCGCAGATCAACCGTGCGAAGCTGTATGATATTTCCAGCGGCGGAAGCAAAGCCATCAAAAAGAAACTGATGCGGATGCTGAGAGATGATAAAAATGTGGAGTTTCAGGATCAGATCTATTATGCACTTGCAGAGATCGCGACAAAGGAAAATGATACTCCGCTTGCCATTAATTACCTGAATAAATCCATCAAAGCCAGTGTGAACAACAACACCCAAAAAGCCCTATCCTACCTGAGGAGAGCTGATATTTATTTCGATCAGACCGAATACACCATTGCACAGGCGAATTACGACAGCACCATGACCTTTCTTCCGAAGGATTATGTGGACTATAAGATCATTGAGGAAAAGAAAAAAAGTTTGACTTCACTGGTAACGAATCTGGAGATAATTACCCTGGAGGACAGTTTACAAAACTTAGCCGGAATGTCGGTGAATGAACGGAATGCCTTTATTGATAAGTTGATTTCCAGGGTGGAAGATGAGGAAAGAAAACAGGAAGAAGCCCGCTTGCTTGCACAGGAAAATCAGGCATTTCTAAATACAAATACTCAACCTACAGTGGTGGATCCGGGAGCAGGGGCTTTGTGGTATTTTTACAATCAGACCACCATCAGCTTTGGTATCGGGGAGTTCAGTAAAAAATGGGGAAGCAGGAAACTGGAGGACAACTGGAGAAGAAGCGAAAAGGATCAGGTGCTGGCCAATAATCTTATTGATGAAAATGGGGAACCACTGGATTCATTGTCGAATGATAGTACTGCAATTGCACAACTGAAAAATTCCAAGAATAAAAAAGACAGAGCCTATTATCTGAAGAGTATTCCTCTTACTCCGGATGCACTAGCCAAATCGCATCAGCGGGAAGTAGAAGCATTTTACAACGTCGGTTCCATCTATAAAGAAGAATTGCTTAACAATAAAAAATCCGTTGAAGCTTTTGAAGAACTGCTGAAGCGCTATCCGGAAAACAAATACAAGCTTTCTACCTATTATCAGTTATACAGGACATACCTGGCAATGAACAATCAAAGCCGATCGGATTATTATAAAAACATTATTCTCAATGATTATCCCACTTCGGAGTATGCCTTGTTGATCAAAAATCCCGGTCATGCCGGAGACATTGCAGCAAGCAAAAGTGAAGTGGAGAAATTCTACTCCGAAACCTATCAATATTATTCTGAGGGGAATTACCAACAGGCATTGGCCAATGCGACAAGAGCAGATTCGCTGTATTCAAAAAGTTATTTGATGCCTCAGTTTGCGTTTGTGAAGGCGCTGGCTATTGGGCGCACGCAGGACATAAACGCATTTGAGATCGCGCTTACGCAGGTAGTTCTTAAATATCCGAAAGAGCCGGTGAAGGCAAGAGCCCAGGAAATGCTGGATATGATCAGGAAGCAAAAAAATCCGGAACAGGTAGCTCCTTCAGATTCAGTTGTGGCAGCTCCTCCTTCGAAATTTAAATTCAATGAGGATGGGGATTATTTCTGGGTGGCGATCGTAGCGAATGGAAAAGGAGATATTGCAAAGTTTAAAACAGCGCTTTCTACTGAGAATGCAGCGTCTTTCGGAACCAAACCCCTTGATATCAGCAGTGTGTTTCTGGACCTGACGCATCAGCTGGTCAGTGTTAAAACCTTTACCGGAAAGGACGAGGCAATGAATTATTATCAATTCATGAAATCCAATAAGTCAATTTACAAGGATTTAGAAGAAGGAGCTTATCAATCATTTATTATTTCCGCAGAGAACTACACCATCTTCTATAAAGAGAAAAATATCGAAGAGTACAAAACCTTTTTTACGCAGAATTTCCGGACAAATTGATTGTTTTTCTCAAATTTTGCTTTAAATTTACCCGAAAAGGCATAAAAAACACTTAAAATGTTTAAAACAGGCATGGCAAGAAATAACAGTTCAGAAACACCTTCCGTAAACCTGATCGGCGCAGGTACAATTATCGAAGGAGATATCACCACCAACGGCGATATGCGTATTGACGGGTCGCTCACAGGTTCCATCAACGTAAAAGGGAAACTTGTGGTAGGAGCTTCCGGAAATATTGAAGGAGAAATTATTTGTCAGAACGCGGATGTTTCCGGAACCATCAAAGGAAAAATAGGTGTTTCAGAGTTGCTTTCATTAAAAGCCTCTTCGAAATTAAGCGGAGACATCATCACCAACAAGATAGCTATTGAGCCAGGAGCAACGTTTTCAGGATCCTGCAGCATGGGAGGAGTAATAAAAGACATAAAAGGTGAACGATCAGAAAAAACCCAGCCTACCGAAAAAACCGCTTAATTATGTGAAGTATTCTGCCATGGGATTTCAAATGGCAGTGATCATTGGCGGAGGAGTTTACGGAGGCATCAAGCTGGATGAGTGGCTAAAGCTTAAATTTCCCGTATTTACATTGTTATTGACATTACTTTCGGTCTTTTTGGCCATATATTATTTTATCCGCGACATTCTTAAAAAGTAGCATGACCCCCGCATTCAAATCCTTTTTCACCCGCCTTTTTTTATTTTCCATTCTAACAGCCGGAGTTTCTTATGCCTGGCAACAGGAAGCTGCGCCAAGGTTTCAGACCAATATGGTATGGTTTATCTGGACGTTTTTTGTCCTTGTAACAACCCTGATTCATTTTGTGTTATTGAAAGCAGCAGAAGAAAGTCCACGTAAATTCGTCACCTTATTCATGGGAATCACGGGGATAAAACTGTTCGGATATCTCATCATTATCCTGTTGTATGCCTTCCTAAAAAGAGAGGTTGCTCTCGGCTTTATTTTGTTCTTCCTGCTGATGTATTTTTTATACACCGCTTTTGAAGTAATTACCCTTTTAAAACACTTTAAAAAGTAGGATTTGTCGTTCAGAATCAAGCCTTTGTAATCCCCTTTTTTCTATTGAAAGAATTCCCCGAAAAAAAGGCCCTATTTGTTTTAAAATCTTGCTTTTATTGACTAAGTTTGCACCCGAATTTGAAAAACCGATTTAAGCGTTTTGGGCAATGACTAACAAAATCAATATATTCAAGCACTTTTTACTGATCACTTTTCTCCTGCTAACGGCCGTTAAAGGCTTTGCGTACGAGCCATTGGATAAAGAGTATGATCCTGAAGCTGATCACACAGGTGTTTCGCATGAGGACGAGCACAAAAAAGGCGGTTTTGATGCCGGAAAAACAATCATTGAACACGTAGCGGATTCTTACGACTGGCACTTATGGGGTCATACCTCCATTCATTTGCCGATCATTCTTAAAACCGACAAAGGTTTTGAAGTTTTCTCTTCCGGAAAATTTGATCACGGACATGCTGCTCACCAGGGAAATTATAACTACCGCATTGTAAATGGCGATATCGTTGTGTATGATGAGGTGACTTCTACCGTTGATGAAGAAGCCACAGCGAAAGTTTGGGATTTCTCAATTACCAAAAATGCGATGGCTATGTTCATCAGCATGATCATCATGCTTCTTGTGTTTACATCTGTTGCCAGATCTTATACCCGCAATAAAGGAAAAGCTCCGAAAGGTTTACAATCCTGGATCGAACCATTGGTGATCTTCATTCGTGATGATGTGGCCAAGGTGAGTATCGGTGAAAAAAGATACCAGGCTTTTCTTCCGTTTTTACTTACCGTTTTCTTCTTTATCTGGATCAATAACCTGATGGGATTAATTCCATTCTTCCCGGGCGGAGTGAATGTAACAGGAAATATTTCCATCGCGATGGTGCTTGCAGCTTTTGTACTTGTTATCACTTTCGTGATCGCAAACAAACATTACTGGAGACACGTTTTTGCGATGCCAGGTGTTCCTGTTGGAGTTCTGATTATCCTGACTCCGATTGAGATCCTTGGTTTATTCCTTCGTCCTTTCGTATTGATGATTCGTTTATTCGCGAACATCACTGCAGGGCATATCATCGCATTGGCTTTCTTCAGTCTTATCTTTATTTTCGGTGAAATGAATACCGGTTTAGGATTAGGGGTTTCGGTTCTCTCTTTAGTGTTTACAGTATTTATGGGTGCAATGGAATTACTGGTTGCATTCTTACAGGCATATGTATTTACATTGCTGGCTTCCATTTATTTCGGAGCAGCAGTGGATGAAGGGCATGAGATTCACAATCACGTGGACGATCACGCTCACTAAAATCATTAACGGCATTTGCTGGGGAGTTTTGCCGGCAGCAGATGTAACAGTACGATCCGGCAGAACACAACAATAAAATCATTACACATGTTATCATCAGTATTATTAGCAGGAGAAATTGGTTACGGTGTTGCCGCTTTAGGAGCTGGTGTTGCCGCTTTAGGAGCTGGTGTTGGTATTGGCCGCATCGGTGGAAGTGCATTAGAGTCTATTGCACGTCAGCCGGAAGCGATCAACGATATCCGCGCTTCAATGATCCTTGCTGCTGCACTTGTTGAAGGTGCTGCATTCTTTGCTATGGTTATCGGACTTTTAGTTGTCCTGATCAAGTAAGAAAAACAGAGATCGTCTGCAGGGTTGCTGCAGACGATCTTTTTTAAATGAATGGTTTGCGTTGTCACTTCGAGCAGAGTCGAGAAGTGTGCGTAAGAAATATAAAACATAAAAAAACAAAACAATGGAATTAGTTAAACCCGATTTTGGATTGATATTCTGGATGCTCGTATCCTTTTCGATCATTCTTTTCCTTTTGAAAAAATTCGCATGGAAGCCAATTCTTGGAATGATCAAAGAACGTGAAGAGTTTATTGAAAATGCATTGTCTTCTGCTGAAAGAGCAAAGGAAGAAATGAAAGCTCTTCAGTCAAGCAATGAAAAAATTCTTGCCGAAGCAAAATCTGAGCGTGATTCAATGTTGAAAGAAGCGCGTGAGATCCGGGAGCAAATGATCGCTGAAGCAAAAGGACTTGCTGCTAAAGAAGGTGAACGTTTATTGAAAGCTGCACGTGAGAATATTCAGAATGAAAAAATGGCTGCTGTTACTGAGTTGAAAAATCAGGTTGCTGTTCTTTCAATCGAGATCGCAGAAAAAATTCTGAAAACAGAATTGTCAAGTGATGAAAAACAAAAAACACTTGTGAGTACATTACTAAAGGACGTTAATTTAAATTAGTACAAAGTCTATAGTCGTTAGTCTTTAGTGCTAATGACTCAAGACTCGAGACTCAAGACTTTAAAAAAATGCAAGGAACAAGAGTAGCATCCAGATACGCAAAATCATTCATCGACCTGGCCACTGAGCAGGGTTTGCTTGAGCAGGCGTATACTGATATGAAACACATTGCAGGCCTCACCGCTGAGAGTAAGGAATTCAATACTTTCCTGAAAAGTCCGATCATCAAAACGGATAAGAAATTAAATGTGCTGAAAGAGATTTTCAACGGGAAGCTGAACAAGATCACGGATGCATACATTCAACTGATCACATCCAAAAAACGCGAATTTTATCTGAAAGAAATTGCTGAAGAATTCATCAGTCAGTATAAGGAAAAGAAAAAAATTCTTACTGCTGTGGTTACGACCGCAAACGGAATTGATGAGGCAACACGTAAAAAAGTAATGGAGATCGTTAAAGGTTCATCTCAGAGTGAGATCGTTCTTGAGGAGAAGATCAACAAGGATCTGATCGGTGGTTTTATTTTACGTGTCGGCGACAAACAAGTGGATGCAAGCATAGCCCGTAAGCTGAATGATCTGAAAAGGAATTTCAGTGAGAATCCTTTTATCAAAGTGAATTAATTTATAAGTACATACATACAACAACAATTAACAAAACATACAATGGCAGAAGTTAAACCCGCAGAAGTATCTGCAATTTTAAGACAACAATTATCCGGATTCAAATCGGAGCAGGAATTAGAAGAAGTTGGGACTGTTCTGGAGGTAGGTGATGGTATTGCCCGTATTTACGGTCTTTCCAAGGTTCAATCCGGAGAGTTGATTGAATTTGCAAGCGGACTTAAAGGAATTGTATTGAATCTTGAGGAGGACAACGTTGGAGCTGTAACTCTTGGTTCATCAAATGAGATCAAAGAAGGGGATGTTGTAAAACGTACCGGTCGTATCGCTTCTATCCAGGTTGGAGAAGGAATGTTGGGGCGTGTTGTTGATACAATGGGTCACCCGATAGATGGAAAAGGTCCGATTGCCGGAACATTATATGAAATGCCTTTGGAGCGTAAAGCACCGGGTGTTATCTACCGTCAGCCCGTTAATGAGCCATTGCAAACAGGTTTGAAAGCTGTTGATGCGATGATTCCAATCGGACGCGGACAGCGTGAGTTGATCATCGGTGACCGTCAGACTGGTAAAACAGCTGTTGCGATCGATACAATTATAAATCAGAAAGAATTTTACGAAGCAGGAAATCCTGTATTCTGTATCTATGTTGCGATCGGACAAAAAGGTTCTACCGTAGCGAATATTCAGCGTGTTCTGGAAGAAAATGGTGCGATGCCTTATTCAGTTATCGTTTCAGCAACTGCTTCCGATCCTGCTCCAATGCAGTTCTATGCTCCTTTCGCAGGTGCTGCTATCGGTGAGTTTTTCCGCGACTCAGGTCGTCCGGCTTTGATCGTTTATGATGATTTGTCGAAACAAGCTGTTGCTTACCGCGAAGTATCACTTCTTTTGAGAAGACCTCCGGGACGTGAAGCGTATCCTGGTGACGTTTTCTATCTGCACAGCCGTTTATTGGAGCGTGCCGCAAAGATCAATGCAAACGATGCGATTGCTAAGGATATGAATGACCTTCCAGAGTCTTTGAAAGGAATCGTTAAAGGTGGTGGATCTCTTACTGCCTTGCCGATCATTGAAACACAAGCGGGTGACGTTTCTGCATACATTCCTACAAATGTTATTTCCATTACTGATGGTCAGATCTTCCTTGAGGTGAATCTGTTCAACGCCGGTGTTCGTCCTGCGATCAACGTAGGTATTTCCGTATCTCGTGTGGGTGGAAATGCTCAGATCAAATCGATGAAAAAAGTTGCTGGTACATTGAAGTTGGATCAGGCACAATACCGTGAGTTGGAGGCGTTCTCCAAATTCGGTTCCGACCTTGATGCTGCAACAAAATCAGTACTTGATAAAGGTTCACGTAATGTGGAAATCCTTAAGCAGGCGCAGTTCTCACCATTGCGTGTTGAGCAGCAGATTGCGATCATCTATTGTGGTACAAAAGGATTGTTACGTAGTGTTCCTGTAAACAAAGTAAGAGAATTCGAAGCTGAATACCTGGCGTTCCTGGAAGCGAAGCACAAGAATGTGTTGAACGACCTGAAAGCAGGAAAGTTCACAGATGAGTTAACAAGTGTACTTGAATCTGTTGCCAAGGACCTTTCATCAAAATATAATTAGAAATGGGGTTTTGGAAATTAGTCATGAGGTAACCAATCCAACATCTAATATCCAACATCCAACATCCAATAAAGAATGGCCAATTTAAAAGAGGTTCGTAACAGGATCGTTTCGGTAAGTTCAACACAACAAATCACAAGCGCCATGAAAATGGTGAGTGCGGCTAAGTTGCGCAGGGCTCAGGATGCAGTTACTCAGATGCGTCCTTACGCCAGTAAACTAAAAGAAATTCTTGAAAACCTGAGCGCTAGTCTTGACAGCTCCGAAGGGGTTTATTCAAGACAACGTGAGGTGAAGAATGTATTGCTGGTGGTGATTACTTCCAACCGTGGATTGTGTGGTGGTTTTAATGCAAATGTGATCAAGGCTTCGAATAAACTTGCGAATGAAGAATATTCAAACGCAAAAGTGAGTGTGCTGACAATCGGAAAGAAGGGTATGGATTTTTTTAAAAAGACGGAGTACGGAATCGTTGGTTCTGATATGCCGCGCGGACTGAATGAATTATTCGATCATCTTACATTCTCCAATGTTGCTCCTGTTGCAGAAAAATTAATGCAATTGTTTTCATCAGGACAATTTGATAAAGTGGAACTTATTTACAATCAGTTTAAGAATGCAGCTGTACAGATTACAACGATAGAACAATACTTACCAGTGCAACCACCTGTAACTACCAAGGATTCAAAAGCGGTTGATTATATTTTTGAGCCGAACAAAGAATTCATTGTTGAAGATTTGATCCCACGCTCATTAAAAACTCAATTGTTTAAAGCATTGCTTGATTCATTAGCAGCTGAACACGGAGCTCGTATGACTGCGATGCACAAAGCAACGGACAATGCAGGAGCGTTGATCAAAGAATTGAAATTAACTTACAACAAAGCACGTCAGGCTGCCATTACCAATGAGATCCTTGAGATCGTAGGTGGTGCGGAAGCATTGAATGGATAGATTGTTAGAGACAAGAGACAAGAGGAAAGAATCAAGAGATAAGATAAAAAGCGCTTCGAAATTTTCGGAGCGCTTCTTTTTTTAATAGCGCATTACTCCCAATTATTAATTAGAAGTCTATTTTGGCTTGCGGAGCAGCGGGTGAGGAATGGCTGGGAACGATGCCGCGTTGCCTGTGCGGGGAAATTTTCCAGCCTTGAACTTTTGCTTCTTTTCTTTCAAGAGAAAAGAAGAAGTGAAAAATTGCATTGATTTGCTTTTCCTACACGCAGGATTATTTCCTACCGAGAATCATTTAAGTTGACCTTCACATCCACCCCCAAACTATCCGTCGCTGGTATCAGCTCAGCAACCTTGCTTTGACTTAAAGAAGGAATTATGGCAGGAGCAACCTTTCCCATTGGTTTATATAAGAGTGATTCTTCTTTCGCTTTAAATGAAATTAGTGGATAGCTTTTTTCAATCGCATCAATAACAAAGATCACGACACTTAAAACAAGAGCAAACTTCATTACGCCCAGGATGGCACCCCCGATTTTATTCACGGCGCTTAATGCCATTCCTTCCACCATTCGCTGAATCATCTTTGCAATGAAATAAACAACAATAATGATTGCAAGAAATGTCACACAAAATGAAACAACAGGTAAATAGGGTGATTGCCAGTTGAACCAGGTACTGATCTTATTTGAAATAAAATCTGAGAAATGAATGCCACCCCAAACTCCCAGCCCGAAGGCAATCATCGTGGCTGCTTCAATGATAAGACCCTTCGTGAAGCCTTTATACAAGCCCCAGATCAAAGGAATACAAATGATGACGTCAATAAAATTCATGGTGCAACTTTTTGCAAAACATTTACATCTATCACAAAGAACGTAAAAACTACTCCTTTATCTTTTTGCGTTTCTAAAACTTATTAATACACCTTTGTTCAATCTATAATCATGAAAAAAATTCTACTTACTTCAGCATTCCTTCTGACAGGTTTGTTGGCATTTTCAGCCGGACACGTTGCCACAGCTGTGTTTTCCAACCCAACATGTTTTGGCTCTTGTAATGCATCTGCAACCGGTATGGCATCAAGTGGTATAGGTCCTTATGGATACACATGGACGGGTTCCGGAGGTTACACAGGGATGGGAGCTAATATTACAGGTCTTTGTGCTGGCAGCTATACACTAACCGCCATCGACAGCAGTGATTTGAGCACCGCCACTTATACATTTAACATAAGCAATCCTCCTCCGTTTGTTGCAGCAACAAATCCCGGAACAACCATTTGCGCCGGACAAAGCACAACCTTATTTGTAAACACAACAGGTGGAACTCCGGGATATACCTATTTCTGGACACCAACTTCTTCTTTAAGTTCTCCTACCGTGGTCAACCCAATTGCCAGCCCGGTAACAACAACAAATTATACCGTTACAGTGACAGATGCAAATGGCTGCATAGCCAATGCTTCAACAACAATTACTGTATCACCAACTCCGGTTATCACATTAAATCCTACTGCTTCTTCCTGCGGCGCATGCAATGGTGCAATTACTGTAAGTGCGGGAGGAGGATACACATATTCCTGGGGTGGACCATCAGGTTATTCTTCCACTACTATGAATCCAACCGGATTGTGTGCAGGAAATTATACGGTGACGGCAACAAATACATTCGGATGTACAACAATTACCGGAACTACCATTGGAAGTTCTACTCCCCTGATTCTTTCTACCTCTCCTACAAGCCCTTCATGCGGGGCTTGTGATGGCAGCATTGCAGTAAGTTTATCAGGTGGAACAGCACCTTATACTTTTGACTGGAGTCCCGGAACGCCTATAGGAGATGGATCAGCCATCATTTCAAGTTTGTGCGTGGGAACCTATACCGTTATGGTAGTGGATGCCAATGGTTGCGCTGCTTTGACTTCTTTGTTTTTAAATAGCGCAAGCGGGATCTCAGCAGTAAATACTTCCGTTACTGATGCCAATTGTTCAGCATCTGACGGAGCTGTAATGATTACGAGTGTTACAGGAGGAGTAGGGC
>JALYRR010000027.1 GCA_030855265.1 Bacteroidota bacterium | reverse complement strand
GGGCAACGTCTACAATGGAATATCCTGATGAAGCTACTCCGGAATTAGTTGATGCTCCCATATCTGCAGTAACAAGTACAGTTGAATTTGCAGGAACGGTGATAGTAACAGGAAAACCGGTTACATAAACAAAACCAGCTCCGGTTACAGTAATTGCATTGGTAGTATATGAGGTGGAAGAACTTTGTCCGATCGTTGCAGTGCTTGTCAACACTTCGCACCAAGCAGTGTTTGCAGCACCGGCAGTTTTACGGAAGTACAATTTCTGATCAAAGAAACCACCGGAGAATTGCATTGCATAGTTGTTACCATCATTGCTGTGGCGGGCATCGATCAGGTGCCACCAGCTAGTTGCATTTCCGCTGGCATCAAATCCGGGAGTAGCATTGGCAGTGCTTGTCGGCCAGTTAGCAGAAGGAGATGGAACTGAGGTCTGGAAGAAACCGCTCTGAGCTCCTGAACTTCCCTGTAAACCTGCGTCTGCACGTGATTCGGTTCTTGAACTATACGATGCCGTACCATCACCGAAACCGAATGTAGTTCCCGGTGCAACAGTAAGTCTGTATGCAGGAGTGGTGGTTGCGATACCCATATTTCCGGCATTAGTGATAATAGCCATGTCAGCGTTTCCAACCCTGAATCCTAAATAACCTGTTCCTGTATTTTCTTTGTTGATCAATGTGTAAGATCCATCGCTTGATTCTATTAACGAATACCCGGTTGGGGTTCCCATACTTGAATGAGAAATACCTCCCCAACCTGCTCCATGCCCCACATCTCCAATAAAAGCATTGTTGATTCTTCCGTTACCACCCTGAACATCCAGTTTTTGTGTAGGAACCGTAATTCCTATTCCAACATTTCCACCTGAGGTAACACGCATGCGTTCAGTGTTATTGGTCCGGATTACCCAATCAACCGCATCGGTGGTCCCGATAAAGTTTGAAACGGCTGCTGTTCCTGCATTTCCTGTCAAAGACCAATTTGCACTTCCTGTCCCTGCAAAAGCTACCCATGCCGATCCATTCCAATAGTAATACCCTGGAACTACTGCCGTAGACCCTGAACTCGCTGTAGCTGTATTATAAACCAGCAATGATGTTGCAGGAGCAGTAACAGGACCGGCTGCATTTGTGGCGGTAAGAGCAACACGCGGAATCAAAAGTCCTTTGTTGCTAAAATCAATATCCAAACCGGCACTGGCTGCTGCTGATGCACCTGTTGAATTGATACCGACATTCTGAGCTAGTGAATCCGTTGTACGGATAAACAAACTTAAAATGATGAATGAAAAGGCGAAAGTAAATTTTGTATTCATGGATATGCGTTGGATTACATTTTTCAATACAAAATTAAGTTAAAATTTCCGATAAACGCAAGCAATTTCCCGTTTAAATTTCACTTCTGAACGTCTAACATTTTCGAGAGGATTCTATAGGATTGACGATATTTGCATGAATAACCCAACCCACGATGAAAGTATTAGGCCTCACCTGTTTATTATTTCTGAAATTTCTACCCGGAACACAAACGGAATCAAATTGGAAGCTTAAAAAAGTCAGCGAAGGAATCACCGTTTACGTTAGGGAAATTGAAGGTTCACCTTTCAAGGAATTAAAATCCAGCGTTCAGATCAAAACCTCCCTAAGCAGTATTGTTTCTTTGCTGAATGACTGGCAAAGCTATCCCCAATGGGTTTACCGCTGTGAACAATCAAAAACATTAAAAATAATTTCCCCTTTTGAGATCATCCATTATCAGTCGATTACCGCTCCATGGCCCGTGGATAACCGCGACTTTGTTGTGAAGGTGAAACTGGAACAGGATCCTCTAAGCAAAATCGTCACTCAGAAAAGCAGCTCCATCCCCGATTATATCGTACCGGCAAAGGATCATGTCCGCATTACACAATTTAAAGCTGAATGGATCCTCAGTCCTTTGAAGAACGGGATGGTGAATATCGAGTACCGTCTGCTGGTAGATCCGGGCGGAACGATTCCAGTTTGGTTGGTGAATCTGGCGATGGTGGAAGGGCCTTTTGAAACCATGCTCAACATGAAAACCCGTGTAATGCTGGATAAGTATCAGAAGGCAAAAATGCCAGGAATTATTGATTAAGACACAACCTTCCTGCGGACTTTTCTCCCTTAACAATATTTGTATATTTGTAGAAATTCAGACAATAGGAATGAGTCAGCCATTGCAAAATAATCCGGAACAGCCTGCAAAATTTGTTGATATAAGGAAGTCAATTGCAAGCAAAAATCCTGCTTTGCTAAAATTTCTCCCGCGTTTTTTATTGAATTATATCACCAGGACTATTCATCAGGATGAATTGAATGACGCCATTGAAAGAAACAAAAACCGTTTCGGACATGATTTCGTTGATGCTGCCATGGAAGAATTCGGAGCGAAGCCGAAAGTTATCGGTGCTGAAAATATCCCTAAAGAAGGCGGAGTTATCCTTGCTGCTAACCATCCTCTTGGCGGACTTGATGGAATTGCATTCATGGATGTAGTTGGTGATTACAGGAAGGATATCCGTTTTTTTGTGAACGACCTTCTGATGGCATTTAAGAATTTCGATCCCATTTTTGTGCCTGTGAATAAGCATGGCAGGAACTCTCCGGAGTATATGCAGAAATTTGAAGAGATCTATTCATCAACGGATTGTCTGCTGATTTTCCCGGCCGGACTTGTTTCCCGTCGCCAGGAGAAAGGCGTGATAAAAGATCTTGTATGGAGAAAAAGCTTTGTTTCAAAAGCCATACAGTATAAAAAAAATGTGGTGCCTGTATTTATTGATGGCCATAATTCGAAATTTTTTTACAACCTTGCCTACTGGAGAAAAAAAGCAGGAATAAAGGCAAACCTGGAAATGTTCTACCTTGTGGATGAGATGTACCAACAGAAAGGCAAAACACTTACCTTTACCTTTGGTGAACAGATCTCATGGGAAACATTCACGAAAGACAAACCGGCTGAATACTGGTCGGAAAGAGTAAAAGAGCACACATACGCGTTACAATCGGGTGATAAGTCAAAAATGTTGCCGACCATTAAACCTGAACCGTTACAAAAATAATCGTGTACGAATGATGCAGAATGTGATCGAACCTGTTGCAAAAGAGATACTGGAAGCTGAGCTGACGAAAGAAAGGTTTGTGCGTATTACCAACAATGGTAGTAATGAAATCTACATTATTACTCATCATAATTCTCCCAATGTTATGCAGGAGATCGGGCGGCTGCGTGAAGTTGCTTTCCGTGCTGCAGGTGGAGGAACAGGCAAAGAAGTAGACATAGATGAATTTGATATTGCTGATGCTCCCTACAAACAACTCATCGTTTGGGATCCGCAGGAAAAAGAAATTGTTGGTGGATATCGTTATATCAAATGCAAAGATGCACCTGTAGTAAATGGCGTTGTTCAGCTTGCCACTACCGAATTGTTCAACTTCTCGGATAAATTCATCCGCGAATATTTACCGGGAACTCTTGAGCTCGGACGTTCATTCGTTCAGCCAAAATTCCAGCCTTCCGTTGATAACCGCAAAGGATTGTTTTCACTTGATAATCTCTGGGATGGCCTTGGCGCTATCGTTGTGGACAATCCGGATGTGATCTGGTTCTTCGGAAAAGTTACCATGTATACCGATTTTAATGTTCAGGCCAGAGATATGATCCTTGCATTTATGAATCATTATTTTCCTGACAGGGATAACCTCGTGGAGCCAATTCAACCGCTTGGAATTACAACAGATGTTTCTGAATTTTTAAGATCGCTGGAAGGATTAAATTACAAAGACGGACACCGGGTCCTGACTCAAAGCGTACGTGCTTTAGGTGAGCATGTTCCTCCGCTTGTTAATGCTTACATGAACCTTTCGGGGACCATGAGATCCTTCGGAACCTCCAGCAACACGCATTTTGGCGATGTGGAAGAAACCGGGATCCTGATTAAATTTTCCGATATCTACGAAACAAAAAAAGAACGCCACATAAATACTTATAAGGGTAAGGCGTAAATTATCACTCAATAAAAAATCATCTCGCTTGGAAATTAAAACTGCAAAGTTCATGGTCAGTAATACTGATCATACAAAGTGCCCCCCTGAAGTAATGCCCGAATATGCCTTTATCGGCCGTTCCAATGTTGGTAAATCTTCTTTAATCAATATGCTTGTTGTCCGGAAGGATATGGCAAAAACATCCGGGAAACCTGGCAAAACACAGCTCATTAATCATTTCCTGATCAATGATGCCTGGTATCTGGTCGATCTTCCGGGTTATGGATATGCGAAGGTTTCGAAAGACAAAAGAGAAATTTTTGAAAAATTTATTGCGAACTACATTGTGGAACGCCGTAACCTGATGTGTATGTTCGTGTTGTTGGATTCACGTCTGGAGCCTCAGAAAATTGACCTTGAGTTCATGGACTGGCTGGGAGAGAACGGGATTCCTTTCGTGATGGTTTTTACAAAAATGGATAAGCTTTCCAAGAAGAAATTCAATGAAAACATGAATCATTACAAGGAAGAGATGGGCAAAACATGGGATGAACTGCCACAAAGCTTTTTTACTTCCGCAGAGAAAAAAGAAGGCAGAAAAGAATTGCTTGATTTTATTTCCGAAGCGAACAAAGCTTTTAAGAAATCATAATTCTGAATGAAAGTTTCTAAAAACTAAACCGGCTTTGCTCTACGCAGTTCAAAATTCTTACCGAGATAAACACGCCTAACCTGCTCGTCGCCTGCCAACTCTTCGGCAGTTCCGGCCTTAAGAATGCTTCCTTCAAATAATAAATAAGCCCGGTCGGTGATCTGCAGCGTTTCCTGCACATTGTGATCGGTGATCAGAATTCCAATATTCTTCTCTTTTAATTTCGCCACGATTCCCTGAATGTCTTCAACCGCGATCGGGTCAACTCCGGCAAAAGGTTCATCAAGCAAAATGAATTTAGGATCGGCAGCAAGACAACGTGCGATCTCTGTTCTTCTTCTTTCACCACCCGACAAACGATCACCCAGATTTTTTCGGATGTGCTGAAGATGAAATTCATTTAGCAATGTTTCTAATTTTTCAGACTGCTCCTGCTTTGTAAGCTTTGTCATTTCAAGAATGGCCTTGATATTATCTTCTACACTCAGCTTCCGGAATACCGATGCCTCCTGCGCAAGGTAACCGATCCCCAGCTGTGCGCGCCTGTACATAGGTTCATTCGTGATCTCTTTATCATCTAAAAAAATCTTTCCTTCATTTGGTTTGATCATTCCAACGATCATGTAAAACGAAGTTGTTTTACCGGCACCGTTCGGGCCGAGCAAACCAACGATCTCTCCCTGCTTAACATCCACAGTTACATTTTTCGCAACCGTGCGGTTTTTGTAACGCTTAACAAGATTTTCTGCTCGTAGTATCATGATGATTTTTTAGAATGTAAACTGCATAGATCCTTTTATGCTAAATGGAAGTGCTTTCGGTTTATCAAGATAAGACAACCTCCATACGGCATCAATTCGAAAGATCTTAAAAATATTTTCAATCCCCGCTGTCGCTTCAAAATATGGCCCTTTGTTTAATGCATTGAGATTTTCAGGGAATAAAAGTAACTGCCTGTTCTCATCGTTCACTCTTCCAACCAGAACTTTTCCACCAACTACCTCTCTCCATTTCAGCTTACGGAACAAGGGAACTTTATTAAAAAAGAAACCATCGAAGTGATGCGCCAATGTTACCGATGCATATTCATCACTCACGAATTCATAGTAGTTCATTCCATTGTAAGCGTAGATGTCGTAGATGTATGTTTCATTTCCGCCATGGATCGCAAGCAATGGATAAGGCAAAGGATTCCATACTTTTCCATACTCAAGTATATAATCAAAATATCCGATCGGATTGATCCGGATCCTGTCATCAACATTCACCGTCAGCTTGTGATAGTTATAATCACTTTGAAAAATATTTTTTACACCAAGTGTGTATTGCGCCTGCAGGATTGGATAATGTGTACCTAGGCTCACGCGGCTGAATTCACCTTCCACATATTTTTCATTGTATGCAAGTCGGGCAAGCACACGGATCTCGGAAGTCTTAATGCTCTCCTTGAAGGCCGTTTCCGTGGATGTCTTCATGAACTCATAATGAAAATCAGCGAGCGGTCTCATTTCACGATTCACAAAACTCAGTCGTGTGTTGAACCCCGGAAACCATTCTCTTTCCACATACGCGTTTACCTGCTTAACATTCGTAAGATTACGAAGTGGAGTGATCCTGAAAAGTGAAGCGAGGATATTGTCGGTTGTAAAACCATTTTGACTCTGGCCTAAAATCTCATTGTCATTTTTGTAATACATACCCACCATGGTTCGTGGCTTCTTATCAATGAATGATCTGATCCCAAGACTGTACTTGAATTTCTCATCACGTGTTCCATACGCTACATATCCGCTCAGCTCATACCACTTACTGAACTTGTTGCTGGTACGCGCTCCGAAACGAAAACGATTTCCTTCAATCTCATTGAAGCTGTACATATTGTAATAAGGCCCATATTCAAAATTGCCTTTTACTTTATAACCTGTTACGAAAATGGTAATGACATCGATCCAGCTTTTATAAATAGGAAGCGACTGAAGTGTATCCACCATTTTGTAGATCTGCTGTTCATTTTTAGAAAGCGAATCATGACGATTGGTTTCCCAGAATTCTTCTGATTTATTGAAGGCCGTTTCTGATACCTGCAGATTGTCTGTTAAGGAATACGATTTATCCGGAAGTGGCTGATTGATCTTGAAATTGCTGTAGGAAGCGGTTTTTCGGCCGTAGACCCCCATGATGTTTTTCTTCTTATTGTCGATCGGAAACGGATTGAAATCGATCACAAGGCGCTCCTTTTCCATCATCCAGGCGCTATCAACTACTTTGTATTTCTGAACGACATTGGTAGCATTAATGAAATTGATGTTCGCATCTTCGGCAATACTCATTTCCAACTGCTTGATCGCGAAAGCAGTATCCGCCGCCCAAAGATTTCCTGTAAAAGTCAGTTCACCTTTCCGTTTTGGTTTGAACAGGAGCTGGTAACATTTATGACCATCAATCACCATGCTATCGACCAGGTAATACTTGTAAAACAGCAAGGCATTATCAGAGATCGGGCTGATGAAATTCTTTCCAAAAACAATGATGGTGTTTTCATAAACGTTCACATTCTGATACATATCGCCCATGAACTGAGAAACGCTAGAATTCTCCACACCTGCTACTTTACTGGCTTTGATGTATTCGTTGCGGGTACGCGGACTTTTCCTGTAAAAAAAATCCGATAAAGATTCTGTCATGAATACAGGCAGGTAGGGCTTTTCCTTCGCATTGGTACTGTCGATGTTATCGAAGATGAAAGAAAAAGGTTTCAATAATTTTTTGTTTTTGAAATCTTCGGAAATATTATTGAGATCGAATTCCACTTTATTGTAGACTTCGTATTCGTAGGCATCAAGTTTTTCGCGATCGTTTTTATCCTTGTTAGCAATGATCTTCCGGAGAATCCTGTGAGCTGGATTTTCGCCCGGACGAACTTCGATCTCTTTCAGTTCAACACCCTGAGATAAGCCGATATTCATTTCCTGCGCGGTACCGCGTTTAATGAAACGTGTAAGTTTTATATATCCGATATAGGAAATGATAAGGGAATCAGTGGCCTCCGAAGTGATGATAATAAATTTGCCGTCAATATCTGTGGTAGCAGCGTCCTTGGTTCCCTGGAACAATAAATTCACAAAAGGAAGAGGTTCACGGGTAATTGCGTCTACAATTTTCCCTGATACCTTTGTTTGAGCAATAGTCTCTGTAAGTCCAGTCACCAGGAGCAACAGGAGGATAAAAACACGTAAAGTGATATTTTGTATGCTTGCGGACAAGGTTCTAATTTTTATTCAATTCTTCCCAAAACTCAACAGCCCTGCGGGTATGAGGAATAACAATGGTCCCACCAACTATGTTCGCCACTGCAAAAACCTCGAAGACCTCCGCTGTGCTCACGCCATTATCACGGCACTTTTCAAGGTGGTATTTGACACAATCATCGCACCGCAAAACCATGGAGGCAACCAAACCCAGCATCTCCTTTGTTTTTACATCCAGGGCTCCTTCGGCGTAGGTATTTGTATCGAGGTTAAATAGTCTTTTCAGGACGATGTTATCGGCAGCCATGATCTTCTCATTCATTTTGCTGCGGTAATCATTAAATTCTTTTACCTGACTCATAAAAATTGGTTTTTGAAATTAAAGGGCCGGATGATCCGTTAAAGCGGGTTGGCTGCTTTTTTCTTTATCACATAGTAAGAAACAAATATACTTGCTTCGTACAACAAATACAAGGGAAAGGCAACCAGCAACTGGGAGGTAATATCCGGCGAAGGAGTGATTACAGCCGCAACCACAAGAATTACCACAACTGCATGTTTACGATACTTCCTCATGTATTCAGGGCTCATCAATCCGAATTTTGTCAGGAAGTAAACGATGATAGGAAGTTCGAAAACAAGTCCGGTTGCAATAGTCAACGTTGTTACCGTTGAAATATAAGAATCCATGGTGAAGTTGTTCTGAACACGTTCACTCACCTGGTAATTTCCAAGAAAATTGACCGTCAGCGGGACAATGATATAATAGCTGAACAGGACACCCATCAGGAAGAGAAGGGTTGAAAAAATAATAAAACCGGAGGAGGCCGACTTTTCCCTTTCCTTCAATGCCGGCTTAATGAACCTCCAGACTTCCCAGAGAACATAAGGAGCGCCGAGAATGAGTCCGCCTAAAAACGCGATCCACATTTGTGAAGTGAACTGATCGGCAAGGCCAAGACTTTGTAATTTAAAGGTTTGAGTCCCAAAACAAAGCTGATCGCCGAGTTCAAGAATATGCGAGAGCTTGCAAAATGCACGATAGGTTGGAAAATCGGTGTTGAGTGGCCCGAAGATGACCTCATCAAATAAAAATTCGGGGAAGCAAAACAGGACGACTGCCAGAATAAGGACAACAATTACGGAACGAAAAAGATGCTTACGCAAAGCATCAATGTGCGACCAAAAGGACATTTCTCCTTTGGTATTTCCTGCTCTGTTAAATAGTCCGAAAAGTGCCATTCTGAAGGGTCAAAGTTAACAGAATTTAGATAGCGCAATCCATTGCAAAGGAAAGAAAAATATGTATTTTTGAAATTCTGAGACCTGCTTCCGGCAGACAGATTGAGCCCATGAAAAAAACGCCTTTTTTTTACGCTTTAACAGCAGGAATTTTAGCCTTACTGTTGTGGAGCTATTCAAATCATTTTAACAATCCTTTCCAGTTTGATGATTCTCATACCATCGTTACAAATACTGCTATCCGGAGCATAAAGAATGTTCCCGGTTTTTTTAGGGATGCTCAAACAACAAGCTCTCTTCCTCCTAACCAGGCGTATCGACCGGGGCTTACCACACTCAACGCGATCGACCGCTGGATAGGCGGATCCTCCGAACCCATTCCACTCTATTTTCATATTTCCATCTTCATCTGTTTTGTTATACTGGGTGTTCTGCTCTATTTCTTATTTCTGAAGATCTTTAATAAATCATTTCCGAATGAACTCAACTCCTACTTCGCCCTTTTCGGAGCGGGATGGTTCTGCCTTCACACCGCAAATGCTGAAACGATCAACTATATCATCTCCCGCTCCGATTCATTTTCCACGTTGATGATCGTCATTTCGATGCTCATTTTTATCGGCAAACCCGCATGGCGATCAAAATTCATTTACCTGATTCCACTCATCATCGGCTTGTTTGTGAAAGAACCGGCAGCGGTAACAGGATTTCTGATTTTGTTTTATGTACTTCTTTTTGAATACAGGGTTTCAATTACTGATGCTTTCTTAAAGGCAAACCGCAGTAAATTATTTAAAGCTATTCTCATTGCTGTTCCGGCGCTTGCTGCTGGAATCGTTTACATGATCTTCGCAAAAAAAATGACACCTGATACCTGGACCTCGGGTGGCGGCGAATGGTATTATTATTTGGCAACACAGCCTTTTGTGATTGTTCATTACATCAATAATTTTTTCCTTCCATTTAATTTGTCTGCGGATACCGACTGGGTGCTGATCACAAACTTTTTTGATGACCGTGTGATCATCGGAACATTGATCATTATCAGTTTACTGACCATTGCGATTCGGCTGTCGAAATATGAAGCTGCACGACCAATAACGTTCGGCTTGCTCTGGTTTTTTATTGCACTTGCACCTACATCCAGCGTCATTCCACTGGCCGAAGTATTAAATGATCACCGTCCGTTTTTTCCGTACATCGGTTTGGTCATGGCTGTTGTCTGGACAATTGCACTTCTCATTTACAAATACAACTGGCAACCGGCAAAAAGCTTTGCAGGTAAAATGATTTTCACAACTGCATTGATCTTTCTGATTGCTCATGCTTATGGCACTCATCAGCGCAACAAAGTCTGGAGCAGCGGAGAATCTCTCTGGCAGGATGTAACGATCAAAAGCCCGAAAAACCCACGAGGCTTGATGAATTACGGACTGGCCCTGATGAGCCGCGGACAGTTTGCTGAAGCAGAAGCCTCTTATAAGAAAGCGCTTGCTCTTTGGCCCTACTATCCTTATGTGCATATCAACCTCGGGGTTGTAAGAGAAGCGGTGGGCGACTATCCGGGAGCGGAAAGTTATTTTAAGGATGGGATTCGTTACGGAGCTCAATATCCGGATGGCTATTATTTCTACGGAAGATTTCTTATTAATCAATTGCGATACAGTGAAGCAAGGCCACTTCTTGAAAAGGGTTTTGCGCTTTCTCCCGGACATACCGGAATAAGAATTCTGTTAATGAAAATTTACAATGAAGCTTCCGAATGGGATAAATTAAAGTCACTTGCAGAAAACACCTTACTGACTGATCCCGGAAATGCTGAAGCGATGACGTATCTCAAAGCAACGGAAACAAAAAAGAATGCAATCATTCTCACAGAAGAGGAAATTAAAAAAGCACCGACTCCTCAAAAATATCTTGATCTAAGCCTGATGTATTACCAGGCAGCGGATTATAAGAGATCTATTTTAGCCGCTGAAAATGCCATTCGATTGAAGCCCGATTATGCGGAAGCCTTTAACAACATCGGCAGTTCTTATAACATGCTGAAAGAATACGACAAAGCCATAGCAGCCTGCAAAAAAGCGCTGGAGATAAATCCGTCATTTGAACTGGCTAAGAACAACCTTGCGCTTGCACTCAACAACTTTGATCAATTACAAAAGCAGGAACAGCTGGCAGCTTCTCAACCAAGTGCTGAAAATTATCTGAACCTGAGTCTAACGTACTATAATCAGGGCAAGTTTGAAAAATGCATTGATGCCTGTAACAAAGCTCTTAAATTAAAACCCGGTTATGTGGATGCTTACAACAATATCGGCGCTGCTTATATTCAGTTGAAGCAATGGGACAAAGCCATTGAAGCCTGTAACAGTGCACTCAAAGTAGAGCCGGAACATAAATTGGCCAGAGGAAATTTGAACTGGGCCATACAGGAAAAGGAAAAAGCAGGGCAATAAACATCACACTCCAACATGAAAATTTTAGGTTTCAATTGTTACGGGCACGATTCTTCTGCCACTCTTATCATCGATAACAAAGTAGTTTTTGCAGTTGAGGAAGAAAGATTAACACGCAAAAAACATGATGGCCGCTTACCGGTGGAATCCATCAAAGCATGTCTCAACTTTGCAAACATCAAATTATCCGACATTGACCATGTCACTTTTTTCTGGAAACCATCCATCTCTTATGCAAAGATCCCGGTCTTCCTTTTAAAATACTGGTACCGGATTCCGGGATTATTAAAAGAACAAAGAAGTTTTACTGTAGAAGAAAATCTCGGAATGCTGAATTATCTCGGCGACATGAAAAAACTTCCGAAGACACTTGCCGCCCTTTTTCCGGAAGAGAAAATGAAGTTCGAATTTCACATGATCGAACATCACTTTTGTCATGCAGCGAGTACTTTCTTTTCTTCTCCCCATACTGATTCAGCGATCATGACCATTGATGGCGCAGGTGAATGGAGTACCTGCCTGATGGCACACGGAAAAGGAAATATCATTAGAAAGATCGGCACCGTGGATACACCTCATTCACTCGGTGCTTTTTATCAGGCCGTTTCCCGCCACCTTGGATTTAAATTAATTGAAGGACCGGGGAAACTTATGGGTTTATCCTCATACGGAAACGCTGATTCGCCTTTGTATTTAAAAATGAAGAAACTAATCACCTTATTGCCTGATGGCGGATTTGAACTTGACATGAGTTTCTTCTCTTACCACTACACCCGAAAAAGTGGGGTGAGTCAAAAATTTCAGGATATGTTTGGCCCTTCTAAAAAAGAAGGCAGAGACTGGAGCGATCATGAACTGGATGTTGCAGCGGCAGTTCAGCATGTGGTGGAAGATGTGTTTGTTCACATGGCTACTCACCTTCAGAAAGTAACAGGCAGTGAAAATCTTTGCATTGCGGGTGGTGTTGGATTAAACAGTGTGGCGAATGGTGTGATTGCTTCAAAAGGAATTTTCAAAAACATGTTCATTCAGCCCGCTGCAGGTGATTCAGGAACCTCACTCGGCAGCGCTATGTATCTGAATCATTGTATGCTTGATCGCAAGAGAGAGTACACAATGGAAACCGCTTTTCTCGGACCATCGTATCCGGAGTTGGATTATGAACAGGCCATAAAAAAATACAAATTACCGTATGTAAAAACGAGTGCACATTACGCCGAATTTGCTGCAAAAAAACTAGCTGAAGGAAAAATACTCGGCTGGTTTCAGGGCAGACTTGAATTTGGTCCGAGAGCCCTCGGCAACCGCAGCATCATTGCCAATCCGCTGGTAGCCGAAATGAAAACCATTCTGAATGCACGCGTTAAATTTCGTGAAGGATTTCGTCCGTTCGCTGCTATTGTACTGGAAGAAGATTGCGGAAAATATTTCGACAATCCTTATCCAAATCCTTACATGCTTATGGTGTACAATGTACGTCCTGAATATCTTGGAAAACTACCTGCGATTACACATGTGGATAAATCAGTAAGAATCCAGACCGTAAATAAAACGGAGAATCCCCACATGAGAGATTTGCTTGAAGCCTTCAGAAAAGAAACCGGGTACTCGGTGCTCATTAACACTTCATTCAACATCAAAGGTGAACCGATTGTTGCCAACCCGGATGATGCGGTGAGAAGTTTTGCTGAAGCCGATATGGACTATCTTGTGATAGGAAATTTTATTGTCGCCAAACCCGGCGATGAGAAAAGTCTGGATGGTTTATAAGCTAAAGCTTTGTTTTGCTGAGTGCGGTTTTTAAATCAGAAAGTTCTGCACCGATCTTTTTCAGATCAGGTTTTGTGTCTACTGCCCGCATCTTTTGTAAACCGCGAAGATTATCTTCAGTAATTCCTAATGGAAGATTTAGCAAACGCGCAAAACGTATGAACATCAAAGGGAAAATATAAGGAACCGAAAAGAACACCGGCCTCTTCCCGATACATTCTCCCAAAGTTTTATAAAATGTACGGAAGGAATACACTTCCGGATGAGCAAGTGTAAGTCTGCCTTTCAGATCTTTTTCAATGATCAGTTCAATTGAATTTACAAGCTCATTTATCTGAATGATTTGTAAAGGTTGTTCTCCACCGCCTATTAAAGGAACAAACCGGCCTGCACGAAACATACGACAAAGATTTTTTACAAGTCCGCCATTGCCTATTACCAATCCGGGACGAACTATCGCATCTTTCGATTCATTAAATAATTTCTCAATGGCGAATTTTTGTTTGCCATAAACCGATACAGCATCTGGTTGTGCCGACATGCTTGAAATAAAAATATTTTTTGAAACTTCTGACTTACGAGAAGCTGCGAGAATTTCGGTTGCGCTCCTCAGGTTTAATTCATAGGCATTTGAATTTTTTGCATCCGATTTTATATACGCTGCATGAATGATGCAATCAACTCCATTTAATAATGTTGGGTCAAAACTCTCTTTCATATCATACTTCGCAAACCGGACTCTGGAAGAAACAGAAAGCGGAGTTGATCTTTGGGCTGCAATAACATTCCATCCCTTGGTTGAAAAATGATCAACGAGAGCCGAACCGATAAATCCGGAAGCACCGGTAATTAAAACACATCGGGTCTTATTCATATTTCAGAGCATTAAGTGCAACCAGGTGCGCGTTAGCCATCAGGGTAAAAGTCAAACCTTTTGCAGGAAGGTAATTAAAACCTGATCCGTCCGCAACAAATACCTGCTTTGTTCCAGACAATCTCCCGCTTTTATTCAGTGTAAACAGTTCACCAGACTCACTGAATGGAAGTGTGCCGGCATAATGGATGCTTGACCCTGGTCCGGGAGAAATTCGCTTCAGCGGATAGGCACCAAGGGAACGCATGGCGCTGCAAAACTTTTTTTCTCTGGCAACGATCTTTTCTTTTTCACCTTCATTCAAAAGGTAAGTCGCTGAAAGCCGATCCCCGGTATTTGAATCGGGATCCGCTTTCAATTCGATGTATTTATTCTTCCCTCCGCTTTCGGGATGATGAATTCCCATTACAAGCAGACCCGACATCAGGTACTGCATGATCTTTCGGCTATCACTAAAATTCAGGGGAACTTCTTTTATGATCCGAAATAACATCAGCGACTGATAACTATAAACCGAAGCCATGGCCACATCAAAATTTGTTTTCTTCTCATCATGAAACAAGGAGAGTTGAGCAAATCCTAGTTTTTGTTTTTCTGCTTCCTTGCCAATCATCGATAACTGGAGACAGGGAATGTACGAATAGGAATTACAAAGTAAAGGAAGCTTGATGCTTTCCGATCCCTGAGAACGCAATACGATCCTGGCGGTGCTTAATACGCCGGCAGCAAGAATGAGCTTTTTACATTTAAAAACGTGCTTCGTATTTGTAGCCACTTCCAGACAATGAACGAGTGTAACCTCTTCAGTTTCCGTAAAGCTTACAACCAGAAAACCGCTTTTGTAAGTGAAATTATTTTTACTCCTGAGTTCGTTGATCGTGATCCAGGGACGGTAGGCGCTTTCATCTCTATCGGAATAAAAATCCATATCACGGTAGCCATATTTTTTTCGAACCCCTTTATCCTTTGTGATCAATGCTAGCGCGGGTCGGCCCATGTAAAAACCATTCTTCGATAATTTATTTTTTTGTTGCTGATACTTATCGAACAGCAAACGATGGTTCCTGTCGAGAGAAGGAGCCGCATCAAACTCTTTTAATTGTCCTACAGTATAAGGCGCGGCATCATCTCTCTCAGCACTGATACCTATTCGTTTAGCAACAAGCTCATAAGCGGATAACACTTTTTCCGGATCTAGTCCACATGCGGTAAGTTCAGGAACTGAAAATTCACAACAACCGAGTCCCCATGCATTTCCGAGCCCACCGTAGGATAAGCTTTCCATGGGGAAAAAAGTATCCGACTGAAATGGTAAATATTCTCTGACATTGGCAAGTACATGTTTACGCGGTGGGGTAAGGTGTTCACCTGTTTTCACACTTCCCCATGAAACACCTTCTGCTTTTTCACCAATAAAATAGGCATGTTGCTCCGCTTCTGTTTTCCGGATCTCAATAAAATCTTTATCAGGGATAAGTGTGGCGTATTTTTTATCCACCTCTCCTACATCAAGCATCAATACCTGAGCACCCGACTCTGCCAATGTTTGAGCTGCCATTGCTCCTGTGCATCCGGAACCCACCACGATATAGCCGAGTTCTTCCATTTATGCAATGATCTTTAAGACGATGGTTCCCAGAATGGTTTTACAAACCGAAACGAAACCTATCCAGGCAATGATGAATAAATAAAAGGGACTTCTTTTAACAGGCAGGAAAAAATCGCAATGCTCCGGCTGCGATTCAAGAATTGCAAACATGATGTACAATCTTCTTCGTAGCTCAGAATGAGGATCACGAAAAGCAAGCGAAGCATCCACACATCCGGTAAAAAACGGATTCCGAACTACAAAAGAAAGTAGTTTCTGATCCTTTGCCGGGATAACAGGAGTACCAGCAAGCGCTTTTAGATATAGATCTTTAACCGCAGGACTGGCAGAACCCTTTAAAAAATAAGTGGCAAATTGTTCAGCTTCCTTTTCCAATGAATGATCAGACATTCTTTTTTTCTTCTTTTTGTTTCAGCAAAGCAATGTCCTGGGCCATTTTTTTATTCTGTGATTGTAATTTAGAAACAACAACAGAAAGATGCAGGAGGTAAATAAAGATGGCGAATATGGCTGCAGTAAAAACGAGATTGGGAGGCGCATAAATTCCAAGTCCGTGGGAAACAACCTCGAGTCCATCTCTCCAGAAGGAGAACAAAACAAGAACGGTGGTACAAACGATCCAGACAATAGAATATTCCTCCCGCAATTTTCCTTTCAGAATCAGTCGCACAATATATAAAAGAAACAAAACACTGATTGCAATCGCGATGATCTGGATCTTTGCCATGGATAATTATTTTTTGAATTTGATCCTTATAAAAGTATAAAAAATTGCCAAAGTAACCTTGAGCATATAATAGACAGAAGAAAATCCTCCAATTGAAGAAACTCCTCCCTGGCGCTCTTTCATCATCACGGGAACTTCTGCAATTTTAAGTTTGTTAAGAGAATAAAGAATCACGGCCTCCGGTTCCGGATATTCATCAGGATAGTATTCGCTGACAATGGCCATTGCTTTTTTATTGATGAGACGAAATCCGGAAGTGCTGTCATTAATGGTAACACCTACAAGAAATTTATTCAGCCATTTAAAATATCCGATTCCAAATCTGCGGAGTGCAGAAGATTGAAATCCTTCTCCGGAAATAAACCTTGATCCGATCACTACATCGGCATTCAATTCTTTTGCAGCATTTAACAACTTAGGTAACTCCGAAGCAGGATGTTGTCCGTCACCATCTACCTGAAATGCAAAATCAAAATCGTTTTCATATGCATATATAAAACCAGTTTGAACAGCTCCGCCAATGCCGAGATTGACAGGCAGGTGAAAATCCACACAATTTAGTACTGAGATTAGTTGAGGAGTAGAATCGGTTGAACAGTCATTCACAACAATTACTGTTATGTCGAGTTCATTTTGCAGGGCAACAGCATGAATATCAGCTACCACACCTGCAATGGATTTCTCTTCGTTGAACGCGGGCACAATCACTGCAATTTTCATCCTCTTCATTTAACAGAGTTTCAAATCAAATGATCCCTTCTCTAAGAAGATCATGTAAATGAACAAATCCAAGATAGGCTCCTTCCGAAGTTACGATCAACTGAGTGATGTTGAATTTATCGAGCATCTGCATCGCATTAACGGCGAGTTCTTCTGCATCAATTCTCTTCGGATCTTTATTCATAATATCAGAAGCTTTTAAACCGGAGATAGAATCCGAATTCTCCAGCATTCTTCTCAGATCGCCATCGGTGATCACACCCACCAGTTCTCCATTCTTCACGACGGCTGTCGCACCGAGCCTGTTCGAAGAGATAGTAAGGATCACAGACTGTATCGCATCATCCGGACTTACATGAGGTTTTTGATTTTGGGAAGCAATATCTCCCACCTTCAAATAAAGTTTTTTTCCAAGAGAACCACCCGGATGATATTTCGCAAAATCATTGCTGGAAAAATCACGTGAATCAAGTAAACAAACGGCCAGTGCATCACCCATCGCCATTTGAGCAGTTGTACTGGATGTAGGTGCAAGATTATTGGGACAAGCTTCTTTCTCAACGGTGGTATTTAAAACGTGATCCGCCTGACGTGCAAGATAGGAATCCATGTTCCCGACCATGGCGATCAATTTATTTCCACCACGTTTAAGCAATGGAACAAGAACTTTTATTTCAGGTGTGTTTCCGCTTTTTGAAATGCAGATAACAACATCTTCCTGCTGAATAGTGCCCAGATCACCGTGGATTGCATCGGCTGCATGCATGAAGGTGGAAGGAGTGCCTGTGGAATTCATTGTGGCAACTATTTTCTGAGCAATGATTGCACTTTTTCCGATGCCGGTAATAACTACCCTGCCTTTGCCGTTATAGATCAGTTTTACAGTGGAAACAAAGTCCTCGTTGATATAATCCTGTAGTTTTCTGACAGAATCTGCCTCCGTTTGCAAGGTTGTTTTTGCCAGCTCAATTAGTTTATCGATGGATTTATTCACTTGGTAGAAGATTTGAAATAAAGTATAGAAATGTTTGTCTGTGTAACAATTTATTATTATATATTTACATAAGGAACTTCAAAAGCTGTATTCCTAATAAGAACGGTATAAAATTAGTTTTTTTCACAGATAATTCTCTTTTTAATATTCTATTCTAAAAAACTAAAATAAATTAAAACAAACATCATTACAATGCTCGAGGTAGAAACATCACTTCACGATTGCTTACAGAAATATTTTGGTTTTAAAAAATTTAAGGGTCCGCAGGAAGCGATCATCACGAGCTTACTTGAAGGGAAGGATACATTTGTTATTATGCCTACCGGCGGAGGAAAATCCTTGTGTTACCAATTACCTGCACTTGTAAGTGAAGGAACCGCAATTATCATATCTCCTCTTATTGCTTTAATGAAGAATCAGGTGGATGCTTTACGCAACTTCGGAAATGAAGAAGGCATTGCACACTTCCTTAATTCATCCTTAACAAAAGCGGAAATCACAAAAGTTAAGAAAGACATAACAGACGGAAAAACAAAACTATTATATGTTGCTCCTGAAAGTTTAACAAAAGAAGATAACGTTGCTTTCTTCAATGAGATCAAGATTTCTTTTTTCGCGATCGATGAAGCGCATTGTATTTCTGAGTGGGGCCATGATTTCCGTCCGGAGTATCGTCGCCTTCGTCCCATCATCGAACAGATAGGTAAAGTGCCTATCATCGCACTTACTGCAACCGCCACACCTAAAGTTCAGCAGGACATCCAGAAGAATCTCGGGATGACCATCGCCAATGTTTTTAAATCTTCCTTTAACAGATCCAACCTATATTATGAAGTTCGTCCGAAAACGAATGTGATCAAAGAAGTGATCAAATACATTAAAGGACAGCAGGGGAAATCAGGAATCGTTTATTGCCTCAGCCGTAAAAAAGTAGAAGAGCTTGCCGAAACACTTCGCGTTAACGGAGTGAAGGCATTACCATACCATGCCGGACTCGAAGCAAAAGAGCGTGCAAAAACACAGGATGCTTTCCTGATGGAAGACATTGATGTAATCGTAGCAACTATTGCTTTCGGGATGGGAATCGACAAACCGGATGTACGTTTCGTTATTCACCACGATATTCCAAAATCACTGGAAGGATATTACCAGGAAACGGGTCGTGCGGGTCGTGACGGAGGAGAAGGAAATTGCGTGACTTTCTACAGCCATGATGATATCACGAAGCTGGAAAAATTCATGAAAGGCAAACCGGTAGCGGAACAGGAGATCGGAAAGCAGTTGTTGCTTGAAACAGTTTCCTATGCTGAAACTTCCAGCTGCCGCAGAAAATTTTTACTTCATTATTTCGGAGAAGAGTTTGATGAATCCGGATGCGGAGGAATGTGTGACAACTGTCGCAATCCGAAACAAAAGTTTGAAGGCATGGATGATATTGCTTTAGGAATTGAAGCAGTACTGGACGTAAAAGAAAAATTCAAAACAAAAGATGTTATCAATGTTCTTTTAGGTAATGTTACTTCCACTGTTAAATCATACAAGCACAACGAGCTGGAATGTTTCAACAAAGGAGCAGAAGACAATAAGAACGAAAAATACTGGAATGCGATTTTCCGCCAGGCACTTGTTTCAGGGCTTTTAGGAAAAGACATTGAGAATTATGGCTTACTGAAAGTGACCAAAGAAGGAAAAGCTTTTATGGAAGAGCCTTACAGTATGATGGTAACGAAGGATCATGATTATGAAGGATCCGAAGGAGACGATGAAGAAGGCGGAGGCGCAGGAAATAAAGGCGGTTCAGGAGCAGATGCAGCCTTGTTTGCTGCGTTGAAAGATTTGCTTAAACAAACAGCACACAAATTAAAATTACCACCATACGTTATCTTCCAGGAAGTTTCACTTGAAGAAATGGCGATCCAGTATCCGATCAAAATGGATGAACTGGTTAACATCACCGGGGTTGGACAAGGAAAGGCCCAGAAATTCGGAAAACCTTTTCTCGACCTGATCGAAAAATATGTTGATGAGAATGAGATCGAGCGGCCTCTTGACATGGTTGTGAAATCCATTGTCAATAAGTCCGGATTAAAAGTATATATCATTCAAAGCATTGATCGTAAGCTTCCACTCGAGGATGTTGCCAGTGCAAAAGGCCTTAGTTTACGTGATCTTATTTCTGAGATTGAAAGCATCGTGTCTTCAGGAACAAAAGTCAACATCACTTATTACCTGAATGAGATCATGGAAGAAGAAAAGCAACAGGAGACGATGGATTATTTTAAAGAATCCGATTCTGATTCCGTGGATGCTGCTCTAAAAGAACTTGGCGAGGATGAATATACCGAAGAAGAGATCAGATTGATGCGGATCCGGTTTATGAGTGAATTCGGGAACTAAAAAAAACAGGAATAAAAAAAGCCTTGCTATTATATTGATAGCAAGGCTTTTTTTTGCGATCTGGAATTTTCAAATTTGTCTTGAATATAAACGTCGAGAAATTAAAGACGAAGATTACATCTGTTATAAAATTCCCTATAACCTAACAGTATAAGGCAATTTAAAAATCTTTCAATAACGATATTTCCTGATCCATTTCATTGCACATGGTCTTTCAATGGAAGAATCTAAGGAATAGTCTGCTGTCATTTGACTTAATAGAAAATCACCATTGTATTCATTCTCTTCTACAATTTGTCCATTAATTTCTTTCTCTACCAATTGATTTTTTTCATTGTATCGAAAATAGGTTATCGTTAAAACACCATTTGAATTTTGAGTTTCCTGCTGTAGTAGATTATTCTTATAAAAATACATCACATCAGGTTTTCCATTCTTTTCCTGAACAGTTTTATTTCCATTCTCATCGTATTTAATGGTAAATGTCACACTCCATGTGTTGCCATAATTTTTCAAGGACACAAGTTGTCCAAGTTGATTGTATTCATAGCTTGTTGTATAGTCCTTCTTTCGCTCAGAAGCAAGCATATCGTTTTTATAGGTCAGGAATACAGTATCCAGAAACATGCTGTTATCGGGCCAAATACGACTACTTGTTATTCTGTTTAGCAATTTTTTCTCGTCATAGGTATACTTAATTTCAGTGGTGACTTTCAAGTAATGATTCACTTTGTAAACTTTCAGAAGCAAAGAATTACTATCGTAAATAAGGGAGTCAAGTGCGATAATATGTTTAGTATCATTTTGACAGTAGTAATTGATTATTCTTGGCCTCGTAATAATTGGTTTAACCTGGCCAGGCAGTGCCCAGGAAGTAAATACTGAAAGTACCAGGAAACAAAATTGCAATTTTTTCATCCTACTGCTTAATAACCTTAGTTATTTCGGAAACACCATTCTCGTCCAACACTCTGATATAAAATAAACCTGAAGGATATGATGTAATATCTATTTAAAATTCATAATTCGGTGATATAACTGCTCTTTTTCCGAAAAAGATACAGTGTCAGATTATCCATGCAGGGCATTCACAGTCATCCAGGCCATTAACCCTGCTCCTGTTTCAAGCGCTGATTCATCAATATCAAAAGTGGAAGTATGAACTCCTGAAGTAATTCCTTTGGCTTTATTTCCTGTTCCAAGACGATAAAAACAAGCTGGCACCTGTTGGGAATAAAATGAAAAATCTTCTGCCGTCATCCGCAAAGGAAGCTCTTCCACATTTTCCTTCCCCAGATATTCTTCCGCTGCAAGTTTTGCTTTATTGGTAGTGTTTTCATCATTCACTAAAAATGGATATCCTTTTTCGATCCTGAATTCGCATTGGCCGTTCATTTTTTCAGCAATGCTCTCCGCCAAGGCAGCCATTTTAAAATGTGCTTCCGCTCTCCAGTCTTCATTCATGGTTCGGAAAGTCCCTTCAATTTTAACTTCTTCCGGAATTACGTTGGTCGCGCCATTTCCCGTGATCTTTCCAAAAGCAAGCACTGTTGGCGCCTTGTGTTTTTTCTGCATGAACTCTTTATCCAGTTCAAGAAGTATCTGCGAAGCGATCAGCAATGGATTGTTGTATTCGGCCGGCATAGCTGCATGTCCGCCTTTTCCCCTTACAGTCAGATACAATTCATCCGTGCTCGCCATATACATTCCGGAGCGGAATCCTACTTTACCTGTTTCCATGGAAGGAAAAACATGTTGCGCGAAAATAGCTGCAGGATGAGGGTTTTCAAGCACACCTTCTTTGATCATCAATGATGCTCCACCGGGTAATTTTTCTTCGCCGGGCTGAAAAATGAATTTGATCGATCCTTCGAAATGATCTTTTATAGAATTAAGGATCATTGCAACGCCAAGTAATGAAGCGCTGTGAACATCATGGCCACAGGCATGCATCACACCGGGTATAACGGAGCGGTATTCACATTCATTGCTTTCATTTATCGGGAGCGCATCCATATCAGCACGCAATGCAATACAAATTGGTTTAGCAGCCTTTGATCCGGCTTTCGTTCCTTCAAGAAGAGCTACTATTCCCGTTTTTACAATTCCCTTCTGAAAGGGAATATTATATTCAGTGAGCTTATTGCAGATGTATGCAGAAGTGTTGTATTCTTCGAATGATAATTCAGGATTCGCGTGAAGATGGCGTCTGATGGCAATAATTTCGGGAAGATAATCCTTCGCAGCCTGTTTGATCTTTTCTTTTAGTTCTCTCATTATTTTCCAAAGATCATTTTTAATGAAAGCAATAAAATGATGACACCGAAAACCCGCTTGAGTGTGGTTTGATCCATCGCAATGGAAATCTTTGATCCGAAATAGCTTCCGATTACAAAAGTGCTCGCTATGATC
>JALYRR010000186.1 GCA_030855265.1 Bacteroidota bacterium | reverse complement strand
AGCGGGATGTGGTGTTCTTTTTCAAAGGAAGAAATAAAATTGATCAGGTACTGATTCACTTTTGCGTATCCGCCAAAATGAAAATCTTCTTCAACGCGCCAGTTTTTATACGGAGCAGAATCAAATTGGTTTAGCAGCTGTTCCACCTCTGAACGGATATATCCTTCTCCTTTCAACACCTGGAATCCGATTGCTCTCTGACCTTCTGATAACGAAAGTGTAATTCCGGCCAGCGTGGTACCGGTTCCGCAGGGACAGCAAATCGCATTAAAAGGGATGTTGATCAATTCCGTAATTTCTTTGCAGCCAATCACACCTTCCTTATTCGATCCTCCTTCCGGAATTGTATAAATCGTTCCGGCAGGATATTCATTTTCAATTTGTTTTTGCAACGCGATTTTATCGCGGTACAAGGATCTATTGTAGAAGCGCAATTGCATTCCGTTGTTTCGTGCAAACTGTAATGTGGGATTTTCAGGATCATCTTCTCCCCTGATAATTCCAATCGTTGAAAATCCTTGTTCATTTCCCGCAGCTGCGGTAGCGGCAATATGATTGGAGTAGGCTCCGCCGAAAGTAAGAATGAGATTTTTGTTTTCTGCTTTCGCTTTCAGCAGATTGTATTTTAGTTTGAATAATTTATTTCCTCCGATAGCGGGATGTATCAGGTCGGTTCTGAGGATATAAAGTTCAATTTCTTTTGCACGTGTCAATTCACAATCGATCTTTTGAAGAGTGACTTTCTTGCTGATCATTGGAAAGGATCGGAAAAACGGATGTCCTGTACGAATTGCTGATCGGTAAGTGTTTTTAAAAATGCGATCAGAGAGGCTTTTTGATAAGCTGTCATGTTATATTGTTTCGGCGGGCCACCTGTGAGTCCGTTTGCGGCAAGACGATCATCAAGGTTGGGATGCTGCCGGAGCCCGCTGTTATAGTGTTCAACCACTTCTTCGAGTGTGGCGAATCTTCCGTCGTGCATATACGGCGCAGTCAACTCAATGTTCCGGAGTGTAGGTACTTTGAATTTTCCATTGTCGGCCGGATTTCCGCTCAGTCCGCCTGATCCGTTGTCAGCATAAATGGAATCCAGTCCATTGTTCAGCATTTGGTTTCCATAAAAGTTCTGGGTGGAATGACAATGATTGCAATTGATTGTACCGCTGAAAAAAAGATTTTTTCCATCTGTTTCTTCAGGAGTGAAATTGCTGTAGCTGTTTTGAAATCCGATATCGTATTTTGAAGTATAAGAGATGAGTGTATGGACGAATTGTGTGAGTGCTTTGCTGATCCGTGCACTTGAAATTTCTTCATCTCCGAATGCATTTTTGAAAAGTGGTTTGTAATAATCGATTTCCCTTAGTCTTGTTTCAAGGTCATTAAGCTCCATGCCCATTTCAATATGATTTTGAATCGGCATAAGAACCTGCTGTTCCAATAATTCAGCTCTGTTGTCCCAAAAATACCTGAATGAAAATCTTGAATTGATGATCGCCATGGAGTTACGATTGGTTAGCCCTCCGTTAAAACCGCGGCTGAAAGAATTAGGATCACTGAAGGCTTTCGCCTGACTGTGACAGGAGCCGCAGGAAATACTGTTGTTGGCAGAGAGTTGTGTGTCGTAAAACAATACTCTTCCTAATGTCGCACCTTCATTCGTGATAGGGTTATTGGCTTGTATAGAATTCAGGAAACTTAAAGGCGGCCCGGATAAAAAATAGGATGGGAAAGAATCACTTTCATAATTGTAAGGGGAAGATGGAAGCTTCGGAACTCTTTCTTCGAAGCCTGTTGTGATCAAAGGATCCTTTGTACAGGCTATAAAAAAGCAACTGATAATGAAAACGGACAGGAGAATGCTTTTTTTGAGAGGCATCTAACAAAGTTAAAATTTTTAAGTTTGTTTTTAAATAATTTGCGCAAAATCCTTTTTCATAATAAATTATGCTGATTCTCTGCACTGCTGTATATTTGTGTCATGACAGAGGACCTTGGTTTTTCAAGCAGAAAGCTGGAGCCGGATGATTTTTATTATAGTGATCAAGGGTATATTGTTTTTACAGAAAAGTACCTTTTGAAACGTGGATATTGTTGTCAGAATGGTTGTAAACATTGCCCATACGGATTCGACAAATCCAAAGGAAGAATAGATAAAAAGAAATGAAGACAGAACGGATGAGTTCAATGAACGATAATTTTAAACAACAGATCTTAGCAGGAATACCTTCGGAATTGCCGGCTCTTAAGCCTTTCGACGAACAGGTGAACCATGCCCCGAAAAGAAAAGACATCCTCAACAAGGAAGAAAAGAAACTGGCCCTCAGAAATGCATTAAGGTATTTTGATAAGAAACACCATGCTGTTCTCTCCAAAGAGTTTGCTGAAGAGTTGAAAGTGTATGGTCGGATCTACATGTACCGGTTCCTTCCGGATTACAAGATCCACGCACGACATATTAACGATTACCCTTTTCAATGTAAACAGGCCGCTGCAATTATGGTGATGCTTCAGAATAATCTGGATCACGCTGTTGCCCAGCATCCGCATGAACTCATCACTTACGGAGGAAATGGTGCCGTGTTTCAGAACTGGGCGCAGTATCTTCTGACCATGAAATACCTGGCGGAGATGACGGAAGAACAAACTCTTGTTATGTATTCCGGCCATCCGATGGGATTATTTCCTTCAAATAAAGATGCTCCCCGGGTTGTCATTACTAACGGAATGATGATCCCGAATTACAGTAAACCGGATGACTGGGAGAAATTTAATGCTTTGGGCGTTACTCAATACGGACAGATGACAGCGGGTTCCTACATGTACATCGGCCCTCAGGGGATTGTTCATGGAACAACTATAACTGTGATGAACGCCGCCAGAAAAATTTCCGGCGATGAAAATGACCGTAAAGGAAAATTATTCGTTACCTGCGGATTGGGTGGTATGAGCGGCGCACAGCCAAAGGCGGGAAAAATTTCCGGTTTGGTGACTGTTGTAGCAGAGATTAATCCAAAGGCTGTAAAAACAAGACATTCCCAAGGTTGGGTGGATGAAGTGTTTGAGAATATGGATGAACTGGTCATTCGCATCCGCAAAGCATGTACTGCGAAAGAGGCTGTTTCGATTGCTTACCAGGGCAATGTGGTAGATCTGTGGGAACGGTTGGTAAAAGAAAACATTAAAGTAGATATCGGAACAGATCAAAGTTCACTTCATAATCCATGGGCGGGAGGCTATTATCCGGCAGGGATCTCTTTTGAAGAGTCGAATAAAATGATGGCGGAACGTCCGGAAGAGTTTAAGAAAGAAGTTAAAAAAACATTGATCAGACATGCAGATGCCGTTAACACACTTGCAGGTCAAGGCATGTACTTTTTTGATTACGGGAATGCATTCCTTCTTGAAGCATCACGTGCAGGAGCGGATATTGTAAATCCAGATGGAACTTTCCGTTACCGTTCCTATGTTCAGGACATCCTTGGTCCTATGTGCTTCGATTACGGCTTTGGTCCCTTTCGTTGGGTTTGTACCTCCTGCGATCCGAAAGATCTTGCTATCACAGATCAATTGGCGTTGGAAGTACTGGAAGAAATGTACAAACATTCTCCTGCCGAAATAAAACAACAATTAAGTGACAATATCGTTTGGATAAAGGATGCCATGCAGAACAATCTTGTTGTTGGTTCACAGGCGAGGATTCTGTATGCAGATTCTGAGGCAAGAGTCAAAATTGCTGAGGCATTTAATAATGCAATCGCATCGGGAAAATTATCTGCTCCGGTTGTACTCGGACGTGACCACCATGATGTTTCAGGTACTGATTCGCCTTACAGGGAAACTTCTAACATTTATGATGGTTCCAGTTTTACTGCAGATATGGCCGTTCAGAATTTTGTAGGTGACGGTTTTCGCGGTGCCACCTGGATCTCGCTCCACAATGGAGGTGGAGTAGGCTGGGGAGAAGTTATAAACGGAGGCTTTGGTATGGTATTGGATGGTAGCGCCGACAGTGAAAGACGATTACGTTCCATGCTTTTCTGGGATGTGAACAATGGAATTGCAAGAAGAAGCTGGGCCAGAAATGAAGAAGCATTATTTGCAATTAAAAGAGAAATGGCAAGAACTCCTGAATTGAAAGTTACATTACCGAATCTTGTTGATGATGAATTATTGAAAGATCTTTTCTGATCAGCGAGTCAATTAGAAGGTCATGCTGAACTTGCCTGCCTGCCGGTAGGCAGGATTCAGTATCTCATTACAAGAGGAGCCCAAAAGGATAATTAGAAAAACATTTTAAAAACAATCAAACATGAAAAAATTAACCACGCTTTTATCTGCCTTCGCTGTATGCGGAACTTTATTCCTTGCATCCTGTGCGAAAGAAGAAGATCCAGACCCAACTGATCCAACGAGTTCTGATCCAAGAGCGAAATTTAATGGTACATGGGCTGTTTCAGAGAACAGTCAGCAATTCGGAACTTCCACCTATAATGTAACAGTTACGGATTCCTCAAACACCACTCATGTTCTGATCGGCTATTTATACGGTTTCAATAAAAAGACCTACGCCACCGTAAGTGGAAACAGTATTTCTATTCCAACTCAGTTGATTCAGGGTACCAATGTTTCCGGTGGCGGATCGCTGGTCAATTCAACTCAGGTGAATCTCACCTATTATGTTAATTCAGGCTCAACGGTCGATACGGTTACTGCAGTTCTTACCAAATAAAAAAATCCCCCTTTTTCAAGGGAGATTTTTTATTCTACATAAGTTGGAGTGTTGCAGGATTCCCTCTGCCCTCCGAACTGATATTTAAGGCCCAGCCGGAGTTCGAAATTTTTATTCATGACATGAAGATCCGGACTGATATAGGCAGGCATTATATCCGGGTTATAAAATCCTTCAATAAATACTTTAAAATTACTGTAGCTGATCAATTCAACTCCGGCGCCAACAGCCGCACTCACGTGTAAAGGAAGAAAAGGGCCTGTGATTTCTGGTGAGGTCGTGCCTTGTGTCAATGTATAATCCAGTCGCGGACCAACGAGAATGTAAGGAATCACACTATAAAGTTCATATCGGATCTTCAGGTAATTGTTCCAGGAAATGATCTGTAGTTTGTTGGGGTAGTCCGCTTCCTGTCGTTTGTCGATTGAACCTTTTTGATTGTATTGAATTTCTGTGATCCAACGCACATAATCCCTGCTCATCAACTCACCAAAAATACTCGCATTGAAACCAAAAGTGTAATTCTTTCTGGAAATATAAACGGGTTCACGGAAAAGAAACTTTTGATTTCCTGCAGAAACACCGGCTGTGATCCCGATTGCATTTACAAACTGAGCCTTTGATTCAATGATTAAACAAAAAATGAATGCGGAGAATAGAACAGCTTTTTTCATGCAATGCTTTTTAAGGAAACGTTTTTAAATTCAAAATTGTTGTTACGCAATTTGAATTTTCACAAAAAACACGCCGATATTACGCGCTGGCTGCTTCAATTGCAGGGTTCACCTTCTTTACCAATCCTTGTAATACTTTACCCGGACCAACTTCAATGAATTGACTGGCACCATCCGCGATCATCTGATGCATAGTTTGAGTCCACTTTACAGGCGCGGTCAATTGCTCAATCAGGTTTTTCTGAATCTGAGCAGGGTCGGAAACAGCGGAGGCTGTTACATTCTGGTAAACCGGACAAATTGGCTTATTAAAAACAGTGCTGTTGATAGCGGCTTCAAGTTCGATGCGTGCAGGTTCCATTAAAGGTGAATGAAATGCCCCACCTACAGGAAGGACCAGCGCACGTTTTGCACCGGCAGCTTTCAATTTTTCGCAGGCGATGTTCACTCCATTTATGGTTCCTGAAATTACCAGCTGCCCCGGACAATTGTAATTGGCGGCAACTACTGTTTCACCAGAACGTGTGATCTCTGCACAGATTTCCTCTGTGATCTTATCATCCAGATTCAGAACGGCGGCCATTGTTGAAGGATTCTGTTCACAGGCTTTCTGCATGGCAAGTGCACGTTTGTAAACTAATTTTAATGCATCCTCAAACGAAAGCGTTTTGTTGACAACCAAGGCAGAGAATTCACCTAAGCTATGGCCGGCAACCATATCGGGTCTGATCTCGCCAAGGGTTTTCGCAAGGATAACCGAATGCAAGAAAATAGCAGGCTGCGTCACTTTTGTTTGTTTCAACTCTTCATCCGTCCCGCTAAACATGATATCCGTAATTCGAAATCCGAGGATCTCATTTGCCTTTTCAAAAAGTTCTTTGGCGACCGGAGAATTCTCATAAAGATCTTTACCCATGCCGGAGAATTGGGAACCTTGTCCCGGGAATATATATGCTTTCATAAGTTTTAGATTATAGATTCAATGATACTAAAAAAAGAAGAGTCCCGGAAACCCGGAACTCTTTTTTTATCCGGAAGTTCCGGTGAATTATTTTCTGTCTCCGAATAAACGAAGAAGGAATAAAAACAAATTGATGAAATCAAGGTAAAGATTCAAAGCACCCATGATAACGAGTTTGCTGGTAGATTCAATGCCGAATTCAACGCCTGCGCCAATGCGCTTCAATTTCTGAACATCATAGGCAGTTAGTCCTGTAAAAACCAATACGCCGATGAAGCTGATGATGTAATCCATGCCTTCGCTTCCGATGAACATGTTGATAAGACTCGCAATGATGATTCCTATTAAACCCATCATCATAATGGATCCGAACTTCGTAAGATCTGTTTTAGTTGTATAACCTACAACTGCCATTAAACCGAACATTCCGGCTGCCGCAGCAAAAGTTCCGTAAATGGAAGATGCTGTATAGATCAGGAAAATAAAACTTAAGCTGGCACCCATCACCGCAGAATAAAGCAGGAACAGAAATAAAAGTATTGGATAGGAAAGCTTGTTAAAACCGAGTGACATCCCCAGCACAAAACCGATTGGAGATAACATCACGATCCAGCCCACAGTTGTTAAACCTGTTTCGCTGATAAGCAATGAAAGCAGTTCAAGATTGGTAGAGAAAACGAAAGCCACAACAGTTGTGATGGCAAGAGCTGCAAACATCCAGGAGAAAAC
>JALYRR010000026.1:12466-23198 GCA_030855265.1 Bacteroidota bacterium | reverse complement strand
CTTCCGGACCAACTGCACTTGCTGTTACCTCAGTAAATGCTAATTGTGGGATTGCCAATGGAACTGTTACGATCGGAGCGGTAACCGGTGGTGTTGCTCCTTATTCCTATTCATTTAACGGTAGCGGATTTACAACGACAACAAATTATACGGGAGTTGCAGCAGGAACTTATACGGTGATTGTTCGTGATATCAATAACTGTCAGTTCACAACAACAATTGTTGTAGGTTCCACACCCGGACCAACCGCATTGGCCGTAACGAGTGTGAATTCAACTTGTGGATTGAACAATGGGGTTATCAATGTTGGAGCAGTAACGGGAGGTTCACCTTCCTATGTATTTTCTGTGAATGGAAGTCCGTTTACAGCCACCACTTCTTATCCAGGCTTCGGCGCGGGAACGTATACTGTAATTGTAAGAGATATCAATAACTGTACGTTTACTACAACAATAACCATTACAAACATACCAGGCCCGACTGCACAGGCAACCAGCACTGTAAATTCAACCTGCGGCGCTGCCAATGGTACAGTGAATGTTGGAGCCACTACCGGTGGAACATCTCCTTACCTGTACTCTTTTAACGGAGGAGCTTTCAGCAGTACAGTTGCATACACAGGTTTAACAGCCGGAACATACACTGTAACTGTTCAGGATGCCAATGGATGTACATTTACGGTAAATCCAATTGTTGTTAATACTCCTGGTCCTATTGCACTGGCCTCTACAATTGTGAATTCAAGCTGTGGATTAGCGAATGGAGTAATTAACTTAGGCGCAACCACGGGAGGAACTCCAGCCTATACCTATTCATTTAATGCAGGCGGATTTACAACCACAACATCTTATACCGGACTTACTGCGGGAACATACACCATTACAGTTAAGGATGCCAACGGATGTCTGTTCACAATTAATCCCGTTGTCGGAAATACTGCTGGGCCAACTGCTCTTGCATCTTCAACCACAAGTTCAACCTGCGGCGGAGCAAATGGATCAATTACGCTTGGAGCTGTAACAGGCGGAACTGCGCCTTATACTTATTCTGTAAATGGAAGTCCGTTCACTGGCACCACAACTTATACAGGATTGGTTGCGAATACTTATCCAATCATTGTTCAGGATGCAAACGGTTGCCAATTCACCACATCAGCAACAGTCGCTGATTTGAGCGGATTGATCGCATCAATAACAGCTCAAATCAATGTGAGCTGTTTTGGAGGAAGTAACGGGAGTGTTACTGTCACAGCCTCCGGTTCAACAGCACCATACAGTTATTCATTTAACGGAGGTCCATTTGGCGAAAGCGGAACATTCGGAACCCTCACAGCGGGAACATACACAATTACAGCAAGGGATGCCAACTCTTGTACATTGCCGGTTACAGTTACGATCACTCAACCGATCGCATTATCAGGAAGTATTACTTCACAAACCAATGTAGGTTGCTTTGGCGGATCTACAGGAAGTGTAACGGTATCAGCAACAGGTGGAACACCGGGCTATATGTACAGCATTAACGGTGGCGCTTTCGGAGCATCTGCAACATTCAACACATTACCTGCAGGTACTCACACAGTAACGGTGAGAGATGCAAATAACTGTACATTCAATATTACAGTTACCATTACACAACCTCCGGCATTAACGTTAACCACCACTTCTACAAACGCAACCTGTACTGCTTCAAACGGATCTGCAACTGTTACCCCGGCGGGCGGAACACCCGCTTACACCTATTTGTGGAATTCCCCGGCAGGAGCCACCGCCGCTCTTAACAATGGAATTCCAGCAGGTAATTATTCTGTTTTGGTAACCGATGCAAATGGATGTTCTCAAACTGCAGTTGTAAGCGTGGGAGTTACACCAGGCGGACCTGCAACGATCTCTTCAAGCACGAATGCTTCCTGCGCAGGATCCAATGATGGAACAGCAACCGTTTCTATGGGTGCAGGATCAACACCTCCTTTTACCTATGCATGGACACCAACATCACAAACAACCGTTACTGCTGTCAATCTTGCTCCAGCCGGATACACTGTTACTGTAACAGATGGTAATGGATGTATCGCAACTGCAAGTGTGGTGATCACTCAACCTACCATCATCAGCAACGCATTTACAATGGCGCCTGTTTCCTGCTTTGGTGGCAATAATGGAATTCTAACATCAACTCCAAGCGGAGGAACACCGGGCTACTCGCATTTCTGGACTCCGGGTGGATTCACAACTCCTACTATTACAACACTTACAGCAGGAACCTATACGCTGGTAATCACTGATGCGAATGGCTGTACAAGAACTGTATCAACCAACGTGACTCAACCAACCGGTATGAATTTAACCACTTCTAATGTATCTGCAAATTGCAATCTTTCAAACGGAAGTGCTTCAGTTTCTGTTAGCGGTGGAACCGGCCCGTATACTTACTTATGGAATGATCCTTCTGCTCAAACCACAGCAACAGCAACCGGATTACCATCCAATACGTATGGTGTAACTGTAACGGATGCGAACGGATGTACCCAGACCACGACAGTAACCATCGCAGATTTGGCAGGCCCTGTTGCCACAATTTTCAGCAGCAACAATGTTTCCTGCAATGGTGATAATGACGGAAGTGCAACAGTAACTGTCTCCGGTGGAACCAGTCCTTACACCTTCTCATGGACAAACGGACAAATGCTTCCAACAGCAACCAACCTGACAGCCAACACTTATACTGTAACAGCTACCGATATGAACGGATGTATAGCTAGTACTTCAGTGATCATTACTGAACCTACCTTACTGGATGCAAGTATTGTAGTAAATTATCCGAATTGCTTCAATTCATGTGATGGAAGCATCAACTCTGTTGCTATTGGCGGTGTGCCTCCTTATTCTTATATATGGTCACCGGGTGCGGCAACAACTCCTGTTATAACTTCTTTATGTGCCGGAACCTATACGTTACAGGTTACTGATGCAAATGGTTGTATTGTTTCCAAGATCGGGACGCTGGTTGATCCTGCGCCCGTTACTGCCACAACCACCGTTTCAAATGTAACCTGCAGCGGATTATGTAATGGTACTGCTACCGCAAATCCTTCATCAGGAACAGGGCCATTCACCTATCAATGGAATGACATCAATGCACAGACCACTCAAACTGCAACAGGATTGTGTGCAGGAACTTATACAGTAACCGTTACAGATGCAAACGGATGTTCCGCCAATGCGTTCGCCACGGTGATCAGTCCGGGAATTCTCGCTTCCAGCATCACCGGAAGCGGAAATGTAACTTGTTTCGGTGCCTGCGATGGATTTGCTTCTGCAACTGTAACAGGAGGTTCTGCTCCATTCAGCTATAACTGGATGCCGGGATCAACTGCCGGTGCATCAGTGAATAATTTATGTGCTGCTACTTATACTGTAACAGTAACGGATGCAAACGGATGTTCTGCTTCATCTACAGTAACCATTTCAGAACCTGTTGCTTTGGTTGCAACAATTTCAAGTGTGAATGTGGATTGCTTCGGAGCTTGTAACGGTGCTGCAACAGCTGTTTATACAGGCGGTACAGGTCCATACACTTTTCAATGGACTCCAACTTTCCAGACAACACCAACTATAACGAATATCTGTGCTGGTATCCATAACCTTGCGGTGACGGATGCGAATGGATGTACTGCAACTGCAAGTGTTGTTATTACTGAACCAAGTGCGCTTACTGTTTCAACAACTACCACCAATTCAAATTGTGGAAATGCTGACGGACAGGCTTGTGCAGCAATCACAGGAGGTGTGTTTCCATTTACTTATCTATGGAATGACCCTGCTTCGCAAACAAGCAGCTGTGCAAACTCAATTAACGCGGGCGTTTACAGCATCTCTGTAACGGATGCGAATGGTTGCAGTGTAACAGGAGTTGCAAACGTAAACGACAATACTGCTCCTGTTGTAACCATTACTTCCAGTAATGATGTTACTTGCGGAGGCGCTGCAAATGGTGATGCTCAGGCAACTATTACAGGTGGAATTTTACCTTATGCTATTAACTGGATCCCGGGCGGACAAACTACTGCATTTATCAGCGGATTATCAGGTGGTGTTCATTCAATTGTTGTAACAGATGGAGTGGGTTGTGTTGGAACAGCTTCTGTAACGATCAACGAACCAGCTACACTTGTATCAGGAATCACAGCAACATCAAATGCATCCTGCTTCCTTAGCTGCGATGGTACTGCTACTGTTAACGCAGGAGGCGGATCACCACCGTATACTTATTTATGGAATGACCCTGCAACGCAGACAACCAATGTAGCTACCGGATTATGTGCTCAGGGATATACTGTTACGATTACCGATGCAAATGGTTGTATTTCAACAAGCACAACCACCATCACTCAGCCAAGTGCATTAAACATCGCCTTGGTAAATTCAACGAACGTTAGCTGCAACAGCGGTAACAACGGAGCGATCACTGTTCTTGTAACAGGTGGATCACCAGGTTACACATATCTGTGGACACCGGGAGTTGGATCAGGTGCGATGGTGACCGGATTAACTGCGGGCACATACACTGTACTTGTCACTGATCAGAATGGATGTTCGAACACTCAAACTTATACAATCACTCAACCGACTGCACTTACACTTTCTACAATCAGTAATCCTAGTACCTGCGGAAATTCAAACGGATTTGTTTCTGTAACTCCGGCAGGTGGTGTGCCGGCTTATTCTTATCAATGGAATGATCCAACCAACCAGACAACTGCCATCGCAACTAATCTTGCTGCCGGTACTTACACCGTGGTTGTTACAGATCAGAACGGTTGTACTGCTGATACCTCAGTGGTGCTTAATAACCTAGCAGGTCCAACAATCAGCGGATTCTCAATCACTGAACCTTTGTGTTATGAATTCGCAAATGGAAGTGTAACTGTATTGCCAATCGGTGGACAACCTGGTTATTCTTATGTATGGACAGGAACAGGTTCCCAGACAACGCAAACAGCTTCTGCGTTACCTGCAGGAACGTATTCTGTAACTGTAACAGATGCGAATGGTTGTACTGTAACCGGATCAACCATTCTTACTCAGCCTTCTGTAACACAAGTAATCGTAAGTCCGACCGATACAATCTGTATTGGACAGAATGCACAGATTTACGGAGCTGGATATGGCGGAACTCCTGGATACACTTATTCCTGGTCACCTTTCTTCATGGGAGCAGGTCCGCATACAGTAACTCCTGTTCTGACTACTTTCTACAGTGTATTTGTTACAGATGCCAACGGATGTGTATCACCAACAATTAATACAACAGTCTTCGTAAATCCTGCACTTACTGTGAATGCAACGGATGTGAGTGTTTGTGATGGAAGTTCTGTACTGATCTCAGCATCCGCTACAGGCGGTGATGGAGGTCCATATACTTATACATGGAGCAATGCAGTAACTGGATCATCGCAAACAGTATCACCGGGAATTTCAGCTTCTCCGATGGATTACATTGTAACTGTTGATGATGGATGTTCTTTCCTTGCTTCTGATACAGCAACAGTGACAGTGAACCCGCAAGCTGTTTCCTTTATGAATGCAAATGCCTTTGCAGGTTGCGAAGATTTCCAGGTAACATTCACAGGCCTAAGTAATATCGGAACAAGCTATTCATGGAATTTTGGTGATGGCTCTTCTCCGGCAACGGGAAGCAGTGTGATCCACACGTACACCACTCCGGGAACTTACGATGTTACACTCACTGTTACTACAGCCCTTGGATGTACATCTACGATAACATCCCTGAATTACATTGATGTGTATGCTTCACCTACAGCGGAGTTTTCATCATCTCCGTTAATTGTAACATCCACATCTCCTACTGTAACATTCACGGATCTTTCACTGGGTGCAGTTACATGGGATTGGGATTTTGTTCATCAGTCGCCGTATACCGGATTGTACACCGATACACTTCAGAATACAGTTTATATGTATTCTGATACCGGTACGTATGAAGTTCAGTTGATAGTAACAAATAGTTTCGGTTGCTCCGATACAATGATCCATTTCGTAGAGATCGTTCCGGAATATGTTTTCTATGCTCCGAATGCCTTTACTCCGAATAACAATGATGGAATCAATGACTTGTTCATGCCAGTGGGAACCGGAATCAATGTGAAGGAATTTGAAATGACGATCTACGACAGATGGGGACTTCAGATCTTCAAAACCACCGATGTTAATAAAGGTTGGGATGGAAGAGCGAATGGCGGAAGTAAATTAGCACAACAGGATGTGTATGTATGGAAAGTGATCACAAAGGATTACACCGGCGATTCACATGAATACATCGGACATATCACGATCATTAAATAAGTTTAAAGTTTGAAAATTTAAAGTTCAACGTTCGAAAGTTCAAAGTTTAAAGCCACAAATTCACAGATCTGTTCTGGTATTTGTGGCTTTTTTGATTTAACCATTTGGGGAGATTTTCCGATCCGGGAATCATTACGTTTTCAAATTCTTTTTACGGTTCTCGGCTCCGCTCGAACTGACATGACTTTATAAGAGGCGAAATCACCTCCACACCGATCTTGAAAGAATGTCAGTTCGAGCGGAGTCGAGAACCACGACATAATTTCAAAGTCCAGGTTCCAATTAAAAAAATGCCCCGGATCATTGATCCGGGGCATTCATAAAATATTTAATTTGAAATTATTTCGTTACATACATCACTTCCTTCACCGCTTTCACAACTCTCGCCACATTCGGAAGAGAAGCTTCAATCAGCGTTGGAGCATAAGGCAATGGAACATCTGCGCATGTTACGCGAACCACAGGAGCATCCAAATGATCAAAAGCATAACGTTGAACATGAAATGCGATCTCAGAAGAAATAGATGCCAGTGGCCATGCCTCTTCAACAACAACCAATCTGTTTGTTTTTTTAACGGAAGTTAATATTGCAGTATAATCAATAGGGCGAACAGTACGAAGATCAATTACCTCAGCGCTGATTCCTTCTTTCTCCAATTCTGCTGCAGCGCCTAATGCCTGCTTCATGATTTTACCAAAAGAAACGATTGTTACATCCTTGCCTTCGCGTTTAATATCCGCTACTCCGATCGGAAGAACGTATTCTCCTTCAGGAACTTCGCCTTTATCACCGTACATCTGCTCGCTTTCCATGAAAATAACAGGATCATTGTCGCGGATAGCCGCTTTCAGTAAACCTTTTGCATCATATGGATTGGAAGGAACGATTACTTTTAAACCCGGACAATTTGCAAACCAGTTTTCAAATGCCTGACTGTGCTGAGAACTTAACATCCCTGCGGAAGCAGTAGGTCCGCGGAAAACCATTGGGCAGGAAAATTGCCCGCCACTCATGCTCATCATTTTCGCAGCCGAATTGATGATCTGATCAATGGCAACAAGTGAAAAATTGAAAGTCATGAATTCAACAATAGGGCGAAGTCCGTTCATGGCTGCTCCTACTGCTATGCCGGTAAAACCAAGCTCTGCAATAGGCGTATCTATAATTCGCTTTTCACCGAATTCGGCCAGCATTCCTTTACTTACTTTATAGGCACCGTTGTATTCAGCCACTTCTTCACCCATCAGGAAGATCTTTTCATCCCTGCGCATCTCTTCATTCATGGCTTCACGCAATGCCTCGCGAAATTCAATTGTTCTCATATTCTGCAATTTTTTTGAAAGACAAATTTAATGATTTTTCCTGCGAATAACGAATTAATGCGAATTTACAAAAGCTCCGACTCAATACACGGATATTCACATAAATGAACTTCCTCATGACAAATTCGCTTCCCAGATAAAATACGCGTTGGATAAAACATAAGCCAGCAGCATAATCCAGGAGGTGATATTATTATATTTTTTAGCAAGGTATAGTTTCTTCTGTTTCATCAGCTTCAATGTGAAAGCTGTGGAAGCCACTACACCAAGGATAAAAAACAAAGTGATAATATGAAGAATATCCACCAGGGTAAAAGTTATTGATTCAGGTAATGAAGAATCAATGATGTATTTATTTCCGATCACCGCAAACAGGGCACCTACACTTAATCCGAAGCGTGAATCAATACTATCGGCATGAATAAAAAAGCAAACATACGCGATGAGGAAAGCGACATACATTCCCAAAAACATCTTCCAGAAAAGTCCCATTGCTTCCCGCTCAATACCCATCAACACTCTAAAAGCGCTGTATTCGGTATGTGGCTGCATGACTTCCGGATCACCGAATGCCGTTTCATATTCTTTGATTCCTCCGGAAATCTCCAGACTATCAATCGTCCAGCCCCGCAGCGTAAAATGAGGATCAAAATGATTCCCGGATGTATCGGCTGAAAAAATAAGTGCATCGGAATCAAACTGTGAATTCTCAATGGACAGATGCAACTTTTGTCTGTCGAAAGGGAAATTCTCCGTTTTCCAGGAATCCTTCATTACAACTTGTAATTTCATCAGGATGTAGATCCGGCCTTCTGTTGTATCAACCGTCGAAAAAGATTTGGAAAATGATTTCGCGTCGGGAATTTCCAGGTTCTGTAGAAAATCAAATTCCGGATTTTTATATTTCATCCATAGCCAACAATTAAGCACATATTCTTTCTGCTTGAAATCAATGTTGTGAATACTGGTAATGTATATCCCCGTGAGGACAGTATCAGGCTGCTCTTTTTCAGCGGAAAATCCATTGAGGCCGATAAGGCAGAAAATGAAGAGTAAGAAGGTTTTCAAAATCAGTTTTTAGATCTGAAAGATAGTAACAATTCAGGAAACACGAATCAAAACCTCAAATCATATTTAAAATCAGGCTTCCGATTATTTCCTATTTTTACAAAAAATTCAGTTGTGGAAAACAATCAGTTTGATATCATCATTGTAGGAGGAGGAATCGTGGGTCTCGCATCTGCCTATAAACTCAATTTAAAATATCCTTCGAAAAAGATTCTTGTCCTTGAAAAAGAAAAAGAAGTCGCTGCTCATCAGACCGGTCACAACTCAGGCGTAATTCATTCTGGTCTTTATTACAAACCCGGCTCCTACAAAGCAAAAAATTGCGTAGATGGCCGTCGTGAACTTGTTGCCTTCGCAAAAGAACATAAGATCAAACACGATATCTGCGGGAAGATCGTGGTTGCTACTGATCCTTCCGAACTCGCCCACATGAATAAAGTATTCAATAACGGACTTGCAAATGGTGTGGAAGGTGTTGAGAAGATCGATGCAAAACGCATCAGGGAAATTGAACCGTATTGTGTCGGCATTGAAGGCCTTTGGGTTCCATGCACCGGAATCATTGACTATGCAGATGTAACAAGAAAATATGTTGAAATTATTCATGCGAAATTTCCGGGAAGTAAAGTGTTGACAGAACATGAAGTGACCGCATTCGAAAAGAAGGACGGCTATACCAATGTGATCACTCCAAAAGGAAGTTTCAAAGGGACATACATTATCACCTGTGCCGGATTGCAAAGTGATCGCATCGCGAAAAAAGAAGGTGCAAAAACGGATGCCGCTATCGTAGGATTCCGAGGGGATTATTTTGATCTGACGGAGAAAGGTCTTTCAAAAGTTAAGAATCTGATCTATCCAGTGCCCAATCCGAAGTATCCTTTCCTTGGAGTACATTTTACCCGAATGATCCATGGCGGAACAGAATGCGGCCCCAATGCCGTGTTCGTGTTTAAACGCGAAGGCTACGGTAAAACTGATTTCTCTCTGAAGGATACTGCTGAGGCATTCTCATTTGCCGGAACCTGGAAGTTCTTTGCAAAAAACATGAAATTTGGCTGGGATGAATACCGCGGAGCTTTTTCGAAAACCTTCTTCCTCAAACGCCTCAGGAAGCTGATCCCGACGCTGGAATTGGATGACCTTCAACCGGGCCGAGCAGGAGTTCGCGCAATGGCCCTGGCACCTGAAGGTGAAATGATCGACGATTTTAAAATTGAACTGAACGGAAATGCCATTCATGTCCTGAATGCACCATCTCCGGCAGCTACTTCCTCTCTCGCTATTGGAACTGCTATTCAGGAAATGGCAACTCTGCATTTCAATCTGAGTTGATATTTTCCACAATCTCTGTAAAGAACACGGCTTGACTTTTGCGCAAAACGACTATGGTTCAATTAATTGCATACCAGATAGCCGAGAACACAAACATTAAGAAATTCAAGGCTGAGTACAAAGGAGAGCTAAGCAGCTCAAGCACTTTCGAATTATTCTACCGCTATGGAAACGGCTATATTTTTGTCGTGAATTACGGGGTAGTCGTCTTCGCAAATGTGGACGAAATTCAACGAAATGCATTCATTTCTCACCTCAAGCCTTATTGTCAGAATCATCTCGACACTATTTTACACGAAGATTTCAGAATCGATAAATCAGAAAATGCCCAGCCTGAATTTTCCTACCACGGTTTAATGGTGAATGAAATAAATAGTGATGTGGTCCGGATCGCTATGCTGCAACTCGCACAATCTCTTGCTCTTGATTTTTACGAACAACATGCACAACAGCTCTTTGACGAAACAGTTGAACTCACTACTCAATTAGAGAAGTTCGGAACACTGAAGATCTCTAAAAAGAATTTATTGAAATTCATTGGGAAGACACTCAACACAAAAAACAGGATCATCGACAACCTTTATATTTTCGATACTCCACCCGTGGTGTGGGAAAATGAATTACTTGACAAAGTCAATGAT
>JALYRR010000026.1:3783-12456 GCA_030855265.1 Bacteroidota bacterium | reverse complement strand
GTCAATGATGGCCTTACCAAAACATTTGATATTTCCATCCGTTTCAAGGAGGTTGAATACATGTTAAAAAGCGTTGAAAGCAACCTCTCGGTTTTTGTGGAATTAACCGATGCAAAAGAGAGTCAGCGACTGGAATGGGTGATCATCATTCTGATCGTGATAGAAGTCCTCCACTTATTTCTCAATCAGCTTTTCCACTGATCCTTTCGATAACTCATAATTAATCTTATTTTTACAGAAATAATCTTCTGTAAATGATAAACCCGTTCTCCTCCCGTTCCCTTTTTATTGCCTTGTTTTGCTGCCTGATCCTTCATCCGGCAATATCTGATGCACAAAAAAAATACACGTATGAAACTGCTGTCAATGATCCCTTGAACGCAAGGATCTACAAACTGGACAATGGACTTACTGTGTATATGACCGTTTACAAGAATGCACCGCGGATCCAAACCTATATAGCCACCCGCGCAGGAAGCAAGAATGACCCTTCCGATGCAACAGGCTTAGCACACTATCTTGAGCACATGTTGTTTAAAGGAACAGATGTTTACGGTAGCAAAGATTTCGCGAAAGAAAAAGTGGAAGTTGATAAGATCGAAGCTTTGTATGAGGTTTATCGCAAAACAACAGATGACGGAAAAAGAAATGCCATCTACAAGCAAATCGACAGTATTTCGGGATATGCTTCCAAATTTGCGATTGCAAATGAATATGATAAAATGTTATCCTCAATTGGAGCCAAAGGAACAAATGCCTATACATGGCTGGAACAAACAGTTTATGTAAATGACATTCCTTCAAATCAATTAGAGAAATGGACGACCATTGAATCTGAGCGGTTCCGCAATCCTGTCCTCCGGTTATTTCATACGGAGCTGGAAGCCGTTTATGAAGAGAAGAACCGCGGACTTGATGACGATGGAAACAAAGCCTGGGAAGCATTGTTCGCAGGATTATGGCCTACCAATACCTATGGCTCCCAAACAACAATCGGAACTATCGATCACTTAAAAAATCCCTCATTAACTGAGATCAAAAAATATTATAACACCTGGTATGTTCCTAACAATATGGCCATTTGTTTATCAGGAGATTTTGATCCGGAAACTACGATCGCAATGATCGACTCAAAATTCGGAAGCTGGAAACGAAAGCCTGTTCCTGCTTACGAACCATTCAATGAAAAAGCGATCAGCGCGCCGGTTATCAAAGAAGTGGTTGGTCCGGATGCAGAAAATGTGATGCTCGGATACCGCTTCGCAGGAGTTGGCAGCACAGATGCGGATATGATCATGCTGATCAATAAAATTCTTTCCAATGGTAAAGCGGGACTGATTGACCTTAATTTGAATCAGCAACAAAAAGTAATTGATGCCGGATCTTTTGATATGGAATTCAAAGATTATTCTGCACACATTTTAACCGGTTCTCCAAAAGAAGGACAAACACTTGAGCAGGTGAAAGACCTTTTACTTGCTGAATTGGAAAACCTGAAAAAAGGAAATTTCCCGGATTGGTTGTTGGGAGCGATCATCACAGATATGAAATTCGAACAAACGAAACGCTTTGAACAAAATTCCGCACGTGCAGATGCATTTGTTGCCGCTTTTATCAACGGAAGAAAATGGCAGGACGAGGTTAACACCATTGATCGTTTATCGAAAATCACTAAACAACAGGTGATTGATTTTGCCAAGGCAAATTACAAGAACAATTATGTAGCGGTTTACAAACGCAACGGCGAAGACGCGAAAGTTCAAAAAGTGAAAAAGCCTGCTATCACTCCGGTAGAAGTAAACCGCAACGAACAAAGTTCTTTTGTAAAAGAAATTCTTTCTTCTCCGGTAAAAGAAATCGAACCAGTATTTATTGATTATACAACTGCTATTCGTCAGTTCAAAGTAAAAAACATTCCCGTGCTATACACGCCGAATACGGAGAACAAAACATTTTCCATGTTCTACATTCTTGATATGGGAACCAATCACAACAACAAACTTGGAATTGCTGTGGAATATCTAAAGTATCTTGGAACCCCTACTCTATCCGCCGCTGCAGTTCAGCAGGAATTTTACAAACTCGGTTGCTCCTTCGATGTCTATTCGGGAGAAGAACAGATATGGGTTAGTCTTAACGGTTTAACTGAAAACATAAAACAAGCCACGGAATTATTTGAAAGCCTGTTAGCCACTGCACAACCGAACGATGAGGCACTCAATAATCTCGTTAAGGATATTGTAAAGAAAAGGGAAGATGCGAAGCTGAATAAAAATGAGATCCTGTTCGGAGCGCTTACTTCTTTCGGGAAGTATGGTAAAAAATCTCCGTATACAAGCATTCTCTCTACAGAGCAATTGCAGAAGTTAAATGCGAAAGAACTCATCGGGCTCATCAGCACCATTACCTCCTATGAGCATCGCATCCTTTATTACGGAAACAACACGCCTACTGAATTGCTTTCTATACTTGATAAAGTCCATAAAACTCCTGCCACCCTGATACCAGCTCCTCTGCCGGTGAAATTCCAGGAATTGGAATCCAACTCCGATGTATATGTTGTGGATTACGATATGAAACAGGCGGAGGTTATCTTATTATCGAAAGATGGAACATATGATAAAAAGAGCGTGCCGGTTGTAAGGATGTTCAATGAATATTTCGGAGGAGGAATGTCATCCATTGTTTTTCAGGAAATGCGCGAATCAAAAGCGCTGGCTTATTCCGTATTCTCGAATTACAGTCTTCCAAGTAAGAAAACCGATAACAATTATGTTTTTTCCTATATCGGTACTCAGGCCGATAAGTTGCCCGAAGCAATGGCTGGAATGATGGATCTGATCAACAATATGCCTGAATCCCCGAATAACCTGGCGGCAGCCAAAGACTTCCTGATACAGAGTATCCGTACGGAAAGGATTACCAAGTCGGGAATTCTGTTCAGCTATGAAAACGCTAAAAAACTCGGATTGGATTATGACATACGAAAAGACGTTTATAATGCCATCCCTACTCTCACCTTTGCAGATATAAAATCTTTCGAGGAAACCCATCTCAAAAACAAAAAGTATACTGTTCTGGTTCTAGGCAAAAAAGAGAATCTGGACATGAAAACTCTTGAAAAATATGGCAAGGTGAGTTTTCTGTCACTTGAGGACATTTTCGGGTATTGATCCCATCCTGACATTACTGCTCATGGACACAGGTTTTTCTCTGTATTAGCAGCATTTACAAGCGAAATATCAAAAGAGCCGGGAGGAAAATTCCGGCTCTTTTTTCTTTCAATCTAAATCTTATATTTGTACTCCTTAATTAAACACGAATTTAAATCACTCAAACCTATACATTATGAGCAAAATTAAAGTAGCGAACCCGGTCGTTGAATTAGATGGCGATGAAATGACACGCATCATCTGGAAATTCATAAAAGATAAATTGATCCTTCCTTACCTGGAACTGGATATTAAATATTATGATTTAGGTGTTGAACACCGTGATGCAACAAACGATCAGGTAACGATTGATTCAGCTGAAGCAATTAAAAAATACAGCGTTGGAATAAAATGCGCTACTATTACTCCGGATGAAGAAAGAGTAAAAGAATTCAAACTTAAGCAAATGTGGAAATCACCAAACGGAACCATCCGTAACATTCTTGATGGAACCGTTTTCCGTGAGCCAATTGTTTGTAAAAATGTACCCCGCCTTGTTCCAAACTGGACAGCACCAATCTGTATCGGGCGTCATGCATTCGGTGATCAATACCGTGCAACAGATTTCGTAACGAAAGGAAAAGGAAAGCTTACTGTAACATTCACACCTGAAGGTGGCGGAGAAACTCAATCTTTTGAGGTGTATAACTTCAAAGGAGACGGTGTTGCACTTACGATGTATAATACGGATGAGTCGATCATTGGATTTGCACATTCCTGCTTTAACACAGCTCTTCAGAAAGGGTGGCCACTTTACCTTTCAACTAAGAATACAATCTTAAAAAAATACGATGGCCGTTTCAAAGATATTTTTGAAGAGATCTATCAAAAGGATTACAAAGGAAAATTCGAAGCAAAAGGAATTGTATATGAGCACCGTTTGATCGATGACATGGTTGCTTCCGCACTTAAATGGAATGGAAATTTCGTTTGGGCTTGCAAGAATTATGATGGAGACGTTCAATCTGATACTGTTGCTCAAGGATTCGGATCTCTGGGCTTAATGACATCCGTACTGGTTACTCCTGATGGAAAAACAATGGAAGCTGAGGCAGCTCATGGAACGGTAACACGCCACTTCCGTGATCACCAGGCAGGAAAACCAACATCCACTAATCCGATTGCATCTATCTTTGCATGGACAAGAGGATTGGAATTCCGTGGAAAACTTGACAATAACCAGGAGCTGATCAACTTTTGCCATGCATTGGAGCAGGTATGTGTTGAGACAGTAGAATCAGGAAAAATGACAAAGGATCTTGCTGTATGTATCCATGGGAACAAAGTAAAACATGGTGAGCATTATTTGTATACTGAAGAGTTTTTATCTGCTCTTGATACAAACCTGAAAGCAAAACTGGGGAAATAATTACTCCACTATAAAATAGATCAGACGAAAGCAGTGGTGTTCTTTTCCTTGAATACTGCTGCTTTCGCATTTAAAATGATTGTTTGGTTTTATTATTGACAACTAAAAACGTTTTTAAATTATGGCTTTCCTAAAAGAATTCAGAAATTTCGCCATCCGGGGTAACGTTGTTGACCTTGCGGTAGGAGTTGTGATCGGAGCCGCATTCAACAAAATCGTGGATGCTTTCGTAAAGGGAATTTTAATGCCACCACTCGGTTACATAACCGGCGGCGTCGACTTCACCGACAAAAAAATCATACTTCAAAGAGCTGTCATTGATGCAAAGGGAGAAGTACTCAGCCCAGAAAACGCTATCAAATACGGCGAATTCATCCAATCTACCATTGTTTTCATCATCACCGCATTTGCTGTTTTTTTAATGATCAAAATGATCAATGCACTTCGCAAAAAAGATCAAGAGGCTGCACCTGTACCGGATCCTACAACTCAGGAAATTTTACTTGCCGAAATACGTGACCTGTTAAAACAAAAACCATGAAAAAACGATTAACAATCTTTCTTTTACTCACTACGTCAATTGCATTTGCTCAATCCGATTCGCTAAAACGTTGGAAAAAAGGAGGAATACTTGCTGTAAATTTTTCACAAGCCAGTTATACCAACTGGGCTGCAGGCGGACAGAATTCCTTTGCCGGGACAGCCATGTTCAGCTTTTTCGATAATTACAAGAAGGATAAAACAACCTGGGAGAACAACCTTGACCTTGCTTACGGAATGCTTAAAAACGGAAATGATGTGTTGCGGAAAAGTGAAGACAAGATCGAATTCAATTCCAAATACAGCCACTATGCCTTTTTAAATAACTGGTATTATGCTGCTTTGCTGAATTTCAAAACACAATTTGATCTTGGATATAATTTTCCGGATGATTCAACTATCGTATCACATTTTATGGCTCCGGCTTTCAGCATTTTCGCACTGGGCCTTGATTATAAAACCAACGATAAAAGTTTCTCCTGTTTCATTGCTCCTCTTAGTGGTAAAGTTACTATTGTGAATGATCAGCGTCTGGCCGACCTGGGTGCTTTTGGTGTGGATTCGGCGCGGCATGATGCTGCCGGAGTTACAATTCAAAAAGGGGAACTCGTTCGATATGAATTTGGAGGATATATTAAAATGTCCTTTAAAAAAGACATCATGAAAAATGTGAATTTTCAGACGAAACTGGAATTGTTTTCCAATTATCTTGATAACCCTCAAAATATTGATGTCAATTGGGAAACCCTTCTCACCATGAAAGTGAATAAGTTTCTATCAACCACACTGACTACTCAACTTATTTACGATCATGATATTCCTGTTCCTGTGGAAAGAGAAGTAAATGGTGTGACTACTCCGGGAACTGGCCCTCGCTTACAATTCAAAGAGGTACTGGCTGTTGGATTGATCTATAAATTTTAAAGGCCACAGCAGATTTCAAACAGTGCTCAGGCATAACGTCTTCTGCAATGAAATACTTATCTATCCAAACAAAAAAGGTCTTTTCGGAAGTGCCGAAAAGACCTTTTTTACTAAAGGAGGGGATTTTATTTTACTATCACTCTTTCATTCAATGATTTTCCATTAATGATCGCATTAATAATATACATTCCTGGCTTTAACAAACCATCACCGTTTAATTTTATTGATTCGCCGGAACTCAGATAAACACTTTTCATCCATATCGATTTTCCATAAATATCAAACAAAGTTACTATTACATCCGATGGAACGAAACTTTGTCCTGCTATCATTAAGTCAAATCCTGAAGTTCCCGATGGATTTGGATAAACAATTAGTTTCTCTTCTGCCGTTTCAATATTGCTCTCTTCATATTCACGCAGATCAGAAGAGTAAATTGGCATCAAGGAAGTATTGATAGTTATATTGCAGGTGTTGATATTTGTACCGAAAACCCCTCCAACCTTTGCCCGCACTCTTACTGTATAAGTGCCTCCATTAACCAGCCCCGGAAAATTACTTTTCACTATCGCTGTGCTGTTGGTCCCTCTTGTACGTGTAACATTATAACCAGCAGGTCCTGTAATATTCCATTCATAATCTGTAGCCCCGCTCACCGCATTACAGTTAAAATTTCCAATAAGATTTACGCTGGTATTACACTGACTGCTGATCAGTTGAGTGCTGGAAGGTGCAACAGTAATTGTACATACGGGAGCAGTCGTTCCATAAACCCCACCGACTTTCGCACGAACTTCTACGTTGTATGAAAGTCCGTATTGCAATCCCGGAATCCAGGTTCTGTTGATAGAAGAATAATTAGCCCCACGTTGAACTGTTACAGTAAAGCTTGTTGTAGTTGAGGTAAATTTCCACTCATAATCAGTTGCTCCTGATATAGCATTACAATTAAAAGTTCCTGCACCAATATCTGTAAAGGTGGCAGAACACTGGGTACTAATCATCTGAGTGGAGGCCGGAGTAAGTGTTATCGGGCATGAAACACCATAATTCCCCCATACACCGCCTACAAGTGCTTTCACTCTTACATTGTAAGTGTTTCCATATTGGAGGCCTGTTGCAGCAGTCTTGTTAACATTAGGGCTTGATGTGAATGAAGAAGAATTCACCTCTTGTAAAAAACCCGCTGCCGTGAATTCGAATTTATAATAGGATGCACCAGCAACTGATGTGCAACTGAAGTATCCGGCCAAGCTTGTAAACGTTGCACCGCACTGGCTGGCTATAAGCTGAGTATTCGGGACCGAAATACAATTTTGAGTTACTGCTGAAATATTCTGAGAAGAACATCCATTTACATCTGTTACTGTAACCGTATAAGAGCCCGAAGCCAAAGCATTTACATCCTGTGTAGTAGCACCTGTACTCCATGAATAAAGATACCCACCTGCTCCACCACTTACAGATAAATTAAGAGCTCCATCATTGTTTGGACAGGTTGATTGCGTCATCACTGTTGACAAATTGAGTGCAGAAGGATTAGAAAGAGTTGTAACCTGCAAATCCGAACAACCGTTGGCATCAGTTACCGTAACTGTATAAGATCCTGCTGATAACCCAGCGATAGAAGAAGTTGTAGCACCAGTATTCCAAACATAATTATAAAGCGGTGCTCCACCAGTGACACTCGTTGTTATTGAACCATCGGCAGAGCCGTTACATTGGGGGTTATTGCCTGTTGCACTTACAGAAGGTGCATCATTTACAGAGGCACTAACTGCAGACCTTGAAGAAGTACATCCTCCGTTTGTTGCATCAACAAAAAAGGATGTAGTTGTACTAACAGAAGGAGTAGTGAATGTGCCCCCCGTTCCCAGGCTTGTTCCACCTGAGCTGGCAGCATACCAGTTCAGGGTGCCTGCGCTTGCTGTGGCACCCAACACAACTGTACCCGTGCCGCAACGGGTGCCAGGAGTGGTTCCAGTAACAGTTGGCATCGAGCCTACCGTGGCGATAACAGATGTTCTTGCAGAAGTACATCCTCCGTTAGTCGCATCCACAAAAAAGGTTGTTGTTGAAACAATTAATGGAGTTGTAAATGATGTTCCTGTTCCTAATACTGAACCACCAGAGCTGGCAGCGTACCAATTCAATGTTCCGGCACTTGAACTAGCTCCAAGGACTACTGTTCCGGCCCCACAAGTGCTTCCTGGGGTTGTCCCGGTTACCGAAGGCAAGGAGTTCACAGTTGCAAGAACTGCAGTTCGTGCTGAAGTACATCCGGCATCAGTAGCTTCAACAAAATACGTTGTATTAGCACTGATAACTGGGGTTGTAAATGTTGGACCAGTTCCTAATGAAGAACCTCCAGAGCTGGCAGAAAACCACGATAATGTACCTGCGCTGGCAGTAGCTCCAAGGGCTACGGCACCTGTTCCGCAACGACTTCCTGGCGTTGTACTTGTTATTGTTGGAGCGGTACATCCAAGGGAGAATGTAACTGAGAAATCCTCCGTTTGGCCATATTGAGGAGTGTAACAAGGTCCGCTGATTGTGTTTCCAACAAAATCCGAAATCACACGGATCCAGATAGCCTGTCCGCTTACTGGTGATGCGGGAGTAGTAAAG
>JALYRR010000026.1:0-3773 GCA_030855265.1 Bacteroidota bacterium | reverse complement strand
CCGCTATGCGAAGCACCTCCAGTATTTCCATTAAATATATTCTCCCCGGAATCTGAAAAATCTCCGTCATTATTGTAATCAATATACACCTTCACTTTTTCATCATTCACTGTCGCATTATCAACTTGTATTGAATAAAGAGTGCTAGGTGTAAGACTAAAATTGCTGCACCAGTTGTCCCTAAATCCTCCGTCGGCAACTGTTCCGCTTGATGAATACGATGTGCTGCCGATTGTCAATCCGAAAACTCCCATCCCGAAATTATTTGAAAGTTCAGTTGAATTGGGGGAACATGTTTTCGCAACACTTGGAGTGGAACCTGTAACAGGCATCAAGCCTGGTGATGTTAGCAAAGTCCCGCGCGCACCAAGAATTGCAGCTCTCATCCTTGTTTTTTGATCAGCGCTGAATCTTACCTGGCAGACATCTGAAGAGTAAGCCATAATGTTTTCAACTATCGTTACAATACTTTGTCCTGTACATGTTGATCCTGTTGCCCCGCAATCACCATCATCCCTGCGATGTGCTTCTGTATCGCAACAAAGATCCCCATCTGTTGAACAGGTTGTATTTACCGGGCACTGATCAGGATTTCCATCTGAATTACCATCGTCACCTTCGAATGTATGATAGAGGTTAAAACCATGTCCCAATTCGTGATTTGCTGTAGAATTGTGGCGGGTAAACGCCTTAAGATTATATCCTATTGTCCCTGTAGGATCATATCCAAAAGAATTGAAAAGTATCACTGCTCCATCCACATCTGAACCTGCGCCAGGAAAATAAGCATATCCCTGAGTTCCGCTGCCACCGCCATTGTTGTCAATTTCACTAACGATCCATATATTGTAATACTCAGCATTCGGCCATTTGCTCAATGCTTTGACAATTTCTTCATTTGCAGTTGTGATACCTTGTGTACCATATGTTGAGGTTCCTGAAGCATTGATCCTGTTTATTCCTGAAGTAGAATTACAATCAGGATCACGCTGTGCCAACTGAAACTGAACTTCTATATCTAATGGATATCCCGCAGACCCGCTATAACAATCATTCATGTTATTAATAGCGCTCATTATCTGAGCAGTGGATATATTGGTGCCTGTTCCTACAGCTTCTCCCAGGTGTAAAACATGTACAACCACAGGAATTGTATAAATCCCCGAAGTCCGCATTGGGTTACTTAATATATTCTGAATAACAGCTTCATTCTGCTGAACCTTCAAGGCATAAGCAGGATCTGAAAGCTTTAATTGATTGTGAATGATTCCGGACTTACAGCGCTCCTGGGCAGATGCGGAGTTGAAAAAAATAATAACAAGAAAACTCATTAGAGTTGTACGGAAGAGTAGTGTCATGAGTGGTTTTATAATTTGGGACAGATTCGATATACGCTAATATAAACACTTTGTTTCATTTTGGCAATTTTTAAAAGTATTGGCGTTATATTTGTCTGTTCCGATGCCTCTATGAAAAACCTTCTCCTACTTTTTTCCTTTCTCATCGCTGTTCAAGGCTATGCCCAGGAAGGTACTTCTGAAAACAGAGGCACTGTCCATATTAAGAAAAAAGGACAGATCAGTAAGGTCCATTTTGATGATGTGAATTACAGGCTAATCGCACTCGACCGTTCCGGAAACGTACTTGACAGTGCGGTTGTTTCTTTTGAAATGAGTGTGACGATTAAAGGAATTGCTTATAAAGAAAGTACTGTGGGCTCGTCCTTGTCTTACCAAATGCAGCAATTGCTTGGACGATGCGACCGTACTTCAAAAATATTTTTTGACAAGATCAAGGCGAAAGATAATTATGGGACTGTGATCGACATGCCGAAAATGCAATACACTTTTGGCTATTCTGATGAAGATAACGATTGATCATCGAAAAAATCTTTATTAAAATTCACCAGGTACAATTTCTCGGAAGCCCTCGACACTGCAGTGTACAACCACCTCATGTATTCCTTATTTATCATTTCATCGGTTAAATATCCTTGCTCTACAAAAACGCATGGCCACTGGCCTCCCTGGGCTTTGTGACAAGTAACCGCATAAGCAAATTTCACCTGAAGCGCATTGAAGAATCCATCCTCCTTTACTTTTTTCATGCGCATCCTCCTGTCGGCAATATCACTGTAATCCTCCATCACAGAATCAAATAATTTTTTATTATCCGCCTGCGATAAAGCAGGAGCCTCCGAAACAATCGTATCAATCAGTAATCTCGTTTCAATTTCAGGTTCATCGGGATAATCTATCATTTGCATTCGCACATCCGCAAACCTGAATCCATGCATTTCCTGAATTGTTCCAACACGTGATAATCTAACAATATCCCCGTTGGCAATAAACCCCGCTTTTGATTCCTCTGGCAGCCAGAAATAATTGTTCTTCACAACCATCATATAATCGCCGGAAGAAAGCTCATTTTCTTGCCAGCGTATCCTCGCCCGGATCTGCTGATTAAATATATTCGCCCGCTTATTCGATCGGCAGATCACCATCGTATCCTCCGCCCCGTATTTATTATACGCCTCGTTCAAAGCGTCCTCGAGTTCATCGCCTCCTAGTCTAATGATATCTTTAAAACCACGAATATGAAAATTGGGTTTTGCTTTTTCATCCTGCTGAATGCTGTTCCGGATCGATGTTGCATTGCTAAGGATTCCAGAATCTCCTGTCTGCCGGACAACTTCTGTAAGTTCCATCCAGTCGACTTTAAAATAATACGAAGCTTTTAGAAAATCAATATCAAGTGCCGGACTCACATCAAGTCCCACAGGTGGTAATTGGGCTGTATCCCCAATCAGGATAAGCTTGCAATTGGTTCCATTAAAAACATAACTAATAAGGTCATCGAGTAAACTGCTGCTGCCGGAAAACCCGGGATTCCCCAAACCTCCTCCACTGCTGATCATGGATGCTTCATCAACAATAAAAATGGTATCCGTATGTAGGTTTTGCTGAAGCGTAAAATACATTCCGCCATCAACTGGCTTCCTGAAATAGATTTTTTTGTGAATAGTCAGCGCTTGCTTTTTCGTATAACCGGAAAGCACCTTTGCCGCTCTTCCTGTTGGTGCAAGTAAAACTGTTTTTCCGTTAAGTGAAGGAAGACTTTGTACAAGCGATCTTACAATGGTGGTTTTTCCTGTCCCGGCGTAGCCTTTTATAACAAAGATCTGATCCGAATTCTTCCCTATGATAAATTCGGAGAGTTTACTGAGCAATGAGCGCTGTCCCGGAGTGGTTTCAAAGGGAAAATGCTGCAATAAAATTGTGCTGAACTCATCCTGTCTCATCACCTGTAAAGGTAATTAAATTTATATCTTTGTCCTTTATGACTGCAGAGGTAAAAAATAAATTCAGCTTGCTTAGTTCGATGATCGATGAATCATTTGAAACAGCAAAATCAACTTCTCATTCACTTATCCTGCAGGTAGGTATGGATGGATTATTAGTTGCCGTCAAAGAAAAACAGAAAAACCGTTTTGTTGCTTTCGAAAATTATTCTTTCCAGAATTGTTATGATTTGAATAATGTTAGCGTATTTCTTGATGAGATCTTTTCCACCCGAAAATTATTTACCCACTCCTTTGCTTCGACACATTGTATTGTCGTAAACAATAACTCAACACTGGTTCCGGACGCTGTTTACGAAAATGATCGCAAATCCGATTACCTGAAATTTAATTCCGGAACAGGACTAATTGAAAACATAATTGCTGAATCGATTGAAAGCGCAAATGCAAAAAATGTTTTTTCGACCCCTTT
>JALYRR010000185.1 GCA_030855265.1 Bacteroidota bacterium | reverse complement strand
GGCGACTTTGGAAAAAACCTGGCGTGCATTATTGGCAGCTGTGTTTCCGTTCACATCGCTCATGATGATCACGTCGTTTTTTTTGCCTGCATAGATCGCAGTTCCTTCCACTTGTTTTAATCGAGTGATCCCAAATTCATTGTCTTTTTTTGTTTCAACAATAATTTCTGTAAGCCTTTTTACGGAATCTTTATTTACCGGAAGGGTATCCTGAGCATGAAGAAATGCCGGGATCAGAAAGAAAAATAAAAAGTACTTATACAACTTCATCTTATTTTTCATCAAAGGGTAAAATCCAATCCTTATTACCAAATCCGTCGTTGAGCGTTAGCAAGTCAATGGAAGGATCTAAAAACATCCGGCTTCCTTTTCCATTGAGCGTCACATAGCTTTCTACGGTGATCTTAGGATTTTCCATTCCGCTCTCCCTGAATTTTTGTTTCAGGAAATTAGCATACTGCAAGATCATATCCGGTTGAGTGGCCATCATTTTTTCCTGATTAGGAGTCAGGTAATTGTTCATCATCACTTCACCGGTTTGATGAGTATCGAGGTCTGTAACATAAAAAAATGCAGTCCCGGCCTTTTCCATTAACATGACTCTCCAGGAAAAACGATAGCCCTGTTCTGTCCAAAATAATTTTCCGGGATAAAACAAAAAACGGAATGGAATGATCAGCTGAATAAAAAAATGAGTGATGAACAAGGCGACCAGGGCGTTTTTTACGAAGGGTCTGATCGTATATGCAGGTGCCATTGACTGCTTTTCCTTTAATCGCAGGAAAAAAAACAGGCTCCTGATCTTATTGATCACAGAAATATGAAAGGTCGGTGGAAAGAAGATCAGGGTACAAATGATCATAATATAAGGGAACATTCCGATAGGGAAAAGAATGGCAGTCAGCACATGAAAAACGATGACGAAAAAATAGGCGATCGTTCTCGTCCGTTGATTCAACAAGAAAAAGGGAATGCTAAGATCGTAAAATGCTCCGAACCAACTAAAAAAATAAGCGATCCATACTTTATCCATGAGGAAACCGATCAGGGGCATATCAGTATGAGGTTGCAGCCATATCCTTAGTGGCTGGGCATGAAACAGCCAATCAGGATTGAGCTTTGCCAGACCGGCAAAAAAATAGACCATGCCCAACTGAAGCTGAAGGATCGCGGTCCACCATTTAGGAATATGAGTCATCCTCAGAGAAGGCCGAAAATAAACATCCAGTGAGAAATACTTTCCTGCAGGAAGAAAGATCATTAAAAACGCAACGATGCTGATGAAATAATAATGATTGAGGTAATTGGTTTTATCCATCAGCTCCACATACGTAAAGCTAAGGAAGAAAATGAGAGAAGAAAACCGGTAGAACAGCCCAATCATAAGGAATAAGGAAGATAGCGCCACTGTACCAAAAAGAACATAAAGCCCGGTTTCAGAAGGAACCGTCACCCATTCAAAACCATAATATTTAAAGAAGAACTGCGGCTTGATGTATAATTCATGGATCCAGCCTTTCATGGCAAAACGAAGTACGGAAGCGAACATCATTGCACCAAAGAGGACCCTGAATAACGACAACGGAGCAATGTGTACATGCTCCGCTAATCGTGACCGGGTTTTGGAAATCCAATTTGTGATCATAGACTAATCGCCATCATTATCTACATAAGTGATCGAAACCCCGAGTGCGGATGGCAAATCTACTTTGAGAAGGATGACCAGTTGTTGCAATTCAAGATAAGCAGCATCAACAACCGCGGGACTGCTAACCACGGAAGTTTCAAGGGTAGCCGGAATAGCGGAGAGTTTTAATTTTGCGGAGGATAATTTATTTTTTATGGCGTCATTCAGTGAACCACCTGCGTATTCGGCCTGTACATGACTGAGATAATCATCGAGCCCCAGCCCGTCAGAATTTTGAGTAGTTCTGCCGAGATAAATATTCTCAATGCATTTCAGGTGTTCATTGACAAGTAACAAAGACTCCTTTGAATAAAGAGCTTCCACTTTGTTTGGTTGAGGAACACCCAGTGTTTTTTTACCAAGAGGAATTCCAATTTTTGCATTCTTCAGTAATTCCAGGTCATAATTCAATTGATTCACTAAAAGGCCGACTGAACCACCAACATCATTCCCTGTATTCCCTTTGAATGTACCAATGTAATTGCCTGAAGAGGAACTCCATCCTGCATTCACAGCATCTGTTTTTGCTTTCATCTCAGCGATCAGAGCAGATAAGTAGCTTTTCGCATTTGCAGCGTCAGGAGCTGTTGTGAACCTTGATAAAACGGTTGACGCATTTTCAGAGAACAAAAGAAAATCAATTCCGGGAAATCCTTTTACATCCAGATCGGAAGCGGCAGACAAGGTCATTTCTCCTGCAAGGATCTTACTTTTTATGTGAAGCGTATCACATGGAAATGTATTAAAAGCAGAGCGGACATATTCAGTTTCTGCGGGGCCGAATTCATAAGCTGAACACCATTGATAGGAAGAATAAGCCTTCAGAAAAGCGAGTTGAACACCCGTTAAAGATGCAGAACTGGGAGCGGAAACAAACAGACCTGACATCAACTGTAAAGAATCCATCTTGATCTTCAGATTAGCATAGGCAGGGACAATCAGGTTATCGCCGACATTCGCCAGCATTCCGCTTTTATCGAAGGAATCTTCCGGGATCACTTCATCCTCTTTTTTGTCTTTACATGCAATTAAAGTCAGCATAAGAACTGCAGAAAGAAAAGAAGATCTGTTTATTTTGAATAGTTCCATTTTTAAATTTTAGCTAAGAAAACTGTCATTGGAAAAATTAAAATGCGCTTAAATTGAATCCGTAAGCAGCATTGATCGAATTGATCGAATTATCGATATCCGCAATTGAAATCGTATAAAAATTAGTTCCTAAAGCAGTTATGGAAGCAGCGATCTGAGCATCAGAAATCTGCTTACCGGATTTGTATTTTAAGGAATAAATAAATCCAAGACCTTCTGATAATAAATGTCTCATTTCAGGAAGATTTCCTGCGCCGAATGCAGCTTTGGCTTCCGTCAGTTCAAGAATGGCAGATGCAGCCACTACTCTTTCCCAATCGGTTTTAATACTTGCGATCTTAGCATCACGAACCGTAACATCATTATTAGAAACAGCAGCACGTAAACTTAAAAATGCATTCATCATGGCAGCATTGGAAGAGATTGCAGGATTCACTTCATCGCAATACGCACCCCAGTATTTGATGCCGGTAACATTTGTCGGGAAATCAAGAGGCACTCCGAAATAACCGAATGCTTCATCCGTATGGTGCTCCTGAGCAGTTCCATCACCAGTTACCACGGTTGTATTATCATCCGTTGGCAAGTTGGTAAGGTACGTTTCAAGTGCCTGGTAATAAAACACTGCTCCCATTAACTGCTTCTTGATGACCTGCGCTATCTCCACACCATTCTTATCGAATAACCTTCCTCCGGCAATTCCTGCAACACCGTCGGATGCAGCTGCACCGGCCGATTGACTCACCACAGCAAGGCTATCAAACATTGCATCAAAATAAGGTTGATCAAGAGAGAATGTTTTGTTCTTTAACTGTTTTCCGCTGGCGTCTAATATTACATTTCCGAAAGGGCTTCCGGTGTTTGAATACATATTCTTCATGAATGTGGCATTCAGGACTACACCTGAATTTCCTGTTTTCATATAATTGGAAATAGAATCAAGCATAAACATGCGGAGGCTTTGTCCGGTGTAATTCACATTCGTGAAACTATAAGTGGTAGGTACTACATAACCTGATGGAGAAGGTTCAGGTTCAGGTACAATGTCTTTATCTTTTTTGCATGATGACAAAGAAATTGCTGCCAAAACTCCAAAGCCCGCTAACCGCGAAAAAAGTGATGTATTGATCATAAACCTGCTTATTTAGATTGATTAAAAATAACGTCACAAATGTATCTCTATCAAAAGAATGAGCAATACCACTTTATAGGTATTTTACCTGAATACCATAAACAGGGTATCGTTGAAAACAAGGAAGATTTGAGAGGATTAGAAAGGGAAAATTGACTCTTTCGAAAAATGAAAAAAGTAATCGAGGGGATTAATTACTGGCCGAAAAAAGAAAATGATTAGGGCTGATAAGATTTTCCCTAACGGCAAAGAGGACAAGCCCGGCTGTATTGTTAACACCGAGCTTATTCATGATGTTTTTGCGATGAGTGGTAACGGTATGTGTACTTAGGAAAAGTTTATCGGCAACTTCCTTATTGGAATAACCTTCAGCGATCAGCTTAATAATTTCCATTTCTCTTTCGCTGATATTCAATCCGGCACATGAATACTCATTTCTGCTGATTGATTTATTATCTTCTACAATTGCGCTGGTAATCTTTCCGCACATAAATTTTTCACCGATGGCTGTCTTGTAGATCGCCTCAATGATCTCTTCCTCATCACAATCCTTCAGAAGATGGCTGTTGATGCCTGTGGATAGAGCAGTTGAAATTACATTGTTGGGCTGAACATCAGTAATCGCAAGAAATTTAGTGTCAGGGTATTTTTTAACGATCCGAGAAAGGCCTTCAAGACTGAAATTAGCGGAAGAATAATCAATTATGATAAGGTCAGGACTAATCAATTTGCTTTGAGCGATAAGATCTGTGGTGCTCAGCGACTGTGATACCAAATCAAAATCAGGATTTTCTCTCAATAGCACAGCTAAACCTTTGCGGCTTAGGAAATTACTGTCGGCTATTGTGATCCTGATCTTTTCCAATTTTATTTAGATTGATTTTAAATAGTGCTCAAAAATACATATAGAATCGGTTTTCGCAAACTATTTCCCTGAATTCTTTTCATCTTTTTTGAGCTGTGGAATTACAGTACTTTCCCCTTCCACCGCAAGGATGGTTTCGGGAAAGTGGATTCTGGCCTCATCCAGCAATGGCTGAAGATCTTTATAACGAGCAGAAAAGTGTCCGATGATCATTTTTCCTGCGTTGGCTTTGGCAGCCATTTGCCCAGCCTGCAAGGCCGTTGTATGATAGGTTTCCTTTGCTCTTGGAAGCATTTCATGCAAAAAGGTAGCTTCATGGTACAAAAGATCCGCATCCTGAATAAAAGGCAGGATCCGTTCATCATAGCAGGTATCTGAAACATAGGCGTATTTACGTGCTTTATAGCGGGTTACCAGGGTTTCATTCGGGATTATATCCCCTTTGTATTCGAAATCAGCGCCATTCTTAATCGGTAGAATATCCTCCACCGGAATGCGGTAATCCCTCAAAGCTTCTTTGGAAATAGAAGGTAATGGTTCTTTTTCAGAAAACACAAATCCACAGCAGGGAATCCGGTGATTCAGCACAATGGTTCTTACCTGTACTTTTTCATCTTCGAAGATCAGATCATCATTTACATAATTGTGCGGATGATAAATGATCTTGTAATTGAGATAGGTTTGGGAATGCTTATACTGAACATCAATGATTTCCTTTAATTCAGGCGGACAAAACAAGTGCAGATCAATTGTCCTTCCCAGGAGATGCATACTGGATAAAAGTCCGACCAGGCCAAGGTAATGATCACCATGAAGGTGACTTATGAAGATATGATTGATGCGCTGAAATTTCAATTTGAACCGCCTGAGCTGGATCTGAGTTGCTTCGCCGCAATCAATTAAAAAAAACCGCTCAGCAATGTTTAAGAGCTGAGCGGTCGGATTTCTATTGGATGTAGGGGTTGCACTGCTGCAGCCCAATATGGTCAATTCAAAATTCTGCATTATTTCCCCGCAACAACCATCCTTTTCGTGATGGTTTTTTCTCCGTTTTTAACTGAATAAACATACACTCCGGGTGCAAATGAATTGGCCTGAATGGTAATTGTGTTAAGACCCTTTTCAGCCTTGAATTTATTTGAATAAACCACTGCGCCCAGTAAATTATAAACTTTGAATTCAACTTCTGTATTATTCAAGGAGGAGAAACGGATATCCGACTTCGCAGTAAAAGGATTCGGACTGTTCTGATCCACATCGAATTCATTCATTTTAAGATCATCAACAGAAGCAGGCCCTGTAACAACACTTCTGTATTGCTCATTTGTCTGAGGAAGATTAACAGGCACACCGAAAATAGTAGCATAAGCTATTGCGTTCACTCTGATCATACTATCCCATACCATTGTCGGAGTTCCTGTGATGAGGATACAGCCATTTGTGTTTCCGGGAAAGCTACATCCTGCGGGAGTACAAGTATAGGATAAACCAGGGGCAAGATTATCGACACTGATGATATCAATTGTAGTAATTGTTGCTGTTGGATAACCGAAATCGGTACCATCAGGTGGAACCATCATGCTCATTACTTCACTGTAAGGAACACCAACAACTCCGGGAGCCATTCCTGTTGCACTGTCAGGGCAGATCCCATAAGTTTGTCCGGATGGAATGCAGGAAACATCAGGAGTACATGTCTGAGCAGTTGATTGAATTGTAACCGCAGCAATCAGGACAGCAGAAACAAACAGAATTTTTTTTATCATAATTGTTTGGATAAGGATCAGGCCTGGACAGTAAACATTTCGGTTGCTTCAGGAACCGTAGTGGTAATATTCAATATCGTATCGAGTTGTGAAATGGCGATTAGTTTTTTTACTGGTTCCTGGAGGCCGGTAAGAACAAAAGTTCCCTGGCTGTTTTTGCAAAGACGGTTTGCTACAAGGATCGCACTCAGCCCTGATGAATCACAATAACGGGTATTCGTCAGGTCAATGATTATATTTTTTGCCCCATCAGTGTTTAGAACCACCAATTCCGACTTCAGTGAAGGAGCCAGGTTACTGTCCAACTTCTCAGCGTCCAATCTGATCACAGTGTACTTATCGGTTTTTTCTATATTGAAACTCATTTTGATTAATTGTTTAAACAAATATAGGGAATTTTTAAAGCAAAAAGCAAGAGGTGCCTGCAGGATTTTTCTTTGGACAATGTGATTCAGGCGAAGGTATACCGGAAAAAAAAATGTGACCAAATGTAAATTCAGGCTTATCAACAAGGAATTAAGCTACCGGTTTTAAACCCGGCCTGCGAGAAGGAAAAGTACCGCCATCCTCACAGCAACACCATTCTCC
>JALYRR010000336.1 GCA_030855265.1 Bacteroidota bacterium | reverse complement strand
CGAAAGCAGCAAAGGAACTTCATGAGATAGATTCCATTTACCCGGGCCGTATTCTGGGACTTGCTACACATGTTGGCAGTTTTGCAGATCCTTATCCGGGATATGGCGGATCGCCGTCAACCGCTTTCCTCGCGGATTATCAGACGGCAGCAGGTACGGAGTACGATGATTTTTTCGGTGCAAGCACATTCGGACTTCCTCAGGGAATGTTTAACAGGAAAGATTACAATGATGTTACGCAGGATCATCTTAAATTTTATCCCAACTGGAAAACGTATGCTGCCAGCATTATTGCTGAACCTTCTGTTGTGGATCTTCAGATGATCGCCGATTATGATACTGCAACAAGAAAAATCTGCCTCGCTGTAAAATCAACGTTTCTCAGCAGCATGAGTGGAGAGTTCAAATTGGTTATTTTGCTCACTCAGGATAGCATTATCGACTGGCAGGACAATCAAGGAACAATTCAGGCGAATTACCTTCACCGTCATATGCTTAGGGATGCGATCAACGGTGCCTGGGGTGATGTGATGGCAACGGGTTCACTTACAACAGGAACTACAAATACAAAACGTTTTGCGTATACCATACCTGAAGAATACAACACCATACCATTTGATGACCATCACGGGCACATCCTGGCTTTTCTATACAACACGGCCACTCATGAGATCATCCAGTCGGAGGAAGTAGATTTGATTCCTTAGAGAATTTTTTTTTGATCTGGACTCCTCCGCTGCATTCCTGATAGAATCCCCAGGAAAAGATCAAACTGAATTCCATATCGGTTTATTTTAAAATAAGTCCATCGCTTTTTGCGTCAGGTCAATTCGCCTTTGCTACTTTTTTATTTTCCGTACCTTTGCATGAATGAAAAAACTCTTTATTCTAACTGTCATCTTCCTTATTTGCATCAATACTATTGATGCTCAGAAGCGCTTCCTGGCGGGAATAAAAGGTGGTTTGAGCACCAGTCAGGTTGCAGGAGATACGTATACAGGATTTGACAAGGTGGGATTGATAGGAGGAGGATTTGTGAGAGCCAAGCTCAATGAAAAATGGACCACACAATTTGAGATCATCTATATCCAGAAAGGAAGCAAGCACAACTCCAATCCTGAAGTGGGGGACTTTGATTTTTACCTGCTTCGCTTAAACTATATTGAAGTTCCGGTGTTGTTCCAGTATCATCAGAAAAAATTCACGTTTGAAGCAGGACCCGGATTTGGATACCTGCAAAAGGTGGAAGAGTTTGATGAATTCGGTGTGTATATTAGCAGACAACCCTTCATCAATACGGAGATCAGCTTTAATTTCGGAATCAGTTATAACCTGTTCAACAATTTTGATGTGACCTGGAGATACACCAATTCGCTCAATGCGCTACGCAGGCACGTTTCCGGAGCGAGGAGATGGTACAATCCCGGACAACAGAATAACGTACTTTCATTCACATTAAGCTATCATTTTGGAAAAGCAAATGCAGAATAAACACAAGATTATTGTAGCGATTACAGGTGCCAGTGGCTCCATTTATGCGGATGTCCTGTTGAAGAAGTTGCAAAAACTGGAGTCGCAGATCGAGACAGTGGGTGTGGTCATGTCCGACAATGCAAAAGAAGTCTGGAAATTTGAGTTGGGAAATTCCGATTTTGAAAACCAGCCTTTTACCATCTATGGGAAATCCGATTTTTTCGCTCCGTTTGCATCCGGCTCCGCAAAGTTCGATACGATGATCATTTGCCCCTGCTCCATGGGAACTCTGGGCAGAATAGCTTCCGGCATTTCAAATGATCTTGTTACAAGGGCAGCAGATGTTGTTCTCAAAGAAAGAAGGAAATTGATCCTTGTTACCCGCGACACTCCTCTTAGCCTCATTCATATCAACAACATGAAAACAGTGACTGAAGCCGGAGGAATAATTTGTGCCGCCAGCCCTTCCTTTTACAGCCGCCCAAAAACCTTTGAGGAGCTTGCCGCTACGGTAGTGGATCGTGTGATCGACCTTGCCGGATTGGATGCAAGTGCTTACCGCTGGGGAGAGAAAGAGTAAATCATACTATTGTCACCGACAAAATGATTATTTTAAAATAGCTGATTTATTGACTAACTTAGACATACGTTTTTAGCCTGTTCTTTAAATGAAACACCTCGCTTTCTTCGTATCTTTTCTCCTTATCTCCTTTGGTTGCCATGCCCAAACATGGTATGCCATGGGGGAAATTGATACGGTTGGAAATACTAACAGCGAAAGAGCAGTTGGTGAAATAACCTGCTATAATAACATGATAACAATAGGCGGTTATTTTAAGAAAACCAGTACAAAGCAATTAAACAGCATTGCTCAATGG
>JALYRR010000025.1 GCA_030855265.1 Bacteroidota bacterium | reverse complement strand
CTGATCCTGAATGAACTTCTGAGCAATTGTTACAAACATGCTTTCAAAGGAAGGCCCAATGGGAAAATCCTGATCAGTTTCACCAAGGAAGGTGAAACGCTGTTTTTAATTGTAAGAGATAACGGTGTAGGATTAAAAGAAGGATATAAAGAGACTGGCTCCTTGGGCGTTGTGGTAATTGAATCTTTAGTAGAGCAACTGGATGGACGCCATAAGTTCAGCGTTCAGGATGGAACCAGTTTTGAAATGGAGTTTGAACAACACATTTCCATAAATTAGTTCTTCACTGCCACCTTCAATCCAAAAAGTTCTTTCAGTTTGCTTACCGTATAATCGATCTCTTGCTTGTTGGAGTATTTACTGAAAGAGAAACGGACAGAAGGACGGGTCACATCTGCACAGATCCCTCGAAGGACATGAGAACCCTGGTTGCTACCACTTGTACAGGCACTTCCACCTGATGCCGCAATCCCTGCAATATCAAGATTGAACAAAAGCATTTCTGCATTTTCTGTATGTGGAAACCGAACATTCAAAACGGTATACAAACAATCTTTCTGACAAGCTCCATTGAATTCAATTCCCGGAATTGCGGATTTCAGTTGCTCAACCATGTAGTCTTTTACACCGCTGATATGAGCCTGGTGTTCCGCCATATCACGGCAGGCAATTTCTAATGCTTTTGCAAGTCCGATGATGCCGTAAAGATTTTCAGTTCCACCGCGCATATTTCTTTCCTGAGCGCCTCCGTAAATCAATGGATTGATCTTGACTGAACCTTTCACATATAAAAAACCTACTCCTTTCGGCCCATGAAATTTATGAGCAGCACAGGTAACAAAATGAATCTTGATGTCTTGCAGATCCATCATATAATGACCCATGGTCTGAACAGTATCCGAATGAAAGATCGCATCATACTTCGCACATACTTCTCCGGCTTCTTTCAATGGAAGCAAATTACCGATCTCATTATTTGCATGCATCAGGGAAACGAAGGTTCGTTCATTTTCCTTTAGCAATTGATCCAGGTGGTTGAGATCAACATGGCCATCTTCGGTTAAGTTAACGAAGCTTAATTTTATCTTGCCATCATGTTCCAATTGTTCCAGAGTATGCAATACGGCATGATGTTCAATCCTTGTGGTGATCGCGTGTTTAAGGCCCATATCATGGATGCTGCAACGGATCGCCATATTATCAGCTTCGGTTCCACCGGATGTAAAGAAGATCTCTGCAGGTGAAGCATTCAGTAGTTTTGCTACTGTTTTCCTTGCCCCTTCAATGGCAGCGCGTGTTTTCCTTCCAAAAGAATGGATGGAAGACGGATTGCCAAAATGCTCAGCCATATACGGAAGCATTTCATTTAACACCTCTTTGTCGAGGGCCGTTGTCGCTGCATTATCTAAATATACTTTCATGATCCAATTTTAAAATACCGGAATTCCCGGCTTGTTAAAGCAAAACTACACATTGTGAAAAAATCATCAAACAGCGATTTGCTGCATTTTTATCAATTCACGGATATCCGCCATGATCTTTTTCGCAAGATTATCAGCAGTGGTTTCACTTTCACTTTCTGAATAGATACGGATGATAGGTTCTGTATTTGAACGACGGAGATGAACCCATTCTTTGTCAAATTCGATCTTCACACCATCTACCTTGTTGATCGGCTGCTTTTTGTACTTCTCTTCAATGTCAATCAGAATGCGGTCTACATCTATTTCCGGAGTGAGCTCGATCTTATTTTTTGAAATATGGTAATTAGGGTAAGTTGATCTTAGCATAGAGCAGGTTTTCCCATACTTGGCCAGATGGGAGAGAAACAGGGCAATTCCAACCAGAGCATCTCTGCCGTAGTGTAATTCGGGCAAAATGATTCCGCCGTTACCTTCTCCTCCGATAATGGCTTTTACTTCCTTCATCATCTTTACCACATTCACTTCACCAACAGCAGAAGCGCTGTATTGACCGCCATGCTTTTCTGTAACATCGCGTAGTGCACGTGTGGAAGATAAATTGGAAACTGTATTACCTTTTTTGTTTCCTGCCTTTTCCGATGGGCTACGTTTGTTGAGTACATATTCTGCAACAGCAACCAATGTATATTCTTCTCCGAACATCTCTCCATCTTCACAAACCAGTGCGAGACGATCAACATCAGGATCCACTACAATTCCAACATGTGCTTTCTCTTTGATCACCGCTTTTGAAATATCCCTGAGATTCTCGGGTAAAGGTTCCGGATTATGAGGAAACTCTCCAGTAGGATCACAATACAATTCAACAACATTATCAACACCCAAAGCGGTAAGTAATTGTGGTAGAACAATACCACCGGTGGAATTCACGCAGTCAATCACCACTTTAAACTTCGCAGCTTTGATTGCAGGAACATCTACCAATGAAAGAGCAACGATTTTATCAATGTGTATTTTAAAATATTTATCGTTCTTCGTGATCTTGCCAAGGGAATTAACATCTGCATAGGAATAGAATTCCTTTTCAGCGATCTCTAAAACTTCTGCACCGTCCTTTTCGGAGATAAATTCGCCTTTTTCATTTAGCAACTTTAATGCATTCCATTGTTTTGGGTTGTGACTGGCTGTCAGAATGATCCCTCCGTCGGCTTTTTCTTCAGCAACGGCAATTTCAACTGTTGGAGTAGTGGATAATCCGATATCAATTATATCCACCCCCATTCCCTGCAAAGTCCCCAAAACCAGATTATTAACCATATCGCCGGAGATCCGCGCATCGCGTCCCACAACAATACGGAGCTTTTTTCCCTTTGAAACCTGAGTTCCGGCAGGAAGATTTTTACCAATAAAAGCTGCATAGGCCGAAGTGAATTTTACGACGTCAAGCGGACTTAGTCCTTCACCGGGTTTCCCTCCAATAGTCCCTCTGATCCCTGATATTGATTTAATTAATGTCATACGTTCCGTTCTCTTCTGTTTTTAAATGAATGCCCTGAAAAATTGAGCCTACAAAGATAACTTTTTACCTCTTTGCTCTGAACAAATAATTCTCAACATTCAGCGTTATCTGTTCAAAAGAATATGGTTTTTCTTATCCATTTTTTACTACTTTCGCTTCAATTTCGAAGAACAATCGGGCACAATGATTGTTTTTACTGATATTAATTAATACGACCGACGATGAGCAGCGAAGAATTTGGAGAAAACGAAGGAAGAGGTGCGCATCACCTGCTACTTCTCGTGGATCGTTTTGAAGAAATGATCGCGCATAACAAACAGTATTTTTTTGATGCCGATGAACTCGAAGAAGTTGTTGAATATTACATTGAGAAAAACAATTCGAAAAAGTCTTTACAGGCCATCGAATTTGCCATAGGACAATATCCTTTTTCCACCATTTTTTTCCTGAGAAAAGCGCAGATCTATGCTGCTACAAATCAAAGCCAGAAGGCGCTTGAGATCTTATCCTATGTAGAAAGTATGGAGCCTTCCAACACAGAGCTTTTCATGACGAAAGGTTCTATTTACAGCCAGATGGGGCTTACCGATCAGGCCATCGAAAATTATAAAAAAGCTGCCGAAAACGCCGAAGAGATCGATGAGGTTTATCTGGCCATGGCATTTGAATTTGAAAATACCGGAAAATTCGACGATGCCATTTACTACTTAAAAAAGGCAATCGCGGACAATCCGGAGAACGAAGCTGCTCTTTATGAACTTGCATTTTGCTACGAATTGAACGGTCAATCCGAAGAAAGTGTAAGATATTATACCGATTTTGTTGATAAACATCCCTATACTTCTACTGCCTGGTTCAATCTGGGAGTCGCTTATAACCGTTTGGGCATGTTTGAAAAAGCCATCGACAGCTATGATTATGCAATCGCGATTCAGGATGACTTTGCTTCTGCCTATTTCAACAAGGCGAATTCCCTTGCCAACCTGAGCCAGCTGGATGAAGCGATTGCTGTTTACAAAGAGACCCTGAAATTTGAAGAGCCGGATGCCATCACCTTTTACTACATCGGTGAATGCTACGAGAAGAAAGAAGATTTTGAACATGCTCTCATTTACTATAATAAATCCATCAAGTTAAATCCGCAACTGGCCGACGCATGGCTGGGAATCGGAATTGTCCTTGACAGTCAGGATCGTACCAGTGAAGGAATTCATTACGCTAAAAAAGCACTTGAGCTTGATAAAGAAAATGCTGAATACTGGTACATCTATGGAGAATTGCAACAGAAAATGCAGTTTTATGAAGATGCAGAAGTGTCATTCAAAAAGGTGATTGAACTGGATCCTGATAATGCTGAGATCTGGCTGGATTATGCGAACCTGCTTTTTGAACAGGAAAACAAGAACGGGTCATTGGAGATCCTTGCTGAAGGGATCAAACATCACCCGCAGAATGCCGAACTTCAATACCGAATCTCCGCCTGCCTGATGAGCATCGGGCAGAAACAGGAAGCGCTTGGTTTCCTGCAGAATGCCCTGAAATTAAATTACGAGAAACACAATGAATTGTTTGAATACATTCCTCAGTTGAAGGAAAATTCAAGCATCACTGACCTGATAGAATCCTATAAAAAATAAGTATGAATTTTAATTTACCTCACCTACCTGAGCGTCCCGCAAAACCAAGAGAAAAAGGCCTTACCATGATGATGGACAAAGGTTTAAGCATTCGACAAGCAGAGGATTTTTTGTCCGCAAGCAGAGAACTGACTGACATCATCAAACTTGGTTTCGGAACTTCTTACCTCACCAACAACCTGGCTGAAAAGATCCGTTTGTACAAAGATGCAGGAATGAAAGTCTACCTCGGCGGAACTCTTTTCGAAGCGTTTATTGTCCGGAATATGTTTGAAGACTACATGCGTCTTCTGGATAAGTTGAAGCTCGATTGTGCCGAAGTATCTGATGGTTCCATTGAAATGCCGCATGATAAAAAATGCCATTACATAAGGACTCTTGCTAAAAACTTCACTGTTCTTTCCGAAGTGGGATCCAAGGAAGCGGGTATCATCATTCATCCGGCAAAATGGACATCAATGATGAATAAAGAATTACAAGCCGGTTCCTGGAAGGTGATCGCGGAAGCTCGTGAAAGCGGGAATGTCGGTATCTACCGGGCAAACGGAAATGCGCACACGCTTTTGATCAACAAGATCCTTGCAAAAGTTGATAAGGACTCTATTCTCTGGGAGGCTCCTCAAAAGCCGCAGCAGGTTTGGTTCATTAAGTTACTGGGGCCGAATGTCAACCTGGGAAACATTTCACATGATGATGTGATTCCTTTGGAGACCTTACGTCTTGGACTTCGTGGCGATACCTTTTTCAGTTTCCTTCCTCCAGAATTAAAAAATACCATTGAAATTTAATCATTCATTCCGTTTACCATGAAAGAAATTACCGTTTCCGAATTCAAAAAATTAAAAGATGAAAAAGCAGATTTCCAACTGATCGATGTTCGTGAAGAACATGAACTCGAGATCTGTGAAATCGGCGGAGAACATATCCCGATGGGTGATGTAATGGACAATTTGCCAAAGATTTCCAAAACAAAACAGGTGGTGATCCATTGCAGAAGCGGAGCCAGAAGTGGTGCCGTTTGTCAGTCTCTTGAAGGACAAGGTTTCACAAATGTTTACAATCTCAAAGGCGGAATCATCGCCTGGGCGAATGAAATTGATCCGTCGGTAACGAAGTATTAATTTAAATCTTTTTATGAACCTCCCTATTTTCTTAAACGGATATGATTGACCTTTTTAAGCATATTTTTCATCTTGACTTTGAGTGGCTCTTCAGTCACTATGGAACAGCTGTATACATTATTCTATTCCTTGTCATATTTATTGAAACAGGTTTGGTACTCATGCCCTTTCTGCCTGGAGATTCACTGCTCTTTACCGCGGGTTTGTTTGCCCGATTAGGATACCTGAATATGACTTACCTACTTCTTTTATTGTTCGCAGCAGCCTGTCTCGGCGACAATACAAATTACTGGATCGGTAGAAAGATCGGGCTTCGTGCTTTAAAAATAAAGTTCAGGGGTAAACAATTGATAAAACAGGATTACATCGACAAGACACATTCTTTTTATGACAATTACGGCCCTAAAACCATTATACTTGCCCGTTTTGTTCCTATTATCAGAACCTTTGCTCCATTTGTAGCCGGAGTTGCTGAAATGAATTATCGAAAATTCCTTTCATTTGATGTTCTTGGTGGTGCCATTTGGATCGGGAGCCTAACCTTTGCCGGCTATTTCCTAGGAGAGATTCCATGGATCCGGGAGAATATTGAAATGGTCGCACTCGGCATTGTCTTCTTGTCTGTCCTCCCTATTATTTTTGAAATGATCAAAGCAAAAATGGCAAAGAAAAAATCATGATTTTACCGGGGTAAATTAAACTCCAGAGGAAACCAAATATTTTATACCTTTGAGTATAATACCATAAGGTATAATACCATTAAGTATAAAAAAATCAAATGAAAGATTCTCCTTTTATTTATGGGACAACCGTTAGTGCACACTCCTTTACAAACCGGGAGCAGGAGTCTCTCAAGCTAAAAAGCAATCTCCTGAACGGGATCAACACAATGATCATCTCGCCACGACGCTGGGGGAAATCATCTCTCGTTGAAAAAGTGATCCTGGAAATCAAAAAGAAAGAAAAGAAGACCAAAACAGTAATGATCGATCTTTTCTCTGTCAGCAGTGAAGAAGAATTCCTTGAACTATTCGCAAGAGAAGTGTTGAAAGCTTCTTCCGGCAAATGGCAGGAATGGATCAACACAGGAAAAGAATTCTTTAAAAAACTAATTCCGAAATTCAGCATGACCTTCCAGGAGTCAGATTTCGGGCTTAGTTTCGACTGGAAAGAGCTAAAAAAACACAGCGAGGAAGTGCTGGATCTCCCGGAATTAATCGCTAAAAAGAAAGGCATCCGCTTTATTATCTGCCTCGATGAATTTCAGAATTTATCAAGTTTTTCCACGTTCAGTGAATTCGAAAAAAAGATGCGTGCTTGCTGGCAACGTCATCATTCCGTTACCTATTGCATGTATGGAAGCAAACGCCACATGATGACCGACATTTTTAACAACCCGGCAAAGCCATTCTACCGATTTGGTGATATTATGCTCTTACAAAAAATAGAGGAGGAAAAATGGATCCGCTTCATTTGTAAAAGTTTTCTCTCTTCCGGGAAACTCATTCCAGCGAATGTAGCCGTGAAGATCCCTCAACTCATGAAAAACCACTCCTGGTATGTTCAGCAACTCGCGCATTACACATGGAACCTGACTCAAAAGAAAGCGAATAACACCGAAATTGAAGCTGCCCTGAATGAATTGATCCGTGCGAATTCACCACTTTATCAGAAAGAAGTGGAGAACCTGAGTAACACACAAATCAACTTGTTGAAAGCTGTCGCAAAAGCAGAAACAAAATTCACAAGTACATTTGTGATGCAGAATTATCAATTAGGAACTCCACGTAACGTAAGTAAAAACAAACAGATTCTGATCGGAAATGATCTCATCCATGAAATAAACGATGTGTTTGAATTCCTTGATCCCGCCTTTGAACTTTGGTTTAAAAAACAATTCTTTAACATCCCTTACCTTATCAAACATGAATAAATACGGATTGATCGGAAAACCTCTCTCCCACTCCTTCTCTGAAAAATACTTCAGCGATAAATTCATCCGTGAGGGCATCAGCGATTGTCAATACAATTTGTACCCCCTGGAATCCATTGATCTGCTTCCTGAACTTCTTTTAAAACATCCCAATCTGAAAGGATTAAATGTGACCACTCCTTATAAGGTTGCAGTGCTTCCTTACCTGGATGAAATTGATCCGATCGCAGAAATTATCGGAGCGGTTAATTGTATCAGCATTACTTATCCTTCCGGAGATAAACCATTTCTGAAAGGGTATAACACCGATGCTTTCGGTTTCAGACAATCCATTAAACCTTTCCTGGAAACGCAGCATGAACGAGCTCTGATTCTCGGGACTGGCGGCGCGTCAAAGGCGGTTCATCAGGTATTGAAAGAGATTGGAATCGATTGTTTTTTTGTTTCTCAGAATAAATGGAAAGTAAAAAGCGAAAAGGTTTTTTCATATAATGAACTGACGGAATACATCATTCATTCTTTTAAACTGATTATCAACGCGAGTCCGGTCGGGACTTACCCGCATGCTCATCAGGCGCCGGAGATTCCGTATCAGCATATTACATCATCCCATCTCCTGTATGATCTTGTCTACAATCCTCCGGAAACGGAATTCATGAAAAAGGGAAAAGCAATGGGAGCATCAGTCGTAAACGGACTGTCCATGCTACATCAACAGGCGGAAGAAGCCTGGAGGATCTGGAATCATCTTGTAGCAGGTAAATAGTATCAGGTAGCATATAAATAGTATCACGGAGAAGGTATCAAGTAGTTAGCTGAAATGCGAAGACAACGATATGACAGTTAAAACATATTTTCGATTATTGATTTTCTTCCTTTATGGTTGTTCGGACAATTCAGACAGAAGTGAAAGCAAATCTGGTCACACGCAATTTGGACTTTACATTGAAAATGGACCAAGACAAGGATTTCAATATTTCGACTCTGCTAAGACGGAGTACAACTATCGATATAATACCTTTACAATAACCAACGACACAACAGTTTCTATTCAACTTGAAATCGGTTTCTCAGAAATAGATGTGAAAGATATTGGTTACTCAAAGGTGTTTCTGTTGCAGAGACAATTGACACCATCAGAAGGACTAAAAAGATTTCTGGATTTAGACACTGATAAACCGGAACACTTGAACAAAACTTTAAAGCCGACTGAAAAATGCGTTTTTACTTTTGGGGTATTTACCGACACAAAATATTCCGACCCAACGACCCCTTATGAAACAAAGTTACTGACTTCAAAAGAAATCTCACCAACAATATCATGTAGACTAAAAATAAACGACACATTAGTAATTCCATGCGGACATTTTAAATATATAGAAGAATAAGCTCGGCACCTAACAGCGGTCTGGCAAAAGTGTCGGCTAAGTGCTCCAAGACACATTTGTGGTTAAACAAAGTATGCTTCTCGGCATCAACATTTGTGGTGAAAATCGCCATCTTCGCCAATCCTAAAAACGTTAGTATTAAGAAAGAATCGCTCAGAAACTTTCGGAGCACTTTTACTTGATACTAATTACTTGATACTAATTACTTGTATCTTTGCAATCCATGGATTTTAAACTTGTTTCCGAATTTCAACCAACCGGTGATCAACCCACCGCCATCAAACAATTGGTGGAAGGTATCAATGGAAATGTGCCTGCACAAACCTTACTCGGGGTTACTGGATCAGGAAAAACATTTACCATCGCAAATGTGATTGCGCAAACAGGAAAACCTACTCTTATCCTGAGCCATAATAAAACACTTGCAGCTCAGCTGTACGGAGAATTCAAGTCCTTCTTTCCTGAAAACTCTGTAGAGTATTTTGTCAGCTATTACGATTACTACCAGCCCGAAGCTTTTATTCCCAGCACCAATACATACATTGAAAAGGATCTTTCCAGAAATGACGAAATAGAAAAACTCCGGCTCAGCACCACTTCTGCCCTGCTTTCCGGCAGACGGGATGTTATTGTCGTAGCCTCTGTTTCCTGCATTTATGGTATCGGGAACCCAATGGAATTTAAGAGCAATGTCTTCCTGATAAAAAAAGGAGATATTGTAAGCCGCAATAAATTTCTCTACCGTCTTGTTGAAATTCTTTATTCACGCACCACCGGCGATTTCCTTCGTGGAACTTTCCGTGTAAAAGGAGATACCGTTGATATCAATCTTGCCTATGCAGATCATTCACTTCGTGTTTCTTTTTTTGATGATGAGATAGAAGAGATAGAAACTTTTGAAACACTCTCCGGAAAAAAAATAGAAAGCTTTGAGTTTGTCACGATTTACCCAGCGAACATATTTGTCACAAGTCCGGAAACCCTGAAAGGCGCCATCCACATGATTCAGGATGATATGGTGAAGCAGGTGGATTATTTTAAGGAACTTGAAAAGCACCTGGAAGCCAAGCGCCTGGAGGACCGTGTGACTTACGATCTTGAAATGATGCGTGAATTGGGCTATTGTTCAGGGATTGAGAATTACTCACGCTATTTCGACAGAAGGAATCCCGGATCGCGACCATTCTGTTTATTGGATTATTTTCCCGATGATTTTTTAATGGTCATTGATGAAAGCCATGTAACTGTATCTCAGATCAGCGCTATGTACGGAGGCGATCGTTCCAGAAAAATGAACCTGGTGGATTTCGGATTCCGGCTTCCTGCCGCACTCGATAACCGTCCATTAAAATTTGAAGAGTTTGAGGCCCTGATCGGACAAACGATATATGTGAGTGCAACGCCTGCGAATTACGAACTTGAAAAATCAGAGGGAGTTGTTGCGGAACAAGTCATCCGACCAACCGGACTTCTTGATCCAATCATTGAAGTAAGACCAAGCGTGAATCAAATAGATGATCTTCTTGAAGAAGTAGATAAAGTTTCGAAGAGAGATGAACGTATTCTTGTGACCACACTTACAAAACGTATGGCGGAAGAGTTGCAGAAATACATGCTGAACATCGGAATCCGCTGCCGGTATATCCATTCGGACGTGGAAACGCTGGAACGTGTTCAGATCATGCGTGACCTTCGGCTTGGTGTTTTTGATGTGCTGATCGGGATCAACCTATTGAGAGAAGGACTGGATCTTCCGGAAGTTTCTTTGGTGGCAATTCTGGATGCTGACAAGGAAGGTTTCCTCCGCTCCGACCGTGCACTCACACAAACCGCTGGACGTGCAGCACGTAATATCAATGGAAGAGTAATCATGTATGCTGATAAAATTACAGCTTCTATGCAGCGCACCATGGATGAAACAGAACGCAGAAGAAAAAAACAAATCGCATATAATTTTGAGCACGGACTTGTTCCGACTGCATTGAACAAATCGAAAGAATCGATCATGGGTCAAACCACCGTTATTGTGGATGCCAAAGGAAAACTGGTTCATGGTTACGTTGAAAAAGAAGAAATCAATTATGCTGCCGATCCTGTTGTCCAATACATGACTAAGGAAGAGCTTCAAAAAGCAATAAATAAAACGCGCAAAGCAATGGAGGTTGCAGCCAAGGAGTTTGACTTTGCGGAAGCCGCCCGCCTTCGCGATGAAATGTTCGCTCTCGAAAAACTTTTCGCAAGTAAATAGGCTTACCTCAATTCATTCCGCTGCCGCATCTTTTTCTTTATCTTCGCAAAGCAGGATATGTCAGCCATTCACGGGATCTTAGAAAAATACTGGGGCTTTAAAGCCTTTCGCCCATTACAGGAAGAGATCATTCAATCTGTTCTGGATGGGAAAGATACACTTGCCCTTTTGCCAACCGGCGGAGGAAAATCCATTTGTTTCCAGGTGCCTGCTCTTGCAAAAGAAGGCATTTGTATTGTCGTTTCTCCCTTGATTGCATTGATGAAAGATCAGGTAGAAAACCTGACGAAGAAAGGAATCAAGGCCATCGCGATTACTTCCAATATGCACAAAAGGGAAATTGATATTGCCCTGGATAATTGTGTGCATGGCTCAACGCGTTTTCTATACCTCTCACCGGAACGGCTCGAAACAGAGATTGTGAAAGTGAGATTGCAGAAAATGAATGTGAACCTCATTGCCATAGATGAATCTCATTGTATTTCTCAGTGGGGATATGATTTCCGTCCCAGCTATCTTAAAATCGAAAAACTGCGCGAGATCCTGCCGGGTGTGCCGGTTCTTGCTCTAACAGCAACGGCCACAAGCGAAGTGGTGAAAGACATCCAGGCAAAATTAAAATTCAAAAAGGAGAATGTTTTTCAGAAAAGTTTTGAACGAAAAAATATTTCCTACGTAATTCAGCAGGAAGAAGACAAGCTAGCCAAGCTGATCAAGATCTGCAAAAATGTAAACGGAAGTGGAATTGTATATGTGCGTAATCGCCGGAAAACACAGGACATTGCTTCTTATCTGGCAAGCCACAATGTTTCTGCCGATTTTTATCATGCAGGATTGGACTCAAAAAAAAGAGATGCAAAACAAAGTGCATGGATCGATAATAAAACACGGGTGATCGTTTGTACCAATGCATTCGGAATGGGAATCGACAAACCCGATGTTCGTTTTGTAATTCACATTGACCTGCCTGATTCACTGGAAGCCTATTTCCAGGAGGCCGGCAGAGCTGGAAGAGATGAGCAGAAAGGGTATGCCATCCTCTTGTACAACATCAGTGATAAAATTGAATTGAAACGAAATGTGGAAATGTCGTTTCCTGCGCTCGATGAGATTCGGCAAACGTATCAGGCCCTGATGAATTTTTATCAAATGCCATCCGGATCCGGAGAAGGAGTTACACTGGAATTTGATATCAGTAAATTTTGCGATACTTATAAACTGAATGCCATAACTGTTTTCAATTGCCTTAAATTTATTGAACGCGAAGGTTATGTTTCGGTTAGCGATGCGTTGTTTCAGCCTTCAAGGATCAAACTTGAACTGAACCGGGAAGATCTTTACAAGTTCCAGATCTCTAATCCTGCAATGGATGTATTCATCAAACTCATCCTCCGCTCCTATTCTGGTGTGTTTGACAATTTCAATAAGATCAGCGAAAACGATCTGGCTCACAAGGCGAATACAAAAACAGAGGAAGTCATTAAAAAACTAAACTACCTGCATCAACATAAAGTGATCACGTACGCCGCACAGACGGAGCTTCCGCAGATCACTTTCCTGAGGCCTAGGGTGGATACAAAAGACCTGAGTTTTTCGAAGGAAAATTATACTTTATTAAAACAACGGGCGATCACCAGAATGGAATCTGTGATAAATTATGCAGAGAGTACGCATAAATGTCGCAGTCAGCTGCTATTATGGTATTTCGGCGAATCTGAAAGTTATCCTTGCGAACATTGTGATGTTTGTCTGGAAGAAAAAAAATCCACACTGCACACAGATGAATTTGAGAATATCAGCAATCAGGTGAAACAGTTGCTTGCAATGCATCCCATGTCTTTGAAGTTGCTGGTGGATTCTGTCACAGATAACCACGAAGAAAAAATATTGCATTCTATTCAATGGCTCATCGATAACGGACATGTGAAATACAATCAGGAGCAGCTGCTCTATCTTGCTTAAGCGGAACGAACAAATAAAAAAAACAGAATGAAGCTGGAGAAGGATTTTTATTTGAATGAAGATGTTGTGCAGATCAGCAGAGATCTCCTTGGCAAATACCTTTTCACGCGAATAGATGGAAAAGTCACTGCTGGAATCATCACTGAAACAGAAGCCTATGCAGGGGCTACGGATAAGGCTTCACATGCATTTGGCGACCGGAGGACAAACAGAACAGAGATCATGTTTGCTGAAGGAGGTGTGAGCTATGTCTATCTCTGCTATGGTATTCATCATCTTTTTAATATTGTTACAAATTATAAAGACGTTCCACATGCTGTATTGATCCGCGCAATAAAACCGGCAGAAGGAATAAAAACGATCATTGAACGACGAAACATAATTCCTGATAAAGAAATCATAGAACAGGTTTGCTCCGGCAAAAAGAAAATCACAGGTGGACCCGGGATTGTTTCGCAGGCCTTGGGTATAAAAACGATTCATTCCGGGCTTGATCTGACAGGAAATAAAATATGGATAGAAGATAAAGGAATCAGGATCACAAAAAAGGAGATCATCTCAGGTCCACGCATTGGTGTGGATTACGCAGGAGAAGACGCAAAATTACCTTACCGTTTTATCATAAATCTGTGATGTGGTTTATACTCCAACACCAATTATACAGACATCATCGATTTGCTCAAATCCTCTTCTCCAGTCTTCAAAAAATGCATCAATGGCTATCTTCTGCTCAGGCATTGGTTTTGCATGATTATCAAGAAGCAATTGCCTGAAGTAATTGTATTTTAATTTCTTTCCGCTCGGGCCTCCAAACTGATCAGCATAACCATCGGAGAATAAATATAAACGATCATCCGGCAGGAGATCAATTTCATGATTGGTGAATTCATAATTTTCCTGCCCAAGGTAATTTCCAATTGGCAATTTATCGCCTTTAATTTCCAGTACTTCATTGTTGCGGATAATGAACAAAGGATTGAAGGCTCCGGCAAACTCCAGTTTGTTATTCTCAAGGTCAATAGAACAGATCGCCATGTCCATTCCGTCACGGATGACAGAATCTTCCACACGCTGGCGAAGCGTATGCGTGATAATTTTATTTAACTGAGTAAGGATCTGTGATGGTTTGGTGAAGTTGTATTCATTCACGGTCTGGTTAAGTCCATTGAATCCGATGATACTCATAAACGCTCCCGGAACACCATGTCCGGTGCAATCCACAACTGCAAACAAGATCTTATTTTCTTTGCGTTCGATCCAATAAAAGTCACCGCTTACAATATCTTTTGGTTTGTAAAGAACAAATGAATTGCTCAAAAGCCCATTCACCATATCCTCACCGGGAATAATGGCTTCCTGGATTCGTTTGGCATATTTGATACTATCGGTGATGTGCTTGTTCTTTTCTTCGATGATCTCCTTTTGCTTGACAACTTCCGAAGTCCTTATTTTAACTTTCTCCTCCAGATTCTCTACCAGGTTCGCATTTTCAAATGCAATGGCCGTGTAGGTTCCAAGCGTTTTCAGAATATCAACATGCACCGGTTTATACGCATTTAACTCGAAGCTCTGAACGGTGATAACTCCCACAATTCTCTCACCGATCATCATCGGACAAAATAAAAGAGAGTGCGGCATATCGCCTGAAGGAACCACAATTTTGGAAGTATATTTTGTATGTTCCTTCAGATTGTCATTGATGAAAATTTCTGTTTTGTGGCTCACGCACCATACGGAGAAATTATCCTTGTTCTCCATCGATACAGTAAGCGGTTCCAACCGTTCACCATTCTCCATTTCGTAACGGTATTCGATCTCATTTCTATCTTCGTGATAGATCCTTACCCCGAAACAATCCGCATTCATTAACCTCCCTACATTTTCATGAAGGCTTCTAAAAATGGAATCGAAGTCGGTGCTTGAAATGATCTGCTGTCCGATATCACCCAACAAATGAGTGATCTCATGTGAGCGCTGTATTTCCTCTTTCTGTTTTACAACTTCAAGCGTGCGCAACTCCACTTCTGTTTCCATCCGTTCAAAGGATGTAGCATTTTCCAAAGCAATGCAGCAATAAAGCGCAAGATTCTTAAGAAGATTTACATGATATTCACTGTATGCATTCGTATTAAAACTCTGAACGGTGATTACGCCGATCTTTTTATCATTCAGTTTAAGCGGCAGATAAATGAGTGAGTTAACGGATTCGCCGGCTGTAGGCGCGCTTATACTACTTACATAAAGGGTAGCTTCTGTATCGTAATCATTGATCACGATCTCCTGCTCCTTTAAAAAACAAATAGATGATAATCGATTTTCATCAGTAAGGTCATCCCAGGCTGATTCCAGAATCTTTCCGTTTTCAATATATCCCGGGAAGATCAATTTTTTCTTATCCTCACCCACCACACCAATTCCAAAACCTGCTGCATCCATCATACTGTTGATGATTTCGTAAACAGTTTTATTGATGCTTTCAACGCTGAGTTGTGATGTGATCGTTTTTCCGAGATCACTCAACAGGAAAAGGTCCTTCGAAAGTGACTCCAGTTCTTTATTTTTAACACTCAGCAATTCCTTCTCCTGCTCCATCTGTGTGATACGAAGCTGCATCTCCACACTCTTCATCTTCTGCTTGTTCTTTTCACTGAAAAACTCCTCCTTGTACTGGAAATATTTTTTAAAATGAGAAATAAAACTGGCATTGTCGCCTTTTAACTCATAATACTTTGAAAGCGCTTCGTGAGTACGGTAGATTACTTCTTTCCCGTTGATTCCGGTTGAAATCTCAAGAGCTTCTTCCAGGTGTTTATAGGCATTGTTAAAATCGGACTGCTTCAGATATAATTCGCCCAACTGAAGATGCGTTTCAGATACTCCCGCTTTGAAGTCAAGTTCCAGGCGGATTGCAAGACTGTCTTTAAAATATTGTTCAGCATTTTTATAATCCTGAATGGAAAGATAGATCTTGGCAAGACCGTCAATCGCATAGGACTCCACTTGTTTCAATCCAATAGAGCGGGCTGTTTCTAAACTTCTTTTTTTATAGATGATGGATTGCTCGGTATTCTTAAGATTCAGATAAGCAGAACCAAGTCCGTCAAGTATGCGAGCAAGTAAATGTTTATCCGAAAGACCTTCCACTACCTTAAGCGCTTTACTTAACACTTCAATCGCTTTTTCATTCTCGCCGGAAGTGTAGTACACTGTTCCCATGCCGTTCAATGCATTTCCCTGGGCATTCAGGTCTTTTGTCTTCTCAGCAAAGGCAAGCATTTCAAAGGCATATTTTAAAGCATTGTCATAATCAGCAAGGAAATAAAATGCACAAAAAATATGGTAGTAAACAGCAGCTGTAAATTTTTTCTCCTTTTCATTTTCAAGTTCAGGAACTGCATCAAAAAGATTCTTTAAAGCGTGGTCGTATTCGCCTACCCAAACCTGACAAGCTCCTTTGCAAGCCAGAGCGCGGGCTTCGAAATCTTTCAGGTTATTCTCAGCCGATAAATGGATGGCCTCATCTGCCAATTCAATTCCCTTGTGAGGATCACTGCGGCATATTTCGAGGGACATTAAAGTTAATTCATTGAGACGGAGCAGAAGTGCTTCTCCGGTATATTGTATGGTGTTCATTTCGTTCATGCTGGAATTAGGCAATTAAGATAACAAAATATATTTAGAATTGAAAAAACAACACATCAGTTCCCCTCTCAATTCGTACCTTCGCGCTCGCAAAGATCATTAAAACAGCTTATGACATTCATTAAGATTACATTAAATAGCGGTAAAGACCACAGTTTAAAGCGTTTCCACCCCTGGGTATTTTCCGGAGCGATCAAAAAGATCAACGGGGAAGTTAAGGAAGGAGATATTGTTGAAGTGTATTCTTCTCAGAACGAATTACTCGGGATGGGGCATTTCCAGATCGGTTCTATAGCTGTTCGAATGTTTTCCTTCGAGATGGTCGTTCCTGATCAGGAATTCTGGAGAAGCAAAATCCAGGCTGCTTACAATTTCAGAAAACAACTTGGACTTGTTAATAATCCTTCCACCAATTGTTACCGGCTTTGTTTTGGTGAAGGCGACGGGCTTCCCGGATTTATAATTGACTTTTATAATGGAACAGCAGTGTTCCAGACACATTCCATTGGAGTTCACCTGATCAAAGACCAATTTGTAAAAGCCCTGCAGGATGTAATGGGAGATACTCTCGTTGCTGTTTACGATAAAAGCGAGGACACCATGCCGAAGAATGCGCCTATTAAAGCGCCCAACGGATATTTGTGGAGAAAAGAAGGTTCTGAAACTTCTCAAACAGTGGTACTTGAAAATGACAATAAGTTTTACATCGACTGGGAAGGCGGACAGAAAACCGGATTTTTCCTTGATCAGCGGGAGAACCGTGCTTTGCTCGGAAGCTATTCCAATGAGAAAACTGTTTTGAACACATTTTGTTATTCAGGAGGATTTTCTGTTTATGCCGCAAACTGTGGTGCGAAGGAAGTTCACTCTACGGATATTTCAAAAAAAGCAATTGACCTTACCGATCGGAATATTGAATTGAATGAAATTAAAAATCATTCATCTTTCGCGGTAGATACATTTGAATTCCTGAAGCACAAGGAAAACACCTATGATATAATTGTGTTGGATCCACCTGCATTTGCGAAGCATCAGAATGTAAAGCACAATGCCGTGATGGGTTACAAACGATTGAATTATGAGGCTATTAAGCAGATCAAACCGGGCGGGTTATTGTTTACTTTTTCCTGCTCCCAGGTAGTGGATAAAAACACTTTCAACAGCACTGTAATGGCGGCTGCGATTGAAGCAGGGCGGAATGTACGTGTGCTGCATCATCTTTCCCAACCTCCTGATCATTGTGTAAATATTTTTCATCCTGAGGGTGAATATTTAAAGGGTCTGGTAGTTCATATTGAATAAATAAAAAAGCCTCTTCGCGAGGCTTTTTTATTTGTACGGAATGAATTATCCTAAAAGCGTTTTCTCTACAGCTTTCAATATTGCGAAAGCTTTTTCAGTAGTTGCGGACTCTGCATAATTCCTTAGAACGGGCTCGGTACCGGAAGCACGGATCATCATCCACTCATCATTCGCGAAGAAATATTTCCAACCGTCAATCGTTTCCACACGTTCCACTTTGTATGGACCGAATGACTCGTATTTATTGTTTTTGCAATTCTCAACGATTTTCACTTTCACTTCTTCTTTGAGATGCATATCGCTTCGTTCGAATTTGAATTCTCCAACGATCTTATATACTTCTTCAATCAGCTGATCGAGAGTTTTTCCTGATTTTACCATGTATTCCCAGATAGTAAGTCCCATCCAGATCCCGTCGCGTTCAGGGATATGGCCTTTAATCGCGATGCCTCCACTCTCTTCTCCTCCCAGTAAAACATCCTCTGAAATCATGATCCCGGCAATGTGCTTGAATCCGATTTGAACAACCTGGTATTCCAGTCCGTAATGTTCACACATCTTTTTAACACGGGGTGTTACTGAAAATGCATTGACAACCTTTCCCGTGAATTTCTTTTCTTTTACAAGGTAATTGATCAGCAATAAAATGATGTGATGGGAATCAACAAACTCTCCTTTTCCATTATACAATCCTATTCTGTCTGCATCCCCATCCGTTGCCAATCCGCAATCAAGATCCCCGCTTTCGGTAATCAAAGAGGAAAAGGGCAATAAATTTTTATGGATGGGTTCCGGCGCCTGACCTTCAAAACCAGGATTATAATCACAATGGAGGAAAGTGATATCCGGCAAAAGACGGCGCATTACATTTTGCCCTGCACCATACATGGCATCATAAGCAAAATTCATATTGGTGTTGCGGATGGCATTCATGTCGAAGTTTTTCTCCACATGATCAACATACATGGTTTCAAGATCCACATACTCGATCATTCCGGCTTTTACAAAATCTGCAATGGAAAGACTCTCTAATTGAATGTTATTTTTTTCCGGAATGATGTCCTCGATTTTCTGAATATCCTCAGGCAATAAAGGCCCACCGAAATGACCTTTTAATTTATATCCGTTATACGAAGGAGGATTGTGAGAAGCGGTAATAATAACTCCTAGTGAAGCTTTCAGGTTTTTTGTTCCAAGGGAAATCATGGGAGTAGAAACAAAATCCTTTGCAAGGAAAACTTTAATACCCGCATTGGCGAAAACTTTCGCTGTTGTTTCAGCAAATAATTCTCCTGCGAAGCGGCAATCATGTCCAACGACTATACTTGGTTTATCAAAGTTCTTTTTTACCCATTCTGCTGCTCCGATGGTTACACGGGCAACGTTATCAACTGTAAATTCCTGTGCGATGATCGCTCTCCAGCCGTCAGTACCGAATTTTATTTTTGTCATACGTTTCGTTTCTAGTTTAAGGTATAAAATTAAACAATTATTCTGATCAGTGGATGTCTCTTTTATTCAATGCATCTCTGTATTTGTTGGCATAGATCAGGTGCTGCTCATAGGTTTTCGAGAAACAATGTTTACCTGTAAGATCATCTTTTGCACACATGTAGAGATAATCATTTTTATCATAGTTGAGTACAGCATCAATTGAAGTAGCCTGTGCAAAGCCAATCGGTCCGGGAGGAAGGCCTTTGTTAACATATGTGTTATAAGGAGAAGGAGTTCTTGTTTGCTCAAAAGAAACACGCTGAATTGTAAAATCTCCAATGGCATAAATGACCGTTGGATCAGATTGCAGAAGCATTTCCGCTTCGAGCCGGTTCATATATAATCCGGCGATCACTTTTTTCTCTTCAATGTCGCAGCATTGCTCGGCCTGTACAATGGAAGCCAGCGTGGTAACTTCTCCCTGTGTCAAACCGATCTCTTCGGCTTTTTTCTTTCGTTCGGGAGTCCAGAACAACCTGTATTCTTTTGCCATCCGTTCGAAAAACTCATCTACTGAAGTATTCCAGAAGAACTGATAGGTATTTGGAATAAACAAAGTTTGAATATTGTCATCATTGAGTCCGTATTTTTCAAGATAGCCATTGTCATGAACTGCTTTATACAAAGAAGCCGAATCAGCCTCCAGCCTCTTCCCTGCCCTGGCGACCAATTGATCCACTGTATGAAGTCCGTTAAAATTGATCTCGACAGGTTCCTGGATCCCGGCTCTTAATAGGTTGACGAGCGCATTATTACTCATTTTGGCCAATACCCGGAATTTTCCGGGGCGGATGGATTGCTGGTATTTTTTCTTTGTCGCCAGCCATTCAAAGGTCGCTCTGTTTTTAAGAATATTATTTTCCTCAAGAATCCGAAGCACATCATTAAAATCTGAACCTGTAGGAATATAGATCAGCTTTGATTTTTTACTTCCCACATTTACATTCGACTGATATATACTTTTATAAGCATAATATCCTCCCAAACCACCTACCAGCAGCAAAATAAAGAAAAGTGAAAGGATCACTTTTTTCAAAAACGACTTTTTCTGTTTAGCCACTATTTCAACGATTTTAATTGTTCGAGAACTTGTTTTGCCCGTTCATTCTTTGGATTTTTTTTCAGGATCTGATCAAGAATCTTCTTTGCTTCCTTGTAATCTTTTTTATAGATCGATAAGCCAGCTACATTCATCAGCAAAGGCTCATCATCCGGATCCAGAAGAAGTGCAGCCTTATATAAAGATTCAGCTCTTTCCGTATTTCCTGAAATCAAATTTGCATACCCGAGGTTTGTCAGAGCCGGCACAAATTTGGAATTTTCCCTGAGGATGTTTTCAAAAACGTCGATGGCACCGGGAATATTATTCTGAGCCATCAGGACGGTTCCAAGCTTATTTTTAAATTCAGGATTAAAGGGAGCAAGTTCATCCGCTCTTTTATAAAAAGCATAGGCCTCATTAATCATTCCTGTATTACTAAAGGATTCCCCGATCCGATATAAAGTCCATGCATTCGCATTGTCCCAGGAGCTTTTAGTCAGAACCGACTTTAAAACATTGTCTTTTCCCAGCCTGTTCGTGATTTTCAGTATCGCATCATACTCCTTTTTAATAAAATAAATATGAATGAGTGTTTCGAAATTTTTCTGAAGATCTTTATCCTTATCGGAAAGATAACTCTTCGCTGAATCAAGAAAAACGGGATTGTAATCAAACTTATCATACTGCTGGATGTAGGCTTTTGCCATGATCAGATCATCCGGATTTTTTTCGTTCACAGGATAAAGCCCAATGAACTTTTTCAACTTATCAACCTCTGATTTTTTCAAAGGTTTACGAATGTAATGATCGTGAACACTCACATGCGGTATATCAATAGAACCGGAATTGGGCATGTGACAACTCACACAATTATCCTGAACCTTTTCTCTTACCTGCGGCTTTTCCGAACATCCCTGATTTTTTGTTGGGCTTGAATGACAGTTCTTACAGGCATTGTTAAAGACTTCCTTTCCGGTTGATTTTACACTCACGTGAGGATTATGGCAGGTGACACAAGTGAGAGATTTTTTGTAAGGTCGCAATGAACCTTGTGTAGTTTCAGGAGAATAGCTTTTGATAAAACATTCACTTTGTTTTAATCTATCGGCATGCGAAGCCATGATAAATTCATCATCAGCACCTTCATATCTCGGTAAAAAGGTTGTCATGTAATCTGATAATCGCATTCCGGGTTTAAAATCGAAGAAAGATTTCCCATCTTTCAAAACTGTATTTCCTTGGAGATGGCAGCGCTGACAAACATCAAACTGAAGATCAATCGGAAGCTTGCCCGGATTCACAATTGAATAATCAATGTATTTGGAAGTGTCTATTTTAGTTCCTGTTGAACGCTGACTAACATGAATACTACCTGGTCCATGACAGCGTTCACAACTGATTCCACCGGGCAAAGAATTGAATTTATTTTCTGAACCCTGCACAAAACCCGGCAGTGAGTTATGACAACTCATACATTCCAAACCAATCTTGCGTGAAAATCGTGTATTAAAACCACCTTCATATCCGGGAGGCAGATCCCATTTCTGTTTTTGTGTGTAATAGGTCATTGGCATCTGGTGCAGATATCCATTGGTTGAATAGATGTGTGAGTTGGTATGTTGCCCGGATCCTACAATATAATCAACCTTCTCCACGCGGGTGTAGGTTGTATCTTTTCCTTTTAGCCTGAATTCACGAATCTTTAAATTATCACCTTCCCAAAAAGGCTGATAATAAAAATCCCGGTATTTATCGTAGATCGCGGTATGCGGAGTGATTTTCGCAGAACTCTTTTCTTTTCCAGCATGATCAAAACTTTTACCCATCCCGGTTTCCAGGTAGGAGCTGTAGATCTCCTGATGGCAAAGTCGGCATTGATCCATCCCAACATATCTGGCTGTATCACTGTGATTCAGATACGTCGACAGGCCCGAGGTTTCAGGCACGGTTACTTTTTCAGTTCCGGAATTCCCGCAATAAACCATACAGAAAATCACAGAAGAAAATATAAAGAAAAAGAGGACTTTTTGAATGGAGGGTTTCATGCCTGAGGAAACGAATGATTATCGGATTCTTTGAAGAAGAAGTTCGTCTTTGAATTTTTCTCCATCTCTCACCCATTGCTTTTTTAAGCCGGTAATCGAGAAGCCATGCTTTTGAAACAAGAGAATACTTGGCTCATTATCGGTCGTGATATTACAAAACACCTGGTGCAGATTCAAGGTATGAAAACAATATTCAACGAGCAACTCAAGGGCTTCAGAGGCATAACCTCTTCTTCTGTCCGATTTATCGCTGATGAGAATTCCGAGGCCCGCCCTTAAATTATTCGGATCGAAATCAAAAAGATCTATACTGCCAACAGCGAGTCCGTTTTGTTCGCAGATGACAAGGCGCAATTGTTTTGCGGAGTAAATATCAATATGTGAAGAGGCAATGTATTGTTCAAGAACAAATTTGCTGAAAGGAGTTTGCGTATTACTTACCAGCCAATTGTCCGCATCATTTTCCCATTGATAAAGAAGATCAATATCTTCTGGTTCCAAAGCACGTAGAGAAATATTTCGGCCTTTTAAGATCATTGCTTTTTTATTTTGATTGCTTCGGACTCTGCTTTCAGGATCTCATGATTGATTTCATCCATATCGTAAACCGGCAGCGTAAATACAGGCTCTTCGATAAATAAGGAGGAAATTTCCATTATAAGTTCTGCTTGCTCCAGTTTTGGAAGAAGGTCGAATATATAACGGATATCCGTTGCCGGCACATTATAAACTCTTTCAAAAAAAGGTTTTATAGGACTCAGACAAGTTGCACCCTGAGCAGATACTTTTTCAAATGAACTTAAATCGGAGAGAAATTGTTCAGAGATCTCATCCCCTGTTAAACGTTGATGATCTATTATTCTAATGAATAAAGAAGGAATTCTCCTCACTCTGATGTTTTTTAAAACCAAACTCAAAGGAATATTTCTTTCTTGTCCTTTAATGCTTAATGAATGATAGGAATTTCCGGCAATGATTCCAATATGAGGAGGTATGCGGGTTGCATGCAGCACAACTATAAAC
>JALYRR010000335.1 GCA_030855265.1 Bacteroidota bacterium | reverse complement strand
AATAAGGCATCCATGAACTTAATGTATTGTCCACATAATAGATCCCTACATCTGTTCCTACATACACACCATCACTTGTGCCTGCCTGATTTACGATGCAGTTAGCGGGGATGTTGGGCAGAGAGCCTGATAAATTCGTCCAGGTAAGAGCACCATCAATTGATTTATAAACTTTTTGACCATCCGTATAACCGGACCTTGTGATCCAGACTTTGTTAGGATCTGATTCCGACACAGCGATGTATGAAATGTAATTTGCTCCCGGTGCAGAAAGATTATTCCAGGTAGTTCCTCCATCGGCCGTTTTGTAAATCGTGGTTCCATTCGAAGCATAAATATATAAAGGATTCGATTTTGAAACGGCCAGGCAGGTGAGTCCGCTTGAATTAAAAGTGGAGATCTTTGACCAGTTGTTTCCGCGGTTTGTTGATTTCCACACATTTTTAAATCCCGCATAAATTGTTTGAGCAACAATAGGATCCTGGCACCAGGGAGTTACCCATTCTCCATCTTCATCAATATCATTCTTGATATCAGTAAATGTTGAACCGCCATTTGAAGAACGATGGATCCCGCCGTTCTGATATTCTGCATATACGTATGACGGATCGCTCCAGTCGATAAAACATTCCATTCCATCTCCTCCAAGGATCCGTTCCCAGCTTCCGGCAGTATACAGATTTGTGCCATTGTCCTGCCATCCCTGAGCAATGATATCCGGATCGGTGGCTGCATTTCCCAACCGGTACATTTCATTGATTTGCATCCCGTTACTCTTATCCTGCCAGGTTCCTCCCCCATCAAGGGTCCTGAACAATCCTCCATCACAGGCAGCAAAAAATTCTGTTCCATCCGGACGATACACAAGGTTATGAATATCGGCATGAACATAAGGAATCCCTGCATCGCCATACCAGTGAGAAACAATACTCCAGCCGGAGCCACCGTCATTTGATTTGTACACGTTCACTCCACCTACCATTACTTCATCCGCATCCACAGGTGAAGCAGCAATTGCAAGTGTGTACCAGCCATTGCCTCCGGTATCTGTTCCATCGGAATCATAGCCCAACACATTCGGAAAATTTGATTGGAAAGAAAAATTACTTCCTGAATTGGTGGATCGATAGCAGCCATGAAAGCCACTGTCAGTTGCAGAAGAATATAAAAGATAAACATAATCCGCATTCGCTGGTGTCACTGCAATAGCGATGCGATTGACCTCAAAGCCGGGAGGCAAACCGGAAGTGATGAGCAAAAAAGTGGAGCCTGAATTGGTAGAACGGTAAAATCCGACTGCGGATGCTGCATAGAGCACAGTAGGATCAGAAGGTTTGAATTCAAGATCCTTAATATTGGAAAGCGAAAGTGTTTTCAGCCAGGTGATTCCTTGATCAATCGATTTATACACACCATTTGTAGTCGCAGCAAAAATCATATTCGGGTTATTCGGGTTGATCAATATCTTGCTCACACTTCTGCCCTGGCTGGTCATCCAGTTGAGTCCTGTGGTGTTCCACGTTGCTCCAGCATCTGTTGATTTTAATACTCCAACGCCGTAAGTATCTCCTGCATCAATGTCACCGGTTCCGATGTACATGATATTTGTATTCGTGGGATCGATAGCGATATCATTCACACCAAGAGTTGGAAGATGATCTGTATTCGTCGTCCAGGAGTTTCCGTTATCCGTTGATTTCCATAAGCCACCTGCAGGTGCTCCTACATAGATTGTGTTTGGATCAAAAGGATGAAAAGTGACACAATTCAGGCGGCCGGCTCCTCCTCCATTCGTTGGCACCGCAAATGATCCCAGAGGTTGCCAGTTCCCACCCATCAGACGGGAGGTCCTGTAAGCCGGATCTGTAAGTGATTTCGCAATCTCTTTATTTCCTGCTTCAATGATGCTTCTGTCGCCCGAAGGATAAACACGCGGCATCATATAATTTTCCCAGCGTTTGTATAAGGTAATTCCTTCCAGCTTGTCTTCATTTTTTGCACCGAGGCTGAAAAAATTTTTGAATTTGGCTTTTCGGATTTCTTTTTTCCAGTGTGCTTCAAATGCACTTTTAACATCGTAAAAGTTGACCGAAGGATCGAGCATTTTATTTACCCAGTCCTGGGCAGAACTCGAATTCACCTGCAATAGGGAAATCGCAGCAAAAAGGAAAAGAATTTTACGTAGCATTCATCAGTCGTTTTAGGGAATACAAGATAAGCAATCCTAGACTTTGATCAAACAAATTTTAGCTCATAATTAGCATTCAATCGTCGAATCAATGCAGCCGACTCATCAAAGTTTAATGTTTGTTGTCCGTCACTTGCCGCCTCTTCCGGTTTTTCATGTACTTCGTAGATC
>JALYRR010000184.1 GCA_030855265.1 Bacteroidota bacterium | reverse complement strand
ACAGAACCCTTCGCATTTTCTTTAGCAGGTGCAGTCTTTTTCTTTTAAGCTTTTAATCTGAATTTTTCATTTGAAGTATTTTTTTCTTCACGGATTACTTTATCGGAAGCTGGGTTTTTACTTACAGCAGAAAAAACAGGAGAAGTCTCCATTGTTGTAACTGAAGGCTTTTCAGCTTCTTTTAATTTGTCAGCTTCCTGGACTCCTGCATTTTCTAATAAAACCGGCTTTGTATGATCATCGGCGTTCTTTTGATCATACATGTCTTTTCCGGATTGCTCCTTTGTGGTTTCTGCATACCCATTGATTGTTGTTTCTTCGTTTTTATTTCCGTCTGCTCTGTTATTGTTGCTTCCATATATACTGATTTCATCGGAAGGTTTTTCATCCGGCTGAACAGAAACTGAATCCGTTTTAAATGCAGAGGATATTTGATTGGTTTCTGATTCGATGGCTTCTGTTCCGGATGAGGGAGAGGACGGGCTTTGATCAGATGTTTCATCAAGCTTTGCAACTTTTTCTTCCATCATATCATTGGAGACAAAAACTTTAAAAAAGAAAACAGAACCGATCAGTAAAATTATACTAGCCGCAATAGAAGTAAAAACCCGAACATTCAGCGTAAATACTTTTGCTCCTTTATTTGCTCCTGACAAACGTTCAGTTGCCAATTCTTTAATTACTTTAATTCTGTTTCTGTCACCGAGCATTTCCAAGCCGTCCATCGCGTCTGAGCACAATTCACAGTCAAGCAAATGTTTTTCAACCAGATGACGCTCCTTTGGATTGAGTTTATTATCAAGGTATGCGAACATGGTTTGCTCCGGAATACAATCTCCCGAGTTGAAAATATGATATGTTGTTTTCTTGTTCATTTAATTTCAGGACATCCGGTTTTCCATGCAAATTTTAAGATTCCGTTTTCCGTTTTGTATATAACTCTTTACATTATTCATGCTAAGCTGTGTCATTTCTGCTACTTCAACGTAGCTCTTTTCCTTCAGATAAAATAGCTCCACACACAAACGCTGCTCATTATTTAATCCTTTGATGCATTCTTCCATGTGAGTAAGCTGTACTTCTTTTGTATGCACGGTATTCTGATGCGTCTGTTCATCCGATTCCATAAAGGTCACGAGGTCCTTCTGCATTTCTTTCGTCCGCCGCATTTGTGAAGCACCTGAACGCAATTTCATAAGGCAAAAGTTTTTGCAAACCATGTGAAGCCAGCCTTTGAATTGCTGAATCTCGTGCTTTCGCAGGTCAATGAGCAATTTCTCGAATATCTGCATGCTGGCGTCCTGTGCATCATCCTCATCCTTGAGGTATTTCATACAAACTCCGAAAATAAGGTGTGTATATTTCTGAAACAAATGTCCGACATAAACCGAGTCTCCGGTTTGTTTATAACCGTTTACAAGTTGAAGATCATCTAAAGAATGAAGATTAGGGGCAGACATATTATTCCAAAAATAGGAATTTAATGCGAAGTGTAATTTATTCATCTTTCGGGCTACAAAATGTTCATTTTAAGGACTGGATGTTTTACACTAAAAAATTATATATTTGTAGCAATCAGGAAATGGCGTACATTTTGTAATGCCCCCTGCAATTCATATGAAGAAACTGGCTTTTATACTGTTCTCCTTTTTACTGCTGACCTCATGGGTTGTAGTAAAGCCAGATCAGTCCGAAGAAGCCAATGCCAAAATCAAGGCGATTTACATCTATAATTTCACGAAATACATCGAATGGCCGGATACTTATAAATCCGGAAACTTCATTGTTGGCGTATATGGTACAAATACTCCTTTGATGAATGAACTGAACAAGATGGCGGGAACAAAAATGGTAGGTGCCCAGAAATTCGAAATCCGGAATGTATCAGCCGCAGAAGCAGCTCAATGCCACATTGTATTCATTCAGCCCGACAATTCCGCTCAGCTTCCGGAAGTTATCGGTAAAATAAAAAGTAAAAGCACGTTGATTGTTACTGACAAGCCCGGTTTGACCGGAAAAGGGGCAGGAATCAATTTCGTTGTCATTGAGAATAAACAACGAATTGAACTGAATAAATCGAATATCGAAAAGTATAAATTAAAAGTGGCCTCCGCACTCGTAGAAATGGCTGTGCAGGTAAAGTAATTTATTCGTATATTTACATAATTATTAAGATGTTACATCTGAAAAGAACATTGTTTTTTGGCCTTCTGTTTTTAACGACAGTGGTTTCAAATGCCCAGCAGGACAAAGTCAATGCTGCGTATACGTTCTTGCAGCAAGGCGATCTTGAAAGCGCCAAAACTGCTATTAACCTTGCTGTGAGCCATAATGAAACATCCAACGATGCACAAGCCTGGTATATCCGGGGTTTTATTTTCAAAACGATTTACAACAAGGATGAAAAATCCAATAAACAATCTCCTGCCCGATTAGAAGCTTTAGTTTCCTTTAAAAAGTCCATTACCATTGACTCTTCGGAAGAAAATTCACAGGAGAATCTAAAGAATATTAAATACCTGGCCACCACATTATACAATGATGCTGCAGCCAGCCTTGATTCTATTGATTTTAAAATTGCTGTAGAAAATTTCGAAAAATTTAAAGAATATTATCTGATCGTAGATCCTTCCAGAACGAATTTCCTTCAGAATGATATAAAGTTTCTTTTGGCTCTGGCTTCTGTTTATAATCAGATTTTTGAAGCTGACCGTACCCGGATTGAATACAGAGAACTTGCCAAAACAACCTACAATAAAGTGTTAGCGATTGATCCGAATAATATCAGCGCTAATTATAACATGGGAATTCTTTTTTATAATCAGGCAGTGAACCTTATCAATCAATCTGATTATGATATTGATATTGTTGCCCTTGATGATGTTCAGGATAATTCCATAAAGCTCTTTAAAGAATCTCTTCCGTTTATGGAGAAAGCGTATTCTCTTGATCCCAACAGGAAAGAAACATTGCTTGGTTTATCTGGTATCTATTTTAGCTTGAACGAGAAAGAAAAATCCAATATGTTCAAGCAGAAATTAGAAGAGATCAAACAAAAATAATCCGAGGCCGCATATTTTATGAAGTTTAGATTTACAATTGGTAGGAAGATAGGATTAGGCTTTGGCGTAATTCTATTTTTGTTTATAGTAGCCTCGCTGCTTACCAATGTAACCCTGAACGACAGCCGGAGAAAAACCGATCAGGTTACCGAAATTTATAACCCTTCTGTTTCTACCCTCAAGGAGCTTGATAACCTTTTAAATCGTTCCAAGCTTCTCATCACTAAATGGTATTACGTTCAAACCGGTGATGATGCGGCTGATAAAAAAGCCCTGAGAACTCTACTCAGAGAAGAATATCCAGCTCTAAAATCAAAGATCCGCAAGTATTCGATCAACTGGAATAAAGACGAACAGGATAGTATTGATGCGATTCTTGCCCTCATCGAACAGATGTTCAAAAGTTACCAGGAAGATGTGATGTCGAAACTCAACTCTTTTGATACATACAATGATTCCAATATTAAATTTGAAGCCCTTCTTCCTTTCGAAGAACTGGATGTGACATTTAATGTGATCAACCAGAATCTGAGTACTCTTATTGACAAGCAGAACTCAAATGCCTCGGACAATTCAAACGAGATGCTGGATTCGTTTAACTTTCTTCAGAAGATCGTATTCTGGTTGGGAGTTATTCTTGTGTTTGGTGGAATCCTGATTGCTGTTTTCACAGTAAGGACTATTGTAAGACCAATCCATCAGCTTAAAAGAATTCTCCTTATGATGGGAAAAGGAGTTTTGCCTGTAGACCGGATTAAGGACAGAAATGATGAAATTGGTGAAATGTCCATCGCATTAAATGACCTTGTTGATGGAATGGCGAGAACTACTCAGTTTGCAAAACAAGTTGGTTCAGGAAATTTCGACTCCCACTACCGCCCTTTAAGCAAAGATGATACATTGGGCGCTGCACTTTTGAAAATGCGTGAAGACCTTCGTGAAAATGAGCGTGTTCTGGAAGCAAAGGTTATTGAAAGAACTGAAGAAGTAGTTCGTCAAAAGGAAGAGATCGAAACCAAAAATCAGGAACTTGAAGTTCTCTATAAACATGTAACAGATAGTATCAAATACGCTAAAAGGATTCAGGAGGCTATTCTTCCTCCCGATAGCCTTGTAAAGCGCGTATTGCCCAATTCTTTTGTGTTGTATAAACCGAAGGATATTGTCAGCGGAGATTTTTACTGGATCGATGAAAAATATGGCAAGACCATGTTTGCGGCAGTGGATTGTACAGGCCACGGTGTACCGGGCGCTTTTATGTCAATTGTGGGTTACAATATCCTTAAACATGTTGTAAATAATAATAATTTCACTAATCCTGCATTGATCCTTGACAGTCTGAATGAAGGAGTCAGTGAAACTCTTCATCATGGACATGAAGCTTCTGCAGCAAAAGACGGGATGGATCTTTCATTCTGTACCATCGATTTTAATACACTCGAACTCCAATATGCAGGCGCTTACAATCCGTTATATTTAATCCGTAACGGAGAGCTGATGCAAACAAAAGCGGATAAATTTCCGATCGGTTTATTCCTTGGGGAAGAAAAGAAAAAATTTACGAATCATTCCATTCAGCTTCAAAAAGGGGATTGCGTTTATATTTTCTCCGATGGCTATGCGGATCAGTTTGGTGGCCCGAACGGAAAAAAATTCATGGCGAATCATTTCAGGGAACTGCTTCTCGAAGTTCATAAACACCCTATCGATAAACAAAAAGAAGTTCTCAATAGAACCATCGAAGAGTGGCGTGGACCGCTTGATCAGGTTGATGACATTCTCGTGATCGGAGTTAAAATCTAAGGCCTCAAAGCCTCCTCAAATCCCCTGCTTTTCTAATTTCCCTTCTGCTGTCTGACTTCAGCAAAAAATGCTTATTTTTATTCCGAAAAAAAAATGAGCATGACAAAAAACATACACGGTTTTTTATTGATTTTGGCATTGATCTGTGCTCCGGTTCTTATAAAGGCGCAAGTCAATGATTCACCCTGTGATGCTATTAACCTTGGATTTCTTCCGAGTGCAACTCCCTGTGGATCTGGTGGCGGTGTCACCTTTGGATCAGTGGTTAATCAATTTGGAGACAATACCGGCGCTACCAATGATACATTGACGGGATTCATGACTTCCTGTTATTCTGGTCCCTCCCTTCATGATGTTTGGTACAAATTCATTCCTACGGAAACTCATTTGGAAATGATGATCCAGGGGACAGGTACAAATCCTCTGGATACTGTTTATGTTGGTATTTACGAGGCACTCACTGGTGAATGTATCGCCATGTTACCTCGTGCATGCGCTACCCGTGATGGGGTTGGTCCGCATTTGATTGAATTTGGTCCTGTTACATTCGGCATTTCCTATTATCTTCAGATTTCCAGTAAAACATATACAGGTGATGGTGCTTTTTCTTTTTCTTTAAGAAGTAAAAACATTTGTCAGGATTGTTTGAAAAGTTCAGCTTTGCAGGCATTCCCACCTCCGGCAGCTGCTGCTTATCCTCCGGATACTACGATCGCGTTCTGTTACACAATTGCCGGTTTTGATGAACAAAATGGTAATCGCCTGCATGGTGTTGTGCCTTTGTTCGGAAGCGGTTGGGATGCTACAACGCTTTCTATAATCAGTTCTGCCGACTCAGCCGATTTTTTCGGAACCTGGAAATGGTTCAGCAATATTGATATTAACGGAAGCATTGTCAGCGGCTATTTTTATGATATCGGAGGTGATAATGACCCCCGGAATAACCGTGGAGATCAGGGAGGTTTTACTACTTTCTGGACCTTCTGCTTTAAAATCCGGACGCAAACCAAAGCATTGTGTGACGGAGGGGTAAATGACCTGAGTATTCGCTTTCTAACCTATTCGGATGGAGAATCAGGTTCATTGATCACTACTTCTGATTGTGGTGGTGACGAAGATTACGTTCTTGAAACACATATGAAATGTTGTGAAAAACTTTTTGCAGTGCCATTTGCAGCTTCATGTAATAACACTGCTACGGGAAGCATTCAGGCATATGGTGGTCCTGTTTCCTTATTCGGATACGATTATTATTTATATGATTCCAATGGCAACCTGATCAATACGGCAACAACCACAGGTACTTATACAAGCCCTCCTTTGAGCGAAGGATATTATAATCTGGTAACCAATGTGAATACTTCCACCTTTTGTTCCTCTTCGATGATAACTTATGTTCCGGGAGCCATTGATTATGATGTCCGCCAGATTAATTATGCTTGCGGTGGAATGTGTTTGAATCAAGCCCAGATTACAATGATTTCAGGGAGTGCAGACAGTGTCATCTGGAATGGTTCCCCCGGAAGCTTAACCAGCCCAAATCTTTGCAATGGCTGGAACTATTTCACAATTGTAGATACGGCACTTAACTGCTCCATTACTGATTCTGTTTTAATGTTTTCATTCCCTGATATTGATCCGGAATTCAATTATGACAAAACTACCTATTGTACTTCGGAAGGTTTTGCCATAATAACTGATTTTCCTGCCATCGCAGGAGGTGTATTTAGTATTGTTGGTCCTATCCCGGGAGCTGTATTGGATCCATCAACAGGGATCGTTGATATTTCCGGTGCAGGTTCCGGAATGCTTGTTATAAAATATAATTCCGGGCCACCATGCAACAGGTTTAATCTGGATACAATTTATTTAAATGCGAGCCCTCCGCCAGTCAGCATATATACAGATCAATCATTGTGTCCCGGAGAACCTCATTTTATTTTCCCGAATTCATTGGTAGAGCCTATTCATTGGTATTCTGATTCATCACTGAGTTCACTTATTGCTGTTCAGTCTCCCGGAACAGGGTATGATCCTCTGGGCAGTGTATCAACTCCTCCGGGAAGTCAGTTTACTTTTTTTGTGACTCAGTCAAACTCTTCCGGATGTGAAAGTTTACCAAAACCAATTACGATCACATTCTTTAATTCTCCAAGTGTTGTCGCATCAGCTGACGTAACTATTTGTCCTGGATTTGCTGTAAACCTGGGTGTTACAGGCGGAAATTCGTTTTCATGGATGCCTCCGGGTTTACTGGATGATCCTGCTTCTGCATCACCGCTCGCTAATCCGGGACAAACAACTGTATTTACTGTTTTTGGTACAGATCTGACCTCCGGTTGTACGTCTTCCGATTCTATGATCGTCGTGGTTGATTCTTCCGGATCCTGTGATATTCAAACATATTCCGGTTTTACCCCGAATATGGATGGAAATAATGATTACTGGCATATTGACGGAATAAGCATTGACAAACAAAACAATGTAACCATCTTCAATCGCTGGGGTGACAAGATCTGGGAG
>JALYRR010000024.1:18011-24114 GCA_030855265.1 Bacteroidota bacterium | reverse complement strand
CTTTGTCACCTTTGAGGTGGCCCAGAACTGTTGCAGCTACTGATGCCCCGTCAATCGAAGGAGTTCCTACTTGAACCTTGCCGCCATTGTCAACCAACAAAACTTTGTCGAATGAAATTTTAGCCCCTTCGTTAGCATCTAGGCGGTGAACATAGACTTTATTGCCTCGTTCTACCTTAAATTGTTGCCCGGCTATTTCTACGATTGCGTACATTTTATAGGGTTTTATTTGTTAATACTACCCAAGACATTATTTTCTCGGGGGCACGAAATTAAGGATTTATTTGGAAACGGCAAAGATTTCAACAAAATATTGTTCATTCTTCTGGTTTTACCACCATCTCCACTTGAGCCGACGGTTTCTTGTTCACCAGGTAAACCCCCAGTAAAATCAACCCTATCCAGACAAAATGCATAAATAGTACCTCTTCATTGTCAAAAAGTCCCCAACTCATGGCAACCACCGGAATCAGGTAAGTGACCGAGGAGGCAAAAAGAGCATTGGTATTCCTGATCAGGACATTAAAGATAATTACCGATAAAGCAGTCCCGAAAATGGCCAGGATGCTGATATAGCCCAGGCTTTCAAGTCTCCCGGCGCGATACTGATCTTTTCAACTACATCCGTAAAGCCAAAAAGGTAAATTCCTGCAATCGGCCCTATAAAAAACATCGCCCAAACTGTAGCTGTAATGGAATTGACCTCATTCAGGTCTCTTTTGATAATGTTGACACTTAAAGCATAACATATAGTGGCTATCACCACATAAAATCCAAACAGGAGATTATTGCTGCTGTTTTCTTCTGATCCGGCCATCAATAAACCGATAGCCCCAATAAAACCGATGATAATTCCAATCGCATTGATCCATCGCGTTTTTGCCTTGAAAAGCAGAACGCCCAATAATAAAGTAAAAAGCGGTGTTAATGAATTCAACATCCCGGTAAGTGAACTGCTGATACCGGTTTCTGCTTCCGTAAACAAAAAAGCGGGGATCAGGTTGCCTAACACACCCATTCCTACAAAACCTTTCCAATGTTTTAACAATGGCTTTTTTACATGCTTGAACATTAAAGGCGTAAGAAACAGAAAGGCGATAAAGATCCGAAGTCCTGCTACCTCACCACTGGAATATACTTCCATCCCGCGTTTCATTAGAATGAAGGAACTACCCCAGGTGAGGGCAAGTGCGATCAGAATGATCCAATTGAGGGTTTTTTTGTTCATGGGCTACTAAGATACTATTTAGTTGTTAACGATGAACTGCAGCTTTTTACCACCACGGCTCTCAGTTCAATTACATCTATTCTAAAAAAACACATGGCAAATTTTGTTTCTGACAGCCAGACAACACTCCCCAAAAAGGAAATGTTATAATTTTATTTTTCGAGAAAAGACCTTAGTGTTCTGAGTGCCTCAGTGGTATAAATTAAATGCTAATGGCAAGCCTTTTATTACCTTTATTAAATGGAGAATTACAAAATATACATCGGCGGAACATTCGCTGAAACTTCAACAACTTTAAAAGTGGTGAATCCATTTACAGGGAAAGTTTTCGCATCCACTTATTCCGCGGGTAACGAGGAACTTGAACTTGCTATTCAAAAAGCATCCGCAGTCAAGGAGGAAATGAAACATCTTCCTTCGCATAAAAAATATTCGATCCTGATGCAGATCGCAAATGATATTCAATCTGATAGATTACACCTTGCTCACATACTTTGTCTTGAATCCGCCAAACCCATTCGCTATGCACTCGCAGAAATTGATCGTGCCGCGCAATCGTTCATTATTGCTGCGGAGGAAAGCAAGCGCTTACCAAAAGAATACATCAGCCTCGACTGGACACCAGCCGGAGAAGGAAAAGAAGGATTGATCAAGTATTTCCCTTGCGGAATTGTCGCAGGAATCGCACCGTTCAACTTTCCATTAAATCTTGCTGTTCACAAAATTGCACCTGCCATTGCTGCCGGTTGTCCGATAATTTTAAAACCCGCCTCCTCTACTCCATTGTCAACACTTGAATTAGCGAGGATCATTGACAAAACGGATCTACCAAAAGGCGCTGTTTCAATTCTTCCCATGGACCGTAACACTGGAAACAACCTGGTGGCAGATGATCGCTTCAAACTTTTATCATTCACTGGTTCTCCGGCAGTAGGTTGGGAAATGAAAAAGAACGCCGGGAAAAAGAAAGTAGTTCTTGAACTTGGGGGCAATGCTGCAGTAATCATCTCTTCCACTGTTGATCTTTCATCCGCAATGAGTAAATGCGTGATTTCTGCTTTCGCTTATAGCGGACAAATCTGTATTCATGCTCAGCGATTTTTCGTTCATGCTTCTTTGTTTGATTCATTCACTAAATCATTTCTGAATGAAGTTCAAAAAATAAAACAAGGAGATCCTTCAGAACAGGAAACGATGATCTCATCTATGATCGATGAGGAGAATGCACAAAGAGTTGAACTTTGGGTTTCAGAAGCTATAGCTGGCGGAGCGAAATTACTGACAGGCGGTAAACGTAAAGGATCATTTTATGAACCAACTGTTTTAACCGGGACTACAACATCTATGAAAGTCTGCAGCGAAGAACTTTTCGGACCGGTGGTGACAATAGAAAAATTTGACACATTTGAAGAAGCCGTAAAAATGGTGAATGATTCAGTGTTCGGATTACAAGTTGGAGTATTTACCAACAGCATTTCTGAATCATCGTATGCATTTGACCATATTGAAACAGGAGCAGTCATCATCAATGAAGTACCTACTTTCAGGATGGATCATATGCCGTATGGCGGAATTAAGGATTCCGGACTTGGGAGAGAAGGAATTAAATATGCGATCCTTGATATGATGGAATCCAAACTCCTGATCCGTTAAACGATTTATGTTTTATAGATGCTTTAATTTTTCGGCAGCCTTTTTTGCATAGAATCCTCTTTCTGAAACTATCTCTGAAAACAATTGTTTCGCAAGTTGTTTCTCACCCATTTTAAGATGTACAAGAGCAAGATTCCATTTTGATTCCGGATGAAATACATTATTGCTGTTTGAAAGTACGGCTCTCAGATTTTCAACTGCTTTGCTATATTTTCCAGTTTGATAAAAAGCAACTGCCTGATAAAACAATGCATTCACATCAGCGGGGTTTACATCGATCAGCAACTGGAAGCAATGGCTCGCCTTCGTATATTTTCCACGATTAAAATATTCAAGACCCTTTTTCAAGATCTGATTGGCCTGCATATTTTGCTCCATATCCTTCTCAATCAGATTATCTGGAGTTTCCTTGTTCTCCTTAATCGAAGGTGTATGTTTTAAATAATCTCTGTTCCCTTCTGCGCTGAAATAATAATCATAATAACAAGTGACTTTGAGATCATACATATAGATGACTTCAGCATTAAAGTGAAATGGGATCACAAGCCCTTCATTCTTTACAGCCGTAATCGCATCGCTTAAAAGCAATGAATCCGGCCGGATCGGAGGCAATTCCTCCAATGGGATAATTGAACGCTGGTATTTTTCATTGCTGATCACATGCATGATCTTCGTGACAGTTTCTGACGTAGCTGATATTTCTTTTTGTAATTCTGTCTTCGTTTCATTGGCTGATGGAGTTAGTTGTGTGAGTGGAATAAGAATTTGTTTGGTACTGGAAACTTTTTCAGAACCTTGTCCGGAAAAATGATAAACAAATACAATTGAGGAAAGAGAAAGTAAAACGATAAATACCTGTGCAAAGGTTAACGGGTTTTTGTGCGTAGCATTTGTTCTTACATCGATTTCACGATGGATGGCAGCCAGTTCATCCGATGTAAAAGGAGTGGCAGTAAACCCGTTAACCGCACAGGCGCACAGTTCACAAGAGGAAATGTGCTTATATACAGTGGCACGCTCAGCTTTAGTGCTTTTATCGGAAGCATACGACTCGAGTTGCTCGTAGCTAATACAATCTGTAAAAAGTGTGTGAATATTCATGGGGATTGATTTTTAAATTTCAGGTTCAGACATCAGTAATTTCAGATTTCGCTTGCCATTCTGAATATAGCTTTTCACTTCATTTACTGAGTATCCGGTAAGTTCAACAATCTGTGAATAACTCATATCCTTCAGGTAAAACAACTCAATGCATCTTTTCTGAAAGGGATTCAAATGATCAAGAGCTTTAGAAAGTTCTGCGAGTTTCTTCTCTTCCAGTTTCTGAAGTTCTGGATCTTCAACCGTCATCTGCATTTGTACTTCGTACTGATATCCTATTTCATTCTTCTGTTTGGTTTGAATTTTTCTCAACTCCGAAATGCAATAGTTCCTGACAACAAATGTGAGCCATGCTTTAAAATTCTCAACTTCCCGTTTTCTTAATTCAACAAACAATTTTTCAAAAATCTGAAGCAGCATGTCCTTCGCAATTTCTTTGTCTTTAAAATAGCTGATACACATCCCTAGCACGAGGTGAGAATATCTTTTGTAAAGTTCCCCGACATAAATCTTATCGGCGGAATTTTTATAGTGACTTACCAGTTCTTTATCGGTGAGGTGCCTGATATTCATGTTTGAGAAACTCATAGGCCGAAGTTTTAAAAATGATCCGGAACCGGTTCTTGATATCAAGACGTATTGGAGTATCAGATTCCATACAGTTTAACCCCAATGAATTTTTATTGTTAGCCGGATTGAGTAAGTGGCGGATTTAAGAAGTTAAACGGCGGAACCTGGCATTCGGGAAGTTTTTATGGAATTGCTTTTCAGGCAACGTCTTTACCGCAAACCGGGAAGCGCTTCCTGATCTAACCTTAAACCTATATCTATATGAAAACTATTTCAAACTTTTTTGCCATCGCAACATTGTTCATGGCAGGAACCTTATCCGCACAGGACGGAATGATCAAAGGAACACTTACGGATGAATCGAATGAACCCGTTCCATTTGCCGTAGTCGCTTTAATGGAAGACTCTACAATTGTTCAGGGCATGTCTACGGATGTTAACGGTGATTTCACTTTCAAACACTTAGTGCCGGGATCCTATGATCTGCGATTCAGCTCCATGGGATTTAAAACCAAAAAAGTAAAAGGTGTGCTGGTGTCACCGAATAACACATCTTACGTTTATCGTTCCCTTCGTTCATCGGTCGACACGATAGAAACTATAGAAGTTTCAACAGACTCCTGGATCAAACCGATCATAAGCTCAACCTTCTCAACCGTTACGAGCATCAGTATTGATCAGATAGAAAAAGGAGCAACCCCCAAGAATGATATTGTGGCGGTGATAACTTCACTCACTCCGGGCGTGCTTGCAACGGATGATGGAAAGGATTTATATGTACGCGGATCCAGAAGGGGTAGCACTGCCTATTATGTGGACGGAAACAGATGTATTGGAAGTCCGGATGTACCGGGAATGGGAATTGCGGGCGTGGAAGTTCTTACCGGTGGTGTACCGGCGGAGTATGGAGATTGTACGGGCGGACTCGTGATCATCACTACCAAAGAATATAAAATGGAAATGAGGCGCAAACAAATGGCGAAAACATCCCGAAAAGAAAGGGAAGAAAAGAATAAAATCAGCAGCACTGAAGAAGAAGAATAAAGAAAATCCCGCTTAACCGCGGGATTCTTTTTTTTCTTTCATTATAAAAAGATTGAACCCCAGTCCGAAGGTGATCCGAATTTCTTCAAGTGAAATCGGCTGAGGAGCAGTGGACAAATGCTTTCCGTAAACATAACGACCTTCTACAAATAAATGAGCGAACCGCTGGAAATAATAATTCACTCCAATTCCGGCAGTGGCAAGCGGAGTAAGTACGCCGCGATAGGACACTTTTGTCGGCACCTCATCATTCAGCCTGATGTTTTGATAGCTGGACGTGTAGGCAATCCCGGGTTGCACAATAACATACGGGTCAAAATGTGAATTTGTTGGAATATGAAAGGCGGCACCTAGCATCACGGAATGAAAATCTTTAAGCATGGGCGCATCACCAACCGGCCCGGAACTTCCTAAAAGATACGTGGCCGTTCCTCTTATTGAAACAGTTTTATCAAGATAATATTCGGCATCACCGGAAATGTGTACATTTTTTATGTCTTCCTTAAT
>JALYRR010000024.1:0-18001 GCA_030855265.1 Bacteroidota bacterium | reverse complement strand
CATCTGCACGCATCAAATATTTACGAATGAAGGGAGATTTCTCCTGCTGAGCAGAAAGAAACATCGAGATGCTGAAGAACAGCAGTGTGAAATTATATTTAATCATGGCTGTTGGTTTAAGGGTTAACTTTTAAGAATTTCTTTGCCGTCTAAGCGGCCCTCTTATGCTGATCCCACATATCAAACAGCCTTACGTTCAGACTCAGATTGATAAGGAGATGGCCTTCAATTCCTCTTATCTGGTATTTACTCAATTCCACTTTTTTCATTCCACCTTCATCATGTATATGAACATGCAGATCCTTTCCCATGTGCATCATGTATTGCGCAGTGAGTGAAATATCGGTTCTGTCAGTAATGTTATAATGAGCACCAAGTCCGGCCTGTACAGCGCTGTTTAATTTCTGAACTGAAAACTGATCGCTGTTCCGGATCACTTTCGAATAATCAAAACAGTGCCCGGCAAGGAGATACGGTGTGATCTTCCCTTTTGTTGTATGGTGATTAAAAGGATAAGTTAATACAGACCAGCCGATGTGAAGATCTTCCCTTCTGGCGAGTCCGCTGATATCCGTGGTGATGTAATCTGCAAACCAGTCGGTGTTCACCCTGCTGAGCACTCGGATCCGGAACTGTCCGCCGAAGCCGAAACCAGTGGCTCCGTCATCGCTGAAAGCACTGATGGTATTCCTAACGCCTAATTGAAAATATCCGCTTTCTGAATCCAGCTTCTCCTGGGCCATGCTCACTATTGGAATGAACATGGAAATGATGATCAGTTTGTTCATGGGGATGGTTTTAGGGGGTTTGTGTTTAGAACTCCAAGCGCATTGAATTTATTGTCTTATGCATGCATAATGAATCATTTTTCCCTACACATCTGATTGTTTTGTGTAATTTTGAAGGCGAAAAATCAGCACATGGAACAGTCAGCCATCCGGCGTTTTATTATACTTGCACAAGTCACACTCGTTTTTGTTTATCTCGTGATCATTGCCGGCTCAGTGGTAAGAGCAACAGGATCCGGGATGGGTTGTCCGGATTGGCCAAAATGTTTCGGCAACTGGATCCCTCCCACTGACATCAGTCAGCTTCCTGAAAACTACAAAGAACTATATGCCGGAGATCACAATGCTGTAGGAGAATTCAATGCTCTGAGAACCTGGACGGAATATGGTAATCGACTTGTAGGCGCCATTCTGGGCTTATTGATCTTCGCGCAGTTTTTATTCTCATTTAAATTCCGGAGAAGAGATAAAAAATTATTCCTGTTATCATTCATCGAATTTATCCTGATCGGTTTTCAGGGCTGGCTGGGATCAAAGGTGGTCAGCAGTAATCTCTCTCCCGTGAAAATCACCGTTCATATGGTGGTGGCTTTGGTGATCTTATCCATCGCGATCCTGATCATTCATCGCGCGAAAAAACTAATGGATGATCATTCAGCTATCGTAAGAGATCCTGCAATTAAAAGATTTGCTATCCTGGTTTTAATTCTGACGATCATACAGATCATGCTCGGAACGCAGATACGGGAAGAAGTAGATGTGCTTGTAAAAAACTTTGATGCTGAATTCAGGTCGCATATAATATCTTACCTCGGACCGGTGTTCAAAATCCACCGAAGCTTCTCCTGGTTACTTCTTGTCATTAATCTTTGGCTGATCTATAAGATCCTGAAAGGTTCAATGAGTGATGAATTAAAATCCTCCGCAAAGCTTCTTGGTATATTCCTTATGCTTGAAATGCTGGCCGGAATAATACTAAATCAGCTATCAATTCCGGCGGTGGTTCAACCGGTGCATTTGTTCCTTGCTTGTGTTATTTATGGATTGCAGAGTAAGATGATCCTGAAGGCTTAACAAAGTTTACCACTAAGGCACTTAGAAAAAAGAAAAGTTTTACCGCATAGGCGCTAAAGCGCTAAGAGAAGATTGAAGAGTTGGGTAAAAAAAGTTTTACCACTAAGGCACTTAGAAAAAAAGGTTTTACCGCGAAGGAGCTAAGACGCTAAGGAAGGGTAAAGAGTTGAGCCACAAATTCACTGATTAAAAAATGCAAAAATAATGATCTAGATTTTTAGAGCTTTGCGCCTCTGCGTCTTTGCGGTTATATTTTTCCACTCAAACGTTTCTATCATGTGAAGGATATCTTTCCTTACAAAATCAACAACAGGCTTTATTGAATCTGTATTCGGAACAGAATTAAAATACAAAGCTCCTCGTAAAAAATGGTTGGTGCTATCTGTTAGAAAAAACTGTACGGATGATGCCGCATTTCCACCGATGTTATAGATAAGTCCGTATACCCTCGAAGAATCTCTGATGATCACCTGCTCTTCTATTCCGGAAGCCTTTACAGTATGTTTGGAAGCAAGTGTATACGTATCTTCCAGATAGGCATTGATGTTCCCATTCACTTCTTTGTAACTAAGGTGAAGTGTTCCATTCAGGGAAGGAAAATCCAGGTTCAACCAGCAGGGCTCCGCTCCACTGTTCTGATCCCGACCCATTTTTGCATAGGCGGGCATTTCAAATGTGAAGGGACAAGTTGAATCATATTGGACATATTTTTTTTCAGGAAGCGACAATCGGAAAAAAGCTCTGGGTTTCGGTGCGATGGTTTCATCATCATCCCCACCGCAAGAGATTAATGAGAAACAAGATATAAGAAGCAAGACACAAGTTGCAGGAAGCAAGAAACGAGATTTAAGACTCAGGACACAAGATTTAAGACTCAAGACACAAGACTTTAGACTCCAGACTAGAGACTTAAGACTAGAAATTAGTGACTCAGGACTCAAGAGTGGCTTATTTATCATCTTCTGCTTCGTTTGTTCTGTCAACGGTTATTTTAACTCTCTTAATTCTTCTGTTATCAGCTGATTCAATGGTGAAAGCTAAATTTCCGAAATGGATCTTTTCATTTTTTGTCGGGATACGGCCTTCAATTTCAATGATAAGTCCGGCGAGTGTATCTGACTCACCCTTCGCTTCTTCAAATTCTTCACCATCAATATCGGCTATTCTGTACACATCATTCAAATGCGCCTTTCCTTCAAACACGAAATTATTATCATCCAGCTTCGAATACACAAGGTCATCATCATCAAACTCATCATTGATCTCCCCTACAATTTCTTCGATCACATCCTCGAGTGTAACAATTCCTGAAGTGCCGCCATACTCATCTACTACCACTGCGAGATGGATCTTCTTATACTGAAATTCTCTCAGGAGATCATCAATTTTTTTATTCTCCGGAACAAAGAAAGGCGGACGGATGATGGTTTGCCAATGAAAGCCATCTTCTTCATTCAGGTATTGTAAAAGATCCTTGGTATATAAAACGCCCGCGATATTATCCAGCGATGACCGGTAGATAGGAACACGAGAAAATCCGCTGGTGGTAATGGAATCCAGAAGTTTTTTAAAACCCTGATCATATTCAAAAGCAGAAACATCCATCCTTGAACGCATGATCTGCTTTACGTCCGTATTTCCAAATTTTACAATTCCCTGCAGGATTTTGTGATCCTCTTCCGGGATATCCTCGTCGTTTGTAAGATCCAGTGCATGTGATAATTCATCCACAGAAATATTATGTGATTTTGGCTTGATCACTTTATCGATAAGGGAAGTTGAAAAGATCAGAAAGGAGCTGATCGGGTAAAAAAGTTTTTGCAGGAATGAAACAAAATAAATGAGTCGCCTCGAGATCTTCAGAGGATTCTGCGTCGCATAAATTTTAGGTGTTACTTCACCAACAAGAAGAATCAGAAACGTAACGGCAACGATATTGATCAGTTTTTCAGCGATGCTGTTCTCTTCTGAAAAAGTGAACAGATCCCGCATTACAACAGTTGAAAGAATAACAATGGCAATGTTGATAAAGTTAACACTTATCAGAAGAGTTCCGAGAAGTCGCTTAGGACCATTGATAAGAGCGATCACCTTTTCATCCCGTTGCTTTACTGAATTATTCAACTCATCAATATCATTGGGACTGAGAGAGAAAAAAGCCGACTCTGCTGCGGAAACAAGAGCAACAAGCAGGAGTAAAACCACCATGGCAACTATTGCAAGGATAATGCTTAGGGTAAAAGGATTGACAGTTATGCTGTTAAGAGGAAGCGAAAGAAAATATGAACTACCCGGAAGGTCCAATGTCAGATTATTAAGTTAAACATAGATAAAGAACAAAGATAATGCTTTGCATTTAATCAGAAAAAGAGAGGCTTAGAATGGAAGATCATCCGCACTTTTTGAGCTGTTCCCGCTAGATTCATCTTGTCCAGTATGCTGATCCTTTTCCTTTTTGCTCAGGATGGTAAAAGTATCTCCGACGATCTCAGTTGTATATCTTTTGTTGCCTTCCTTATCATCCCAAGAACGTGTTCGGAGCTTTCCTTCCACGTAGATTGTCATTCCTTTCTTAAGGTATTTCTCAGCTATTTCAGCCAGTCCGCGCCACACAACAATGTTATGCCATTCTGTTTGTTCGTTCCTGTTTCCGTTCTTATCTTTATAAATCTCTGAGGTAGCGAGTGTAAAATTTGCGACAGCCGCACCGCCTTCAAGATGTCTTACTTCAGGGTCCTTACCCAGATTACCAACTAAAATAACTTTATTAACCCCTGCCATGTGTGTGTGTTTCTGTTCAAACAAATATACTACAGGATCCCTGCAAAAAAAATTGTTGTTTATAAATTGATGTGTTTCAGCTGATCTTTTCCAGAAAAAGATCAATAAGGCGGGGAACAGCGTATTTCTTAAGATCTTTTTCACTTACCATAATAGAAGTATCGCTGAGCTGATCTTTAAATGATGAAATAAAATCCACTTCTACAAACCGTGCATAGATCTTTTGGTGGCTGAGGATATGTTTAAAACCCTCATGCACGGAGCGAATTTGAAATTTATTTTTACCCATTAGTCCTTTCCATTCGGCAGAACTGAACAATTCATCTTCCGTAAAATTTGTCGGAGTTTCAATAAGCGGAAAATCGTAGAGGTTAGTCCAGATATCTTTTTCTGTCCTTTTATTAATGGCTATTTTTCCGTTGTGACGAAGAACGGCATAGTTGAAGAAACGGTCGCGGACTTTGGTCTTTTTTGATTTAACAGGAAACTGATCTACGCTTTTTTTCGAATAGGCGAAGCACATGGAGTTAAGGACACAGGTTGAACATTCCGGATTTTGAGGCTTACATTGAAGAGCGCCCAATTCCATCACAGCCTGGTTGTGCGAAGCGGGATCCTTTTTACTGATCAGCTCATTGGCCAAAACAGAAAATTCTTTTTTTCCGGCAGAGCTGTCGATGGGCGTATGGATCCCGAACACCCTCGACAAAACACGGTACACATTGCCATCCACCACCGCATGCGGAAGATCAAAGGCGAAGGAAGAGATTGCGGCAGCGGTATAATCGCCGATACCTTTTAAAGCGAGGATCTCCTGGTAAGAAGCAGGAAATTTACCTTTATATTGACTGGAAATGATTTTTGCAGTTTCGTGCAGGTTACGCGCGCGGGAGTAATATCCGAGTCCCTGCCAGAGCTTCATCACCTTTTCATTGTCAGCTTTAGCGAGGTGTTTAACGGTCGGGAATTCGGAAGCGAATTTATTGTAATAAGCCATCCCCTGATCCACGCGGGTTTGCTGCATGATGATCTCCGATAGCCAGATAAAATATGGGTCTTTGGTATTGCGCCAGGGAAGATCACGTTTATTGGAATCGTACCAGCGGATAATTTTATTGGAAAAATGTTGCATTCAGGTCCGCAAAGGGTCTATTTCATTAAATGGTAGCCAAATTTACGATTTAAATTTTTGTTTAATTATTAAAATGCTATCTTTGCAGCCCTAATTTAAGTTTTATAGGATTAATTGTTTGATTTTAAATAGATTATACAAGCATGACAAAGGCAGACATCATCAACGAGATCGCAGAGAAAACAGGTATTGAAAAAATAGCAGTACAGGCAAGTGTGGAAGCATTTATGAAATCGGTGAGAAACTCGATGGTGAACGGCGAAAACGTTTACTTAAGAGGCTTCGGAAGTTTTATTGTAAAAAAGCGCGCTGAGAAAACCGGACGTAATATTTCAAAGAACACGACTATTATTATCCCTGCTCACTACATTCCGGCTTTCAAACCGGCTAAGACTTTCGCTGAGAAAGTAAAGAAGAATGTAAAGAAAGAAGCAACAGCATAATTTGTAAAATCGATCGGAAGTAATTTTCACCAAGAGCTTTCTGATCCTGAATATAAACATGAAACCTGTAACAATAAAGCAAATAGCATTAATTACAGGATCATTATTACTCATCGTTCTTTTATTATTAGCTAACACCAAACCTCCTGTAAAGAAAACAGAAGCTGTAGCCGGATCAGAACATGCCGATCACGACCATAGCAGCCCTGATATCAGCACATTGATCGAAGGAGCAAAAGGACAATTGAGTGCCGGTGACAAACAGGTGATCCTGAAACTGGAAGAAGAATTAAAAACTTCAGCCAACAAAAAGACCGCCTTTGAAAACATCGTCAGTCAATGGGACAGCCTGAGGCAACCGATAGCAGCAGCATTTTACATGGAGCAGGCAGCAGAAGCATCTCCAACGGCAATCAACTGGAAAGAGGCAGGCGACAGATATTATTCTGCCACCCGTTTCGGCAAGGAAGGCGACCGTGGATTATTGTTCTCAAGAGCGATTGAGTGTTACGAACATTCATTGCAATTAGAACCGGAAAATACCGAAGCAAAGATCAGCCTTGCTTCCTGTTATGTAGAAGGAACAGGAGATCCGATGAAAGGAATCGGGATGTTAAGGGAAATTGAGAAAACGGATTCAACAAATATCAATTTACAGTTGAACCTGGCTTTTTTCTCTGAGCGTTCAGGACAGTGGGACAAAGCAATTGCAAGATTTGAAAAAGTGCTGAAGATCCAGCCTGATTTTATTGAAGCTTATTTACATCTTGCTGATGCGTATCAGCAAAAAGGTGACAAGGTAAAAGCAATTGAAAATTTAGAAAAATACGTTTCTGTGGTCGATGACATTACCATCAAAACAGAAATAAGAGATTACATAAATAAATTAAGAAACTCTTAAAATCCAATACAATGCCAAGCGGTAAAAAAAGAAAAAGACATAAAATGGCAACTCACAAACGTAAAAAGCGTTTGAGAAAAAACAGACATAAGAAAAAATAATCCATTCGCTTAATTGCGGATTGGTTATTTTTTTCTCGTGTGCCTTAAGCCTCTTTTCAACGGAATGGATCATCCCATTCTGTATAGTGGCGCACGGTTGTCTGGCTGAATTTCCGCTATGCCGGAACAAGCCCATGATCATTAATTATTATCCTCAGACTCTGCAAAAACAGGGTGCTGGGATAATTGTATTTATTTAAAAAACTTCATCGTGAACGAATTAATCATTGATTCAACACCTTCGGAAGTTGTTATTGCACTATTAAATGATAAGCGGTTAGTAGAGATTAATCGCGAAAAAAGCAACAATAACTTTTCTGTTGGCGACATTTACCTGGGACGCGTAAAAAAAGTGATGCCCGGACTGAATGCTGCCTTTGTAGATGTTGGCTACGAGAAGGATGCATTCCTTCATTACCTCGACCTTGGTCCGCAGGCATCCTCCTTTAACAAGTACACCAAGCTGGTTCAAACCGGCAAACAAACCACTTCCAACTTAATGTACTTTAAGCTGGAGCCGGATATTCAAAAGGACGGCAAGATCGGAAACATGCTGAATTCAAATCAGCAGATCCTTATCCAGATCGCCAAAGAACCGATTTCCACAAAAGGCCCGCGCATCACCACCGAAATTTCATTAGCAGGACGATATCTTGTCCTCATCCCTTTTTCAGATAAGATCTCCGTTTCACAAAAGATCAAAACAACAGACGAAAAGACCCGATTAAAACGATTGATCCAAAGCATCAAGCCGAAAAATTTTGGTGTCATCATTCGTACTGTCGCAGAAGGAAAAAGTGTTGCCGATCTTGATGCCGATCTGAATGACCTTGTTGCCAAATGGGAACAATGTTATGATGCACTGAAAACAGCTCAGCCACCTCAGAAGGTGCTTGGTGAGATCGACAGAACATCTGCAATTTTAAGGGATCTCCTGAATGCCAGCTTTAACAGCATTCATGTGAACGATGCGAAATTGTATGAGGAGATGAAAACTTATCTTCATACGATCGCTCCCGACAAAGAAAAGATCATCAAGCTTTATAAAGGTACAGTTCCCATCTTTGAAAATTTCGGAGTGGACAGGCAGATCAAGGCATTGTTTGGAAAAACAGTGACCATGCGAAGCGGAGGTTACCTGATAGTTGAACACACAGAAGCTCTTCACGTTATTGATGTGAACAGCGGTAACCGTGCAAAGTCTGATAATAACCAGGAAACAAATGCATTCGAGGTAAATCTTGAAGCAGCTGTGGAAGTTGCACGCCAGCTTCGTTTGCGTGATATGGGCGGAATCATTGTTGTCGATTTTATTGATCTTCACTCTGCTGAGAACCGCAAATTACTTTTCGAAAAGATGCGTGATGAAATGTCGAAAGACCGCGCAAAACACAACATTCTTCCTCCAAGCAAATTCGGACTGATCCAGATCACCCGTCAGCGTGTTCGCCCGGAAATGAATATCGTTACGGTAGAAAAATGTCCTGCATGTGGCGGTACCGGTGAAATCCAGGCGAGCATTCTTTTACTCGACCAGATTGAGAACAATCTTCGCTACATATTAAAGGAGCAGAATGAATCTTCTGTAACTCTTTGTGTACATCCGTATGTGGAAGCTTACCTTACGAAGGGATTTATTTCTTTGAGAAGAAAATGGAGCTTCAAATACAAAAAACCAATTAAAGTTAAACCGGTTGCTTCTTATCATTTCCTTGAATATAAATTCCTGAACGGGAAAGAGGACGAGATTAAGATTTAGATGTTGGATATTGGATGTTAGATGTTAGATGTTAGACAAAACGCTCCGGAAATTCCGGAGCGTTTTTGTTTAATGACTTTCGGGAAAAGCCGAGAACCTGAATTACATATTTTTTTAAAAAGCATGGCAGTTCGAGCGGAGTCGAGAACCATGAAAACCAAAGAATTAGAACCTATTTCCTATTTCTAAAGTTTGGCTTGATCCTCGACTTTACCGAAAATATTTGTTTACCTTTATTTACAGAACAATTACTCAATGACCGTCCTACTCACAACGCTCAACGCCAAATACATTCACCTGAATCTTGCTATCCGCTTGTTATACGAGCTAAACAAGGATGAGGAGGGCTTGTCGTGGAAAGAATTTACGATCAAAGAATCGCCTGACGATATTGCAGAATTCTGCAAAGACTTTGACGTGATCGCATTCAGCTGCTATATCTGGAATATCACCCAGACACTGGAAGCTGCAAAACGAATTAAAGCTTTAAATCCGAATGTAAAAATATTACTTGGCGGCCCCGAAGTGAGCTATGAATGGCAAAATGTAATTGCTCTTGAACAGGTTGATTACATTATCACCGGTGAAGGAGAAACGCCATTCAAACAATTTCTTGAATCATTTCCGAACGTAGAAAAAGTAAATAATCTTGTCCATAAAACTCCGGCAGGCCCTGTTGAAAATCCGGCAGCCGCGATGTTCGATCTGAAAAAATTCACGGATGTACGTCCGTACCAGAATGATCTTTCATCAGAGCTTTACAACAAAGTCTGCTACATAGAAACTTCACGCGGTTGTCCTTACAAATGCGGATTCTGCCTTGCAAGTCTTGATAACAAAGTACGCTACCTTCCAGATGCAGACATCAAGGCGAATCTTCTTCACCTTATGCAGCATGGAAGAGTGATCAAATTTCTTGACCGTACCTTCAACATTAAAAAAGATTTCACAATCGATATCTTCAAATTCATCCTTGAGAATCATCGTCCGGAAAATGTTTTTCAGTTTGAGATCACTGCCGACATTGTACATCCCGATATTGTAAAATTCATCCACGAACATGTTCCGAAAGGTTTATTCCGCTTCGAGATCGGCATTCAGACCGTGAATCAGAAAGCGAACCTGGAAGTAAGCAGGAAACAGAACTTCGAAAAAACCAAAGGAGTGATTCAATCTCTTTCTGAAAAGATAGAAATGCACCTGGATCTTATTGTAGGATTACCACTCGATCACTTTGAGGATATTAAATACAGCTTTGAAGAAGTGTTTAAATTATTTGCTCCTGAATTACAATTGGGCTTCCTTAAATTTTTAAAAGGAACTCCTGTACGTGATACTTACAAGCAGCATGGATATGTTTTTGACCCCATGCCTCCTTACCAGATCATTGAAAGCAATTACCTGACAAAGGATGAGCTGGCCAGTATTGTTATGCTGGAAGAAGCGCTTGAAATTTACTGGAATAAAAAGCGGACCATAAATGCTTTAAAATATGTTACTGCGCATTACAGCATCTTCGACTTTATGCTTGGCCTGGGATCTTACTTCGCAACAAAAAAGGATTTTCATAAATATGCATTGACCGATGTGTATGATATTATTACGGAGTTCGCGAAAGTAAATTATCCTGAAGATTCGACAATACTGCAACTCATAGCAGTTGATTACTACCTGCAGTCAAAAGGCCGTCCGAAGGAATTGTACGTCAATGAAATTGATCGTTCGTTAAAAAATGAGTTGATCAACCGACTTCAACTGAATCACCATAAATTCCGCTTCGTTGTGCTCCCGCTTGATTTTGATTTCGCCTTGTTTGAGAAAGCAGGAATTATCGAAAAAGGGGATCACCAGCTTGTAATCCAGTATACAGGAACTACAAAAGCGGAGATCATTTATGAGAAGGAACAATCCATAATTACCGCATAAGTAACTTATTCAACTTTCGTTCGTCTTCCCATGTGACCGCTCATCAATTTTTCGGTCATCATTCCTCCTTATTTAATATATTTGAAAAAAATCTACGAAAAAATGAACAATCTAAAAAAACTTACAGCGGCATTATTTCTTAGTGCTATCTCTTTCGGATCTTTCGCACAAACTGTTGACGAGATCGTGAATAAACACATTGAAGCTATCGGCGGAAAAGAAAACTGGGCAAAAGTAAAAACTCTAAAGACCGAAATAAAGATGAAAGCTCAGGGAGCTGAGATTCAGATGACCATTCTGCAGGTCGATAAAAAAGCTATGCGTCAGAACATTTCTTTGATGGGAATGACCGGATACAGTATTATCACTACTACAGAAGGCTGGAATTACATGCCTTTCCAGGGACAAACCAAGCCGGAGCCAATGACAGCTGATGATGTAAAAAATTCACAAGACGACCTTCAGCTACAGAATGAATTCATCTCTTACAAGGATCAGGGAAAAAAGCTTGAATATCTTGGAAAAGATGATATCGATGGAACAGAATGTTACAAGCTGAAAATGACAAACAAGGATGCTCAGGAAACAACCTATTTCATGGATGCAAGCAATTACTATATCGTGAAAGAAACAAAAAAGATCAAAGCAAACGGTCAGGAAATGGAAGATATCAGCACTTTTGGTAATTACAAGAAACTGCCGGAAGGAATCGTTTTTCCAATGACTGTAACAAGCGGCTGGGGAGAAATGGAAATCACCAAACTCGAAGTGAATGGTGTGATCGAAGACTCAAATTTCACCGCACCGAAATAATTTAAAAGACCTGTTCATTCAGGTCTTTTTTTTGAATCCGTTTTAAAATTCAATCATATTATATCATGAAAAAAATCATCACACTTTCATTTACCGTTTCTTGTCTGATCGTTCAGGCACAATCTCCTGTCAACTCAGCCATGTTCGGTATGATGGAAGCACGCGCTTTAGGGCCTGGCACCATGAGCGGACGCATCTCAGCTATTGAAGGTGTTGTAAAGGATAACGGGAAAACAATTTTCATCGGCACTGCCGGTGGTGGTGTATGGAAATCGACAAATGCCGGCGCTTCCTACAAACCCGTGTTTGATAAATATTGCCAGTCAATCGGCGCCATTGCCATCGATCAGAAAAATCCAACTACCGTTTATGCTGGTACCGGGGAAAGCAATATGCGTAACTCTGTTTCTATCGGAAATGGAATTTACAAAACAACAGACAATGGAGACAACTGGAAAAAGATCGGCCTGGACAGCACAGAGCATATTTCAAAAGTTGTGATCGATCATCAGAATTCAAATGTTGTTTATGTTGCCGCACCGGGTGCATTATGGAGTGACAGCAAACACCGTGGATTATACAAATCTATCAATGGTGGTGATAGCTGGGAAAAAATATTTTACATCGATGATAAAACAGGCTGTGCGGATCTTTTAATGGATCCTACAAACCCAAATATTTTATTTGCTTCTATGTGGCAATTCCGCAGACAACCTTACAGTTTCAACTCCGGTGGAAAAACAAGCGGACTGTACAAAAGCACCGATGCCGGAAAAACATGGAAAGAGATCACAAACGGACTTCCGCCTAAACCTTTCGGAAGAATCGCAATGACACTTGCACCGAGTGATCCAAAACAAATGCTTGCCATCGTTGAAAGCAACAGTACCGGTTTATATATTTCATCTGATGGCGGAGAGACCTGGAAAAATCAAAGCGCTACATTAAATGTAACAGCGCGCCCTTTTTATTTCAGCACCATCGCTATCGATCCAAACGATCCTAAACGGGTTTATCGTCCCGCCTTTTCATTCGCATACAGCAGCGACGGAGGATATTCATTTTCTGAAGCAAGCGGTGACGGAGGTTGGGTACACAGCGATATGCATGCAATCTGGATCAACCCTGCAAACACAAACCTGATTTATGTGGGAACCGATGGAGGAATTTACACCAGTCTTGATCGCGGAGTTACCTGGCAATTCAATCACGGATTACCTGTTGGACAATTCTATCATGTTGCTGCCGATTTGAAAGAACCATACAATGTATATGGAGGCTTGCAGGATAACGGAAGCTGGATGGCACCAAGCGCTGCACCAGGCGGAATCGGCAATGGAAACTGGGATCGCGTTGGCGGAGGAGATGGATTCTGGACGGTTCCGGATGTAGATGGAAAAATTGTTTATTCCGAATATCAGGGCGGTAACATGTTCCGTACTGATTTGCAAACAATGAAATCAGAAAACATACAGCCGCAGAAAACAAGCAAGGAAGAAAAACTTCGTTGGAACTGGAACACACCAATAGTAACAGGTGCAAGCAATCCGAAGAATTTGTATGTCGGAGCACAATACCTTTATAAATCAACTGACCAGGGAAGAAACTGGAAACGCATTTCTCCGGACCTTACCACCAATAACAAGAAAAAACAAGAACAGGAAAACAGCGGAGGATTAAGTGCCGACAATACTTCGGCGGAAAATCACTGTACTATTTTTACCCTTGCGGAATCACCACTTGACGAAAAAATCATCTGGGTTGGAACTGACGATGGTAATTTACAATACACTACCGATGCCGGAACTACCTGGACGAACGTTTCTGCTAACGTAGCGAAATCAGGCATTGCAAGCCAAACATGGATCAGCAGCATTCAGCCTTCGAAATTTGATAAGAATACTGTTTACGCAACATTCGACAATCACATGTACGGTGACCACAAAACCTATCTTGGAAAAAGCACCGACATGGGCAAGACCTGGAAACGCATCAACCATGCAGATTTCACAGGATTTGCGCACAAGATCATCGAGGACAATGAAAACAAAAACCTCCTGTTCATGGGAACAGAAATGGGGCTTTTCGCGACACTTGACGGAGGAGAGAATTGGTTCAGGATGAAAAATAATATTCCTGAATATGCCTTGGTGCGTGATCTCCAGATCCACCCGAAAACACATGACCTGATCGTTGCAACCCACGGAAGAGGAATCTATATCCTGGATGATATCCGCGCGATGCGTGATCTGACAAAAGAGATCTGGGAGAAAGATGTTCATCTTTTCAACACACCCGATATTGCTTTGAACAACGGAAAATTCGGATGGGGTGGCCCGGAAGTTTCCGGTGGATGGGGTGCGGGAAATCCTCCTTCTATTCCACCGATCAATTACTACCTGAAGCAACGTTTAAGCAGCGGAAAGATCACCATCGAGATCTATGATGAAAAAGGAACTCTTGTACAATCCATGCCGGGAAGTATCAGAAGAGGGATCAATAAAGTATACTGGAACCTGAGAGGAACACCTCCGAAAGTAGCTGCCGGAAGTACAAAAATTGACGGAGCAGGTTTTACTTCTCCGATGGTGATGCCCGGTAAATACAACGTGAAGCTGATTGTAAAAGACCAGGAATTTGTGGGAACCATCAATTGCGTGCACGATGATAAAAACAAAGACCTGAGTGCTGCCGACAGAAAAACAGTAAATGAAAAAGCTTTGCAGCTGCAGGCATTGTACAACGATGTGAACAATACGGTTGACAGCATCAACTACCTTCAGTCAACTTTAAAATCTGATACGCTGGCATTTGCAAAAAACAAGAATGCAAAGTTATTTTACGAGGAATTACAATCCACTAAAGCCGGGTTCATGGCTACAAAACAAAAATCCATCTTCGCAGATGAAGAACGCCTGAGAGAAAAGATCTCCGCTTTATACGGCTCATTCTGCTACATGGAAGCCTGCCCGAACTCCACTCAGCTGGAGGCGATCACTGTTCTGCAAAATGATTACAATGCGCAGAAAGAAGTGTTCAGAAAAGTGCTGGTAAAACACCTGCCAAAAAATCCGGATATCAAGATCCCTAAAACGTTTCAGTAAGAAACCTCCTCAAACAAAAAAGCTCCGTTCATGTAACGGAGCTTTTTTTATTTCTCAAAATTATAATGACTGTAATCCTGAACTACGATGGCGAGAAACTGTGTGTGCGGAAGCTGACTACTGATACCCATTACTTCCTTTGTTTTTTGGGCGACCCGCTCTATCGCAGGGAAATTACCGGTACGAAGACAAAGGCTCATCACTTCTTTTATAATTGCAATATCATTATCACTCAGGTTCATCACCTGAGGAAAAACAAGTTTGTAATCAGGAGTCAGTGTATTCAGAATAGTATTGGTAAGGTAAACACGCTGTGATGTTTTAATAACAGTAGTTCCGGCAGCCATATCACCAAGTCGCTGTCCTTTTCCATTTATCAGAATAGTTACCAATGCAACTACCCCGGTAAATAAATAAGTATCTACGAGTCGAAGAAGCCACCGTGTAATAAATGCTCCCAGGCTGGCCTGTGAACCATCGATCTTCACAACTTTGATTTTCATGATCATTTTTCCGAATGACCTTCCATCGAATACACTTTCGAGGATAATATCATAAAGAAGTATCGGAAGGCTGACCAGGACACCAACGGCAATGCTTTCGAAAAAGGCGCCTTTGGTTGCTGCTGCTATTAATCCCAACATAATGAAGTAGGCAAAGAAGAAACAATAATCAAGCAGGGTAGCAAGGATACGATCGCCGACACTGGCAGGCTGATATTCAATATCAACATTTTGAGTAGTTTGTATGCGAATGTTATCCATAAAACAAATATTTGCATAAATTTACAGATGAGCAAATAAATCTTTGCTTCAACGAATAATACCAAGGAATCTCAGGTGAAGGAAATCACTTTTCTAAAACAAAATGCCGATAAATGGCAAAAGTTCGAAACACTGCTGAATGAAAAAACGGCGGCGGATCCCGATCAGCTGGCTGAGCTGTTTGTTCAGCTCACCGATGACCTTTCCTATTCCAAAACACATTACGCAAAAACAAAGACCACCCAATACCTCAATTCCCTCGCATCCAAGGTTCATCAGGAGATCTATAAAAACAAAAGGGAAAAACGAAGCCGAATCTTTGATTTCTGGAAATACGAACTTCCATTTGTTTTTAAATCAGCGCACAAACAACTCCTCTACTCGTTTCTGATCTTTGGAGTAGCCATGCTGATCGGAGCTGTGTCCTCCGCCTATGACGATTCATTCGTAAGGCTGATCATGGGCGACAGTTATGTGAACATGACACTGGACAACATCGACAAAGGCGATCCGATGGCGGTTTACAAAAGTATGAACCAGGTGGATATGTTCCTTGCCATAACGGTGAACAACATCATTGTTTCATTTGTATGTTTCATCATGGGTGTTTTCTTTTCTTTCGGAACAGGCTTCATGCTTTTTCAGAACGGTATTATGCTCGGTGCATTTCAATACTTCTTCTATACGAAAGGACTCTTGCTTGAATCTGCTCTTGTGATCTGGATCCATGGAACATTGGAGATCTCTGCCATTGTGATCGCAGGATGTGCTGGATTGGTGATGGGCAACAGCATTCTTTTTCCCGGAACGTATTCAAGAAGCGTATCGTTTGCAAGAGGCGCAAAAAAAGGAGTTAAGATCGCCGTGGGACTTGTTCCTGTTTTTATTCTCGCAGGCTTTCTGGAATCATTTGTTACAAGATATACGAACATGCCAATTTGGTTAAGTATAACGATCATCGCCGGGTCACTGAGTTTCATTGTCTGGTACTTTATAATTTATCCGATCCTACTCAATAGAAAAATGCAAACGGCCATTCAACAAATCAGATGATGCAGGAAAAAATCAGCTACAATCAGGAAAGGGATTTCGGAAGCACTTTTAACATTGCTATAAAATTCATTCGTGAGAACTTCAAGATCCTCATACAGTCCATTACGTTCATTGCCGGACCTTTCATTCTTCTTAGCGCAATCGCAACAGTGCTTTATCAGAACAGCATTGCACAGGCAGCAGGAAATCTCTTTCGTGACGGCCGATTTCATTTCTTCGACCTGATCAATTATCAATACGGAATCAGCTTTATTATTTCTTCGCTTTCAAACCTCATCATGACTGCCGTTGTTTTTGAAGTGATGAAACTTTATTCCATCATGCCAGCTTCAGAGATCACGGTGAGTAAAGTGGGTATTGCGTTGCTGAATGATTTTAAAAAACTCTTCTGGACAATGATCCTTTTTTACCTGATCATTGTGGGGATAGGAATTGTTGTCGGGGGAATTTCCATCGGATTTTCCACAGCCCACTGGGGGTTTGCGGTTCTGGCAATTTTCCTCCTGGTAATATTTCTGTTGCTTGCGGGGCCAAATGTGATGTACATACTTTCCATCACCTACCTCGTACGCATTGTTGAGCAAAATGATGAACAGCATCGTGATGAATGGATGGGAAAACCAAAAGCATGGCAGGGAGTTGTGAAAGCCATTAACAGGGCGAGGTTCGGAATGAAAAGTAATTACTGGTGGACATGGCTCATGATGCTTTGCCTGTTTATTATTGTTATGATCATTGCCGTTGCCCTGAATCTTCCTGCAAGCATTCTTGGTTTTATTATCGGACTTACTCACATGGATGCTACTGAATACAGCACATTGTTCAGCATTATGAAAGTTGCCACGAATACATTTTACCTGATACTATCTGCATTCGTATTTATCATTATGGCCTTTCACCACTTCAGTGTTATGGAAAGCAAGGAAGGAACCGGATTGATGGCAAGGATCAATGAGATCGGGCAAAAACAAGCACATGAATTTAACCAGGATTATTAGAACATATTTCCCTTTCCTACTTCTGCTTGTGTTCATCTTTTCCTTTTTAGGTAGCGATGCACTGGCAGCTGCGAGCCCCATCCCGAAGCAGGTGAAGAATGACACGCTTAAACGAACAGAGCGTTCCCTGGATCCTCAGGCGGAAAAAGAATTACTCAGCGATCCCGATTATAAATATGACCGTAAAGAAGGCCCGGAACCCTTATCGGCATGGGATAAATTCTGGGATTGGCTGTTTAGAAAACTGGGTGATGCTTCAGAGACAAAGCAAGGGGCAATAGGAATAGATGTGTTGTATTATCTTCTTCTGGGAGGTGCGATCATTGCCGTGATCCTCCTCCTTCTTAAAAATAATATCCGATCC
>JALYRR010000023.1 GCA_030855265.1 Bacteroidota bacterium | reverse complement strand
TTCAGCTTCTGCCCAATCTCTTTGCGCATTTCCGGAGCAACAGTTTTGAATTCTTCAAACAGCTCTGTTACTTTTCCTTTCTTACTTAATATTTTGATCCTGAATTCTTCAACATGATCTTTGCTTTCAGCAGCGAAAGATTCTATTTCATTCAGCAGCTCATCTATTTTACTTTTCATGCTTTAATAATTTCTGCAAAGGTATTATTCTCACTAATCCACACTCTATTTTACGACAGTTATGCTGAGAATCCGCACATCTTTCTTTGGGCGGTCATTCTCTCCGCATTCTACAGCCGCAATCTTATCAAGTACATCAAGGCCTTCATACACTTCACCAAAAACCGTGTAGCTTCTGTCGAGATGAGGAGTTCCCCCGATTGTTTTATAGGCCTGGATCTGATCCGGAGTGAATTTATGCTTCGCAACCTTCGGGAGTTCAGCCTCAGCCATAGCTTTCAGCTCCGACTGAAGAGATTTGATGCTATCTGCTTTTTCTGCTTTATTGAATTCCTTGTATTTCTTCAGGAGATGGCTGTTTTCAGGTTTGTTCATCAGCACGTTCATCAGCATCATTTTTGTAATGCGGTTGGACATAAAATCCAGCGTTGAATCATTGTGAATCTTCCCCTGAACAATATAGAACTGTGATCCGGATGAAGCCTGCATGGGATTATCCCAGTCACTGTCGCGGGCTGCCGCAAGCACACCTTTTTTATGAAACAGCTTCGGGTTGATCTCAGCAGGGATGGTATAAGCAGGGCCGCCATTGCCTAATTCAGCTTCCGGCTTTGCATTTTTTGAATCGGGATCTCCGCCCTGGATCATGAAATTCTGAATGATGCGGTGGAAAAGGAGGCTATCGAAATAGTGTTGCTTCACCAGTTTCAGGAAATTATCGCGGTGCAAAGGAGTTTCATTGTAGAGTTTAATTTTGATGATGCCCATATCAGTGGTGATCATCACCTTCTTTTCCTCGGAACCATTTGCCGGTAGCGGCGTATAAGAACTCGTAAGCACCAACAGAACTGCCAGCAGGGAAAAAGCGAAGGATAGTTTTTGGTATTTCATTAAATTGCGTTAAATTTGTTTAGTAAAGATAATTAAGACAATTTGTACCACCTAAAATAGTTTTAATAAAACTCAGAATCATGAAAACGTTTATACTAAAATCTACTGCTGTTGTTTGTATGCTCCTGATGGTGTTTACAGCTGCTTCCTGCAAAAAGGATAAAACCTGCCACGGAAAAGTGCATGTAGTTGATACTGCAGGATTGCCTGTTAATAATGCGGTTGTGAAACTGGCTGCACCTTCTGTTCAGGGAGATGTGGTTTATGATGGAACTACCGATGAGTCCGGAGATGTGAGCTTTGAAGTAAAGCTTCCTGCCATCTTCGACGTTACAGCTACTAAAGCAACCTATGTAGGAATGGCCGGTGTTGGCGTTCTTCGCCTTGATGAGCCTGGAAAAACGGCTGAAGTTGATGTAACCATCCAGTAATTTTATCCGATCAATTCGTTTTCTTTAAAATATTCTACGATTGCCTCCTTCATCAATAGCTCCTGTTGCATTGGTTTTAAAGGAGGCAATTTTTCGTTCGTTTTCCAGTGAGGCCAGCCCTCTGCATCCAATCCTTCATATTCATAATAACCATAAGGTGTGAGTAGTTTGCAAATTGCAATATGCATTACATCCAGCTTCTGATTTTTCGATAGCTTTAAAGCGCCTTTCCCAAGCTCCTGCAATCCAATGAGGAAAAGGATCGCCTGCACATCAATGTCTTCACCAAATTGAGTTGAAAGATGTTTTAGCACATCCTTGAACTGAAGATCCGTTTCTTTTGTCATGCTACAAATATAACAATTGAAAAGGCTTCCTGTTTAAAGAAAGCCTTTCCGATGAGTGTGTTTTTATTGTTTTATGATCCTTACGCTGTGACGCTGCCCATTGTCGAGTTCAATTTCGATCAGGTACATTCCTTTCGACAACAGATCCACCGGGATGCATTCTGTTTTCCTGTGTTCTGAAATGAACGTTCCAGCATTGTTGTAGATTCTTACCCTTTCAATAGAAAAATTGCTGGAGTTCAGGATCCCGAATTGCCCAGCAACCGGGTTGGGGTAGCAGGAAATTAATCCGCTGAGATCCAGTTCGGAGATCCCCAGCGGCAGGGTAACAAAAACAGTATAGAACAGAGAATCACCGGTAATTGCGTTGATACCAAAGGGCCATATCACGATCACATTGATGTCATAGTGGTATTGGTTGGGAGTGGGCGTTGTGTAATAGGTTGAATACAAGGTCATTCTTATACTGTCGCCTCCGAAGATCGTCGGAACGAGCCAGTTCGTATCAACAGCTGTGAAAAGGAAGCCCGCTGAATCCTGAACTTCAGTGATCAGAAAAAGACTGTCGTTGAAAGTAGATGGGCCAGAATTGATCACCCAAAAGCTGACACTGTCTTCCGTTCCCGAACTGAGCGTGTCGTTGTAGACTGTATAATCATACTGGCCAATGCTCAGTGTATCCTGTGACTTTCCTGCCACCGACATGAGCAGCAAAGAAATGAATAATAGTTTTTTCATGGTGTACATGGTTTTACCGGGATGTGATTTCAAAAGTAGACAATTTATAAAGGGAGTCTAAAATAAAATTGTACCTTTCTTACGTATTCAATGACCTAAAACATGAACATTCTTCAGGATATTATTGGCTCCATGACCAAGGAAGAGAGCCGGGGCTTTAAATTGTTTATTTATAGAACAGAGAAATCCGGAGACCGAAAAGACGAACTCTTGTTTGATCTGATCAAGAAGCAATATCCGGATTATGATGAGGAGAAAGTGTTAAAGCGGCTGTATGACTCAGAAGAAAAAAATGCATTGTACCGCCTGAAAAACCGTTTACTGGATGATATCAGCAAAAGTCTTTCGCTGCATTATTTTCAGGCAAATGAGTACAACCTGGTTCTGAACAGCCTATTGCTTTCCAGATTGTTTCAAAGCAAGGGGCAGGCCTCGATTGCCGCTCATTACTTAAACAAGGCATTACGGAAAGCGAATGACAATGAATTGCTTGAATGGCTGGATATTATTTATGGAGAGTTCATTCGTTTGTCGCATGAAACCCTTGAAATCAATCCGGAGGAATATATTTCCAAAAGAAAGGAGAATCGCTCCAAACTCAATAAAGTTCAGGAAATCGATGACATTCTTGCTGCACTTATTTACCGCATCCGTGTATCGCAAAATTTTGCCGGACAGAACACAGAGATCCTGAAGTTATTGCAAAGTACGGTGAATGATTTTGCCAAAAGCAAGGATGTAAAAAACAGTCCCGTGCTTCGGTTTAAGATCTACCAATCGGTCAGCAGAATTCTGCTTCAGCAACAGGATTTTAAATCGCTTGAGAAATATCTTTTGAAAACCTTTGATGAATTCACGAAGGAAAAGTTGTTCACGAAAGTAAATCACGACACGAAGTTACAGATGCTGACCTATCTGATCAATTCGCTTTTCAAAAACAAAAAGGTGGACTTGTCGCTGGAATATGCGGAAAAACTCAGGGTTGCGATGAATGAATTCGGGAAGTTGTTGTTTGACAAATACCTGTTCTACTATTACAATTCTCTGGTGATTAATTACTCTGTGAAGGACATTGATAAGGCGATTGAAACATTGCATGAAGCGCGTGCGAATGCCAGTATTAAAAAGTTGTCGGTATACAGTGTATTCGTTTACCTGAATCTTGCGGTTTTAAATTTTGAGAAGAAAAATTTCAGGGAGGCTTTAAAAAATCTGGTAAAGCCGATGACGCAGGATGCTTTTAAGCACCTGGATGAGGCCTGGCACCTGAAGCTTTCTGTATTTGAGCTGATGATCCGGTATGAACTGGAGGACATGGATTACTTGGAGCATAAGATCGGCAGAATGAAAAAGGATTATGCGGTTCTGTTAAGGAAGACAGAATACATCCGGCAGAAGCAAATGATAAAGATCCTTGAGATGATGATGGTTTCGGAGGGGATAAAGAAAGATAAGCAACTGCTTAAAAATATCGATCCGTTGCTGGAAGAGGCAACGGATACAGATATTATAAATTATTCAGGATGGTTAAAATCAAAAATTAATTAGCAGTTACTTTAAAATCAAGAACCACTTTACTGCCATTGTCTTCAAATGAAACTTTATCAGCGAGGTTTCTCATCAGGAATACGCCGCGGCCATTCTCTTTTTCAATGTTCTCCGGATTGGTGGGGTCGGGAAGGTTGTCGAAATTGAACCCTTTCCCTTCATCCTTTACAATGAAAGAGACATATCCGGAGTGTGATTTGAAATAAATATCAATGCTTTTGCTCGGATTGGCCTCATTGCCATGATAGATCGCATTGTTTACGGCCTCAGTAATTGCTACAAGGATATTTCCGTAAAAATCTTCGCTGATGTTAAAAACTTCACACACATCTTCGATCATTCTCTCTACGAGAATTATGTTTTCAGCTTTCGATGTGATTCTGATCTTCTGATTTTCTGCAAGTACCATAATTAGTCTTCGAAATTATTAAAGTATTGATTGACTTTTGTTTTGTAGAAAGGATTCAAAGAAGGAGGAACTGTTTTTAAAAGTTCTGTTTCTTTTTCTTTCAACCTGTTATACTCCAAAAATTCCTCAGGGTTACTAAAACTTAAATTTTTTGCCTCATTGGACTGTCTTTTCTCATCCATCTCCCGCTCCTTTTCTGCCTTTTCGTGTTCCAGCAAGCGTGTCAGGATATCCTGCTGCCTCTTGATGGTTTCCTGACTTAACATTTTATTTACGAGGTCTGTTTCAGTTTCTTCCATTTTCTCAGCCAGTTTACCCATACTTCCTCCGCCTTTCCCATCCTTATTGATCTGGTCCGCCATTTTCTGGATTTCCTGACGGATGGCTTCCTGTTGTGCGGCAAGTTTGGCAAGCTCCTGGCTCATTCCGGAGGATCCGTTACCTGATTTCTGGCCGGGCTTGGTTCCGCCTTTCTCCATTCCTTCCTTCAGCTTCTGGATCTGTTTGTTCAGAGCTTCCTGCATCTGACGCATATTCGACATGGAAGGCTTATCGCCCTTGCCACCCGGCTTTTTGCATTTTCCGCTCCCCGGAGGCCCGTCTTTCTTGGCTTTGGCGGCATCCTGCATATTCTGAAGCGCTTCATTGAGCATCAGTGCCAGTTCGTTGATGGATTTCATTGCCAGTTGCTGACGACTCATTGCCTCCTGTTTGTGATTGCGGCCATCCATAGAAGGAGTTTGTGATTCCTTGATCTCATCCACCGCTTTTTCCATGTTCATATTGATGGCACTGATCTCTTTATTAACTGCAGACTGAATAGCGGGAACGCGTTTGCTCAATGCCAGCAAACTATCTTCGATCATTTTTGAATCGTCCTGAAGTTTCTTTTGTTTCTGGTTCAGTTTATAATACTGAGGATCATTCGTTTTTGCCTTTGAAAGCTCTCCCATCAAAGATTCCTGTCCGAATGACAACTGAATCAGGTTTTCCAGCAATGCGCGAAGCTGGGCAATGTCTTCTCCTTCTTGTTCCTGAGCCATATCCTGCTGCATTTTAGAAAGCTGCTCACTCATCTTCTCCATTTTATCAGCAGCGTTCTTCTGGGACTTGGCAGCATCTTTTTTGTCTTTCTTATCCAGTTGATCGCTGCTTTTTTCCATCTCTTTCTGGATGTCTTGCTGCTGCTGATCCGTATTTTGCATTTCATTTGGTTTCTCCAGCTCGCTGTTCTTCTTCTCCATCTCCTTCATGTCTTTCTTCATCTCTTCAAACTTTTTGTTGAGATCATCCTGCTTCGCTTTTTGTTCTTTGGGATCAGAATTTTTTTCCTCCGTTTTTTTCGAAAGTTCTTCTTCCTTTTTGGAAAGCTCTTTTAGTTTCTCTATGTTTTGCTGTAATTTCTGTTCGAATTCTAGTTGCTTAAAGATCTCTAGGTTCCTGTCCAGTTCCTTCATCAGATCTTTATTATCAAGTTTCATTTTCTCCAGAGCATCCTGAACTTTCTCCTTGTCCAGTTTTTCAAGTAGTTTGCGCAACTCATCGTATTTTTCTTTCATCTCAGGTGTCATCACCTTATCAAACAACTCTTCCAGTTGCTTTTGTTTTTCCAACACCTTTTCATCGGGTTGCTTGTATTCACTTTGTTGCTGATTGTTCTGTTGATTTTCGTTTTTAATGTTCTCTACTTTCTTCTGCAGATCTTTTTGTTTGTCGAGCAGATCCTGTAATTTCTTTTTCTCTTCCCAGGTCAGGTTTTTCTTTTCAGCTACTTTGCGCTGCAGATCGCTTATTTCTTTCTGCACATCTATCGCCTGGCGAATACTTTCTTCCAGATCGTTCTTGATCTTATCATTGGTCTTATCTGTTTTATCTTCCAGTTCTTTTAAGGTAAGTGCTTTGAAAAGCAATCGTTGGGAACGCGTGGATTTATGCCCGGTAACTCCGTCATTGTCCCAAACCTCAAAATAATATTCGATCTGATCACCAGGCGATACTCCCAGTTCATTCATATCCCAATAATAAAAGAAACGATCCTGAACCGATAATTTATTGATCGGAACGGCTGCTGTATTGGTAGAAAGACTTTTAAAAGCGGTGGTGACAGCGGAATCATTATTGGTGATGAACCGGTAATTGAATGTAAGTTTGCTGAAACCGTGGTCGTCCTTTACTTCTCCTTTGAAATAGATTTTTTTGGTCGATAGGGTATCCTTTTTCTCCTCTACACTTATTTGAGGGAAGGCATCAGGAATCACATTGATGCTGTATGTAACAGAATCCTTTCCTTTCAGAAATTTGTTCGAAGTGATCACAGAATAGGATTTGTCCCTGAAAAATCTGGCTGTATAATCAAATGAATTTTCTGTGGATGGGGAAATGGATAGTGCCGTATCGTTGAACAGAAGGCGCAACTGCTCTGTGTTTTGGGTGTTAAAGTGCCAGCTGAGTTTTGTTCCGGCAGGAATAACAAGATCGCCTGTATTCCTGATCACTTCATTTTTTTTGTTCAGATAGCCGGGATAGGTCAGAGCGATATCAAAGTTCAGGAGCAGAGGATTCGGAAGTGCTACCAGTTCATATTCTCTTGATTTGAAACCATCCGCCTGCAATTGAAAGGAGATATTCGACTGAACATTCTTAAAAAGGTATTTGAAATTGACAATGTTCTCTTTCTCAAGTTTAAATTCATTGCCATCAATCTCCACATAAATATTTTCCGGGATCTCATCGCCTGTGAGTTTAACATTCATTTCAAAATCTTCCTGGGCCACGGTTGAAAGGTCCTCAGTAATAACAAACTGGAAAGGAGCTTCTTTTTCGAAATGATCACTGTGAAGTACGAGTCGCTTCGTTCCATCGGTAATTATGCTGGGTGCGGCAAAAAGGATCACAGCGATCAGGAGAACGGGGATAACAGCGTACTTTAGATATTTGCGGTTTTCAGAAAGATCCACTGCATTGGAAAATGGAACAGGCTTTAGCTCGGCGATCTTCTGATCAATACTTGCCTGGAACAGGTCATACTGGCCGGACGGAACTTCAGGTGCAGCAGATTGAGCCTGCAATTGAAGCACATTCAGTAATTTGTCCTGAACATTGGAAAAGTGTTCCCCAATGATGGCAGAGGCATCCTGATAGGAAATGATCTTCCCGAACTTATAGAGTTTAGAAAGTGGATGGGCAATGTATTTTGCGAGTATAAAACCAGTGGATAAAAGGAACGTGTAAAAGAGGATTGTTCTTACAGCAGTGCTGAAATGACCATAATATTCAATGGCCGTAACAAGGATAAAAAAACCAAGAACAAGCGCAACGGTGTAAATAAGTCCCCTCAAAAGAAGGTTCTTATAATATTTGCGGATGAACTCATCCAGTTTATGAATTAACGACTGATAGTTTTCTGACATGCCTGTTCTGTAACGGGGTTTTCGGAGTAATGTTACATTCCCTCAAAGGTAAGAATTCTGAATCCAAATTCAATGAGATCATTTTCCTTTTGAAAGAGGGAATCGACTTCCTGATTCCATAAATAAAAAGATTAACTTTGCGTAGAAAACAACCTTTAATCCTATAAAAATGGTAACCAAAAAAGTAGAAAGTGCCCTGAACCAGCAGATAGAGCTGGAAGCAGCCTCATCACAATATTATCTTGCAATGGCATCCTGGGCAGAAACCCAGGGTCTGGAAGGAGTGGCAGCATTCCTTTATTCACACTCAGATGAAGAGCGCCAGCATATGTTAAAGCTTGTTAAATATGTAAATGAGCGTGGCGGAAAGGCGCTTATCCCGGCCTTGAAGGCACAGCCTCAGTCTTTCAAATCTGTTCAGTATATTTTCGAAGAGGTCCTGAAGCATGAAGAGCTTGTTTCTTCGGAGATCAATAACCTGGTAGAGATCTGTCTGAAAGAAAAGGATTATACAACACATAATTTCCTGCAATGGTATGTTTCCGAGCAAATTGAAGAGGAAGCATTGTCCAGAAGAGTACTTGATAAGTTAAGGTTTATCGGGAATGACAAGAGCGGTTTGTATTTCTTCGACCGTGATCTTGGCGGAATGTCAGGCGGTGCAGTTCCAATCATGAAAGGAACCGAGTAAAAGCGAAATAAAAAGGAGAAAGGGATCTGCTAATTGCGGATCCCCTTTTTTTATTGCGTTCTATCTTAAATTTTCGGGATCAAACTTTCTGATAACTTCCCCGATCAGTTTTCCTTCTATTAAAAATCCATCATGTCCGTAAGGAGAATCGATTTCAGTGAAGGTTGAGCCTGGAATGTGAGCGGCCATGAATTTTTGTTCTGCAACCGGACAAAGGATATCGCTGGAAATGCCGATGATCAGCGTTTTTATAGAAATGCTATTCAATACATTCTCCATTGTTCCGCGGTTACGGGCAATATTATGGCTGTCCATGGATTTGGTGAGTGTCCAGTAACTAAAGGCATTGAATCGTTTTACTAATTTCTCTCCCTGGTAATCGATATAAGAAGAAGCTTTGAAATGATCAAGCTTATGTTCTTCATCCGATTGTGTTTTAACAAAAGCTTCGTAATTTCTGTATGTAAGCATTCCGATAGCACGTGCTGCCTTTAAACCTCTTGCGCCTGCCTGCGGGTTCAATTCCTTCCAGGTGAGATCTGTTTCAATGGCAAGTCGTTGTGCTGAATGAATGGCAATTCCCCAGGCAGACTCCTGCGCACCTGTAGCAACCAACACCATTTTTTTGAAAATAGTTGGTTCGGCCAGGGCCCATTCAATAACCTGGTATCCTCCCATGGAGCCACCGATGAGCGTATCTATTTTATCAATGTTCAGGTGTTTTCGAAGTGCGATGTGAACATTCACCATATCACGGATGGTGATCATAGGGAAGGTACTGAAATAAGGAGCATTCGTTTCAGGGTTGAGTGTCAATGGCCCGGATGATCCGTAACAGGAACCAATGATGTTTGCACACACGATAAAATGTTTGTCGGGATCATATGTTTTCCCTTCGCCACAAAGTGAATCCCACCAGCTGAGCACATCCGAGTTGGCAGTGAGTGCATGACAGAACCATACAACGTTGCTTTTGTCTTCATTTAAATTTCCATAGGTATGATACAAAACATCTACCGAGGCAAGACTTTGTCCTGATTCCAGTTTGAATGACTGACGATATGTAAAATGTTTGCTCATGCTTCGGATGCTTCTATCGCGTAAAGAGAAGATTGAGTTGCAAAACTAAGTAAAAATTAAGGCATTTATTTATCTTTGAAAGCAAGGGTTCAGATTTTCCAAAATAAAACATATATGCGAATAGAATTAAAACGCCTGGATGATGCTTTTCATTTCGAGGCAATAAGCGAAACCGGTAACATCGCCATGATGGATGCGGGTGAGAACATTGGCGGACATAACAGGGGTGTACGTCCGATGCAAATGCTGATCATGGGGCTTGGAGGATGCAGTGCTATTGACATTGTGATGATCCTTAAAAAGCAGCGACAAGTAATTGATGATTTTGAAATCAGCATTGACGGCGAGCGGGAAGAAGGAAAAGAACCTTCCATGTGGTCAACAGTGGATGTGCATTTTAAACTGAAAGGAACTATTGATAAAGAGAAGGCAGAACGCGCCGTGCAATTATCTATGGAAAAATATTGCTCTGTTTCCAAAACATTGGAACTAGCAGGAGCAAAACTTACTTACCGTGTATCAGTTAATGAATAAAGGACGATAGAATGAAATTTGAAACAAAAGCCATCCGCACTCAATCGGAGAGAACCGCTAACCGCGAGCATTCTGTTCCTCTGTATCTCACATCCAGCTTCACGTTTGAGGATGCCGATCAAATGCGTGCTATGTTTGCTGAAGAGCAAGAAGGTAATATTTACAGCCGGTTTATAAATCCAAATTCAACTGAGCTGATCGAAAAGATGTGTCAGATGGAAGGCGCTGAAGCAGGTTACGCAACAGCTTCAGGGATGGCTGCAGTTTTCGCAAGCTTCATGGCTTTACTGAAAAGCGGTGATCATATTCTTTCTGCGAGTTCTATTTTCGGATCAACGCATACTGTGATTACCAAATTTTTACCAAAGTGGGGGATAACATATTCGTATGCAGATGCAAATAAACCGGAGACCTGGGAAAGTCTGATAAGACCGGAAACAAAAATGATCTTCGTAGAAACACCTTCCAATCCGGGTCTTGATATCATTGACCTGGAATGGTTAGGTATTCTGGCCAATAAACACAATCTGATTCTGAATGTAGATAATTGTTTTGCCACACCTTACTTACAGCGGCCCATTGAATTCGGAGCCCATCTTGTTACACATTCAGCTACGAAATACATTGATGGACAAGGACGTGTTCTCGGTGGAATTGTAGTTGGTAAAAAAGAATTGATCAAAGAGATTCACACATTTTGCAGAAGCACCGGCCCGGCAATTTCTCCTTTTAATGCATGGACACTTTCGAAGAGTCTTGAAACACTTGCCATCCGTATGGAACGGCATTCACAGAATGCACACAAACTTGCCGGTCTTCTGGAAAATCATCCGGAAGTGGAACAAGTAAGATATCCATTCCTGTTATCTCATCCACAATTTCACATTGCTAAAAAGCAAATGAGTATGGGTGGAGGAATCGTTACATTTAATATTAAAGGCGGAATTGAAAGAGGAAGAAAATTTCTTGATGCTTTGCAGATGTGTTCATTAACGGCCAATCTGGGAGATACAAGAACGATTGCTACTCATCCTGCTTCCACTACGCACGCTAAACTTTCGGAAGAAGAACGGCAGGCTGTGGGGATCACACCTGGACTAGTTAGGATTTCCGTGGGACTTGAGAACATCATTGATATTGTGAATGACATCGAGCAGGCACTGGAGAAATCGAAATAGCGCTTTGCAATTCTGTTATTCTATAATTGAATTCCAATGAACAGAACATCATCCACTTGTTCATATCCTTCTTTCCAGCGATTGAAATAGCGATCCACCGCCACCGCCTGATCAGCGAATGGTAATGTGTGAATCTGTTCCAGCATGATACGCATGTTGGAGGTTTTTATTTTTTTCCCTTTTTCGCCACCAAACTGATCAGGATAACCATCAGTAAACAAATAGATCATGTCGCCCTTTTTCATTTGGATGTCACGGGTCTCGTATTCCTGAATATCCGTAACATCTTTTTTTATCATCTTCAACGTCTGATCAGATGAAACGAAAAAGGATCTCCGGGTAGTGCAGGTTCTCACAAGTAATGTATCCAGGTTGATTTCGCAAATCACTACATCCACGTTATCATACGTGTGTTCGAAGTCATCGTCATTTTGTTTGAGCAAAGTTTTGATCTCGCTGTCGAGTTTACTGAGTGCATGAGCAGGAGAGGTCACTTCTTGTCTGGAGGTAATATCTTTTAGAAGCGTACTTCCGATCATACTCATAAAAGCACCCGGAACGCCGTGGCCTGTGGCGTCTGCACACACCACGATCAGTTTGTTACCATACTTTTCAAACCAGTAAAAATCCCCGCTTACAATATCTCTGGGTTGAAAGAAAACGAATGATTCGGGAAATATTTGACGCAGCAGATTTAAATCGGGCATAATCGCATCCTGAATCCGTTTTGCATAGCGGATACTATCGGTGATGTCCGTATTCTTTTTTTCGATCTCTTCCTTTTGAAAGATTACTTCACGGGTTTTTTCATTGAGTGCTTTCTGAAGTTCAATTTGGAATCTCCTGTGATTGCGTTCGCGCATTTTTACAAAAAGGTAGATTGCATAAAAGGAGAGGACAGTGGTAAGCAGAATGAACCAGGCTCTTTTCCAAAAAGGAGGATCAATAGAGATCCGAATGCTGAGTGGGGTTTCGTTGCTGATTCCATCATTGTTAAAGGCTTTCAATAGGAATGTATATTCTCCTTCCGACAGTTTTCCATACTGCGCGAAATCAATCATGGTTTTATCAGACCAGTCAACATCATAGCCTTCCAGTTTATATTGATATCGAATTTTTGTGTTCGCTTTAAAACTGATTCCGATAAAATCGATGCGGAGTTTGTAATCATCACTCGGCATGGAAATCTCCTTTGAAAAATCCACATCCTTATCATTCATTTTAAATGAAGTGATATTTACAATGGGCGGGGTGAGATTTTTTTTGTCCTTGTGAGGATCGTATTTAATAGCGCCGTTTGTTGTTCCAAACCATGCATCGCCATTGGCGTCTTTAATAAATGAATTGTAATTGCAATCTCCTGTAATTCCATCCTCTCTGCCAAAGATGTCTATCGAATTCTTTTCTGTGCGGATCCGGCTCAGTCCCATGCGGTGGCCGATCCATAAATTTCCAGATCCATCGTCAATGATCCCATAACAATAATTGGATTTTAAACCGTTCTCTGCGGATAAGGTGTATACGGTATCTTTTTTCTGATCAAGGCAAAGAACGCCATTTCCAAAAGTGGTCATCCAGATATTGTCTTTCTTATCAGTAAAAAACCCGGTAATATTTATAAGGTCAGTTCCAAAATAGATTTGTTTGTTTTCAACTATTTCAGCATCTTTTTTAATCGTAGAAAGAAAGTTGCTGTGTGTGGCGATCCAGAGTGTTCCTTTTGGATCCAACCGGATCTGGTTGATGTTGTTGTGAGTAAGTCCGTTCTCTGTAGTATAATGCGCGCTTACTTCATTCTCCGTGTTGAATTGGAATAAACCATTCCTTGTGGCGATCCAGCAACCCATTTCATTTCCTGTAATGCAATTCACTGCCGATGAAAGCTGGTCGTTTGGAAGATTTAGCTTCCTGAATTTTGAAGTAGGAATATCCAATTCATATGCGCCGTTCTTTTCAGTTCCGATAAGTAGATGACTACTGTCTTTCTGGTATAATGCAGTTATCTTATCCTCTAAGAAATTGCTTTTTTTGCCGTAGAAGATCCATTTTTGTTTGGCTTCGGGTTCAATTTTTATGAGACCGTCTTCCACTCCAAACCATTTAATTTCCGGAGTGATAAGAATAGACGTGACATTGTTACTGTATTCATTGGGCGTGTGATAATAAAACGTGAAACAGTTATCTGTAAGATGCACCAGGCCACTTCCATATGTACCCACCCAAATGTTTCCTTCGTGGTCGGCGTATATGCTTTTCGTATATTTGTTTCCGAGTCCGTTGTCTTCGGAAAAGCGCTGCGCCTCACCATACTGAAGTGTATTGAGAGAAAGACTCAGTTTTATTACCCCGTCTCCGAAGGTCGCGATCCATAAGTTGGAGAGGGCATCTTCGTAAACATCCTGAACATTCACAATATCGAAATTGACTTTTTTTCCGATTGATTCGGCTTTAAAAAGCTCAGCTTTGTTTTTCGCGGGGGTCAAAAGAAACAAGCCTTCGTCTTCTGTTCCTATCCAGAAGCTTCCGGAGTTATTCTTTTTAATGATGCATTGAATTTTTGTTTCGGGGATGCTTTCAACGAGAGAAACAAAAACGGGCTTCCTTTTTTCTCCGACAAGGTTATACACCATTATTCCGTTCCCTGTCCCTGCAAGTAATTGCCCGCTTCTCGTAAAATTAATCGAAAAAATATTTTCCTGATTAAATTCAATTTTGAAAACATCCACCTCGAAATTTTTATTTATCCGGAAGATGCCATCATTCTGAGTTGAACACCAAACGCTGCCTTTGTCATCACCAATGATGCAGGTTACGGGACTTTTTGAGAAGCCGCTTGTGTTTATCACTTTAAAAACTTTACCATCATAAAAAGTGACACTCCCCTGTGAATGGCCCAACCATAAATTCCTTGCATTGTCCCTGTAACTGGATGTGACAAAGTTTTCGGCGACCCCATCCTTTGTATAAAATGATTTGAAATTGATCCCATCGAATTTGCATAAGCCTTCACCCGTTCCGATGAGCAGGTAGCCATTTTTATCCTGGTTGATGGTGTATACATAAGGCTGGGTAATGCCATTGTCCACACTGTAATTTTTAAACTGATAGGCTTGGGAGAAAAGAGAAAATGCGGAAGAAAACAATAATAAAAAAGCAGTAAGGATCTTAAAGAATGGTTTCAAATCAATCTGTTTTTTATTAATTAGTAGGGGCTCGTTTTCTTTTTTTGCTTGAACTGAATTTTATAATTATGATGAGGAATTCCGCCAATGGGCGCTGTGTAAATAGGTAACAGCTGTCCGTCCTGATTGGTTACAAACAATGTAACATTGTTATTCCTGATCGGCACTTTTTTGTTCTTGATAAATTGAACATCCAGCGTTGTTTTCTTTTCTTTTTCAACGATCAGGTGACTGGTCTCCGCCCAAACGTTATCCCCGGAAGCTTTACTCAATTCGCCTTTTTTGGTCATGGAGACAATATTCACATGGCCATCGTTATCAAAATCAAAGTTAGATATTTTAACGGAAAACACATTTTCTTCCACATAGGGATAAAGATGAGCAGTGTTATTCTGATTGTCGGACAAACGAAAAGTGTATTCAAAAGTAAATGCATTCGAGCCTTCCACAGCTTTGTTTTCTGTAGGTGATGAGCTTAGAAAATAACGGTACAGGTTTCCGTCATCGCCACTGATGCCTTCAGCGATGATCTTAAATATATAGCCGCCATATTCATTTACAAGTTCGCCTTCCGGTGGATTAAGAGGACCAAATGTATACCATTCGCCATCATAGATTTCGTTTGCACCGAAAGTTTTAGAATAGAGCTGATTTCCGCTTTTGTAATTACCTTGTGGCTGATTGTGACGAACATCCCTGGCGGTAAAACAGGACTTTCCGCCATAAATGGTGTATTTCGTTTTGGTATTGTAGTCCATTTTCTTTTCATCATTTTCCCCGCTGGTCTCGGCATCGAACACACGGATATAGACAGAACCCACCTGGAATTTAGGAATGATAAAAAAGAATGTTTGCGAAAAGTCGTCATCTCCCCATGACTGTTCACCGTCTTTTCCGAAAGTAACAAGGTTGGAAATGTTTTCTTCCACAGCAGGAACCTGCTGTGCATAAGAATGAATGCTGAATAGAAGAATGCTCAGGAGAAAGCGAAAATTCAAGATCATATAAAGTAAAGATATTCAATAAAGCAGTAGCGGTCAACTAATTTGGATAAGTAGATCGAAACGGTCGATAAATCCTTTAATTCAGTCAATTACCTCTATTCAATTGTTGCTATCTTCTTCAGTAACTCATCCGTTTCGGTATGATCCTCATTGTTCTGCTTTGCAAGAGCAATGGCTTTTTCCGCGATCATTCGTGCCTCTTCCTTCTTGCCCAACTTAAATAAGATCCAGGCATACGTGTCGTTGAACGAATAGATATTCTGCAGTTCAATTGCTCTTTTGATCCATACAGCTGCATTTTCAAGAATAACCGGATCATTTACTTCTTCATAAACTGACCATGCATAACGGTTGATTCTGCCGGCATCCAGATCGTTGTATTTTTTCATGTATTCATTCATCGCTGGAGCAAATGCAGTCCAGTTCTTCTCCTGAAACAACATATTCAGATCGGAGAAAGCTAGTACTTTTTCTGTTTCTTTATTTCCAAGTAATTTATATTTTGCTTTAAGATCTGCATAAACTTGTTTGTCCTTATCGAACATTGCAGTGTTGAGCCTGATCTTATATACAGTGTTGATCTTATCCTCAACCGAATCAACCGAATACAACGCTGCGTAGGCTGCCTTGTTTTTCTCAAGGTGCTGATAGATTTTCGAATCGTAGGTATTCACATAGGTTTTAATCAAATTCCAGCTTCCGCGGGAAGTATATTCCGTTTCTTTTTGCTTAAAGAAATAGTTTTCCAGTTCTGATTCATATTTCTGGCAGGCATTGTCGAGGAGTCCGAAATACGTGTAGGCAAGCGATGCATCGGCAGAACCTTTTTTAAACTTCCGGGCATACGATGCCATTTGTTTTTCAGGATCCATGGCGTCTTTACCAGCCGCAATAAAATCCTGCGCATAGGAAGATCCGCAGGTGCGGTGAATTTGTTCGCCGTCTCCATTCACATACAGCATGGTTGGATAGGCTTTGATTCCATATTGTTTAGCCAATTTTAATCCTTCTCCCTTTTCCATATCGATCTTGGCATTCACAAAATTGGTATTGTAAAAATCCGCTACGGTATCATTTGTGAAAACCGTTTTTGCCATGAATTTGCAGGGTCCGCACCAGGTGGTGTAACAATCCACGAAGATGAGCTTGTTCTCTTTTTTTGCTTTCGCAAGAAGTGTTTTCCATTCGGAATGATCGAATTCAATGCTGCGGTTTTGCGCATACGCAAAGGATGTGAGTACGGTGATCGCTGCGATCAGGGAGATTTTTTTCATACAAGTTGTTTTGGCCTCAGGTACACGGATTTTAATTTTAGAAAATTAGGGGATTCTGAGAAATTAGTAAAGATCACTATAACGGTTTTTAATTTTTGAAAATTGGTTTTTGAATAGAATGCAGATTACTATTTATCTGCTCAATTCGGCATCCACAGCAAATGTTTCCGGATTCTTTCCTTGTTTGTCGCGATAAAAATCCATGATCATTTTCATATCTGCTTTAAAATCGCCGCTTGGGTAAATCACTGAATAAACACCGCATTCTCTTTTTTGATAGTCCATAAATCCAAGACCGATAGGCACATTTGCTTTAAGCGCAACATAATAAAATCCCGTTTTCCATTTTTCCACTTTCTTGCGTGTGCCTTCCGGTGTAATGACCAGTCGCAACACATCATGATATTTAAACAGGTCGGCCATTGCATCAACTGTGCCCTTTTTTTCTCCTGCCGAACTTCCTGTACGGTCAACTGGCAGGGCACCAAGAGAGAACATAAGTTTTTTTAATGGAAAACGGATCCACTCCTTTTTGATTGCAAAACGAGGGTAAAGGTTCATGTTTTTCACCGCCCCCATCCCGTAAACAAAATCCCAGTTGCTGGTATGAGGAGCAACCACTATCACACATTTTTTAATTTCATCGGGGAGAAAGTGAGTAATCTTCCAGCCCCCCATTTTAAAAACAATCTTAAACATTGGAATAAATCTTTACGAATATATCAAAATAATAGGAAATGGCATAGTCCGAAAATGCATGACATTCACGCTTTCAGGTATTTACCAAGGAAATAAACCTTATCTTCGTGTAAACAAAATAATCAGAAAAATTGAAGTTTAGAGAATTAAATTTTGCAAGCAACCTTCAGGAAGGTCTTGACTCAATGGGTTTTGAAAACCCAACACCCATTCAGGAACAAGCGATTCCCATCATATTAAACAACAAGGATCTTATTGGATGCGCACAGACCGGAACCGGCAAAACAGCCGCTTTCCTGCTGCCTATTCTACACAAGCTTAGCATCAACCCAACAGAAACAACCGATACACTTATCATTGTGCCTACACGTGAGTTGGCTTTGCAGATTGATCAGGCATTACAAGGCTTCTCCTATTTTACTTCCGTAAGTTCATTGGCAATTTATGGTGGAAGTGATGGAAGTGTGTTTGAGCGCGAAAGAAGAGCGCTTACTGATGGAGCAAATGTAATCATTGCGACCCCGGGACGTTTGATGGCTCACCTGAATATGGGGTATGTAAAACTGGATCAACTGAAACATCTGATTCTTGATGAGGCAGATCGTATGCTTGATATGGGTTTTGTGGATGATATTTTAAAGATCACTACTTACCTTCCGAAGGAGAGACAAACGCTGATGTTCTCGGCAACCATGCCACCTAAGATCAGAACACTGGCAACCAAATTATTGAAAGACCCGGAGCAGATCAGTATTTCTATTTCCAAGCCGGCAGCCGGAGTTGTTCAGGGAGCTTACCTAGTGTATGATACTCAGAAGAACAATCTTATCAAATCATTGCTGGAAGGAAAGGACCTGAGCAGCGTGATCATATTTGTAAGCACGAAAATCAAAGTAAAAGAGCTGGAGCGGGACCTGATAAAAGCTGGATTAAAAGCAAAAGCTATTCATTCCGATCTGGAGCAGGGTGAGCGTGAGGAAGTCCTGAGAAATTTCAGAAGTAAAAGTTTACAGATCCTTGTGGCAACCGACATTTTATCAAGAGGTATTGATATCGAGGACATCGGACTGGTGATTAATTACGATGTACCGGGAGATGCGGAAGATTATATTCACCGTATCGGCCGGACAGCCAGAGCTGCATCCACAGGTGTTGCGCTTACATTTATAAATGAATATGATCAGCAGAAGTTTAAGCAGATTGAAACGCTTATCGACGCCGAAGTCAATAAAATACCTTTGCCTGAGCATTTAGGAACGGGACCTGTTTACAATCCGGAGATCAAGGTTAAAAAAGCATTCGCAGGGAAGAAGAAAAGCTTTTCAAGAAATAAGCCTATGAGGAAGTAATTCGAATTTCCAATTTTATTCGAGCCACAGCTTTGCAAATCCATGCAAGCTGTGGTTTTTATTTCGTAAATTATTTTCTAATGAGAGGTAATGTAGCGCACCTCAGAAGTCCACTGAGTCGGGAAGTCTGACGGAAATTTACTTCAATCACCTTGAACCCTCTTTCGAGGAGCCAGTATTTTAGCTCAATAAATTCTCTTTCAATTATGACAGTATCATTGGAAATGGAAAGGACATTGGTGAACATGCTTACGAATTGCCATTCATTTACTTTGTAAATATTGTCGTCAGGAAGGTTAATGCTTTTGTATAATTCTTCCGGATTTTTAATCCCATCTTCATAAATGATCGCATGATTTTTTCCAAGAGGCTGAAACACACAATCCAGATGCAATGCATGGGCTTCATGATCATTTCTGTCAACAATAAGCTGAATTTCCATCACAGTTTTTTTCCCTTCGAGTTTTTTTCTGAGAAATTCAACACCTTCCTTATTCGTTCTGCCGCTTAATCCCACGAATACTTTTTCATTGTGCACGATCACATCACCACCTTCAATGTTAACTCCGTCCTGAGTGGAAGTGTCAACAATTTTATCCTTATCAAACAGATCAATGAGATATTGAATTCCTGTAATTTCAGGCTGGCGGTTTTCATTCATACTCGAAATAAAAAACTCATCACCAATGGCAAATCCAAGATCCCGGGTAAAAATCTGAGTCTTGTTTTTAATGTTTTGCGGACGGAAAATTTTTACACCATTTTCCAGTAAAACTCTTTCAATTGCGTCCATTTCATTGAGAACAGCATCCTGCGTGGGGTAAGAGCTATGCTTAATATGAAAGCGTGATTTTGGGTTGGCTGTTCCGGGAGCATTCATATCGGTCGCGATCCCAAGAATAAGGGTATCCAGGGTAGAGAACTCATCAATAACATTCAATTTCAATGGCATATTTCTATGGTTTAACTCCGGGGAATTCTGCACAAAAATAAAGCCGTTATCAAAGGATTATAAACAAAAAAACGCCCCCGTTTGGGAGCGCTCTTAACCTTATTGTTCTTGCTTCTTGCCTCTTATATCTTGCTTCTATTTTACCTTAACTGCTTTCGGGTACATTTTTTCCTTCATTGCTTTCACTGTTTCATCGGAGATGTATTCATCATAGCTCATTCGTTTGTCGATGATACCATTTGGTGTCAGTTCAATGATGCGGTTGGCAACAGTCTGCACAAACTCATGATCATGAGAAGTGAACAGGGCCACGTGCTTCCAGTCTTTCAGGGAATTATTGAAAGCTGTGATGGATTCAAGATCCAGGTGGTTGGTTGGTTCATCCAGGATCAGGCAGTTGGCATTCGTAAGCATCATGCGTGAAACCATGCAACGAACTTTTTCACCTCCGGAAAGTACATTTGATTTCTTAAACGTTTCTTCTCCCGTAAAAAGCATTCTTCCCAGAAAGGAGCGGATATATGTTTCGTCTTTGTCTTTGGAATACTGACGGAGCCAGTCGATCAGGTTTAGGTCTTCAGTAAAGAATTTTGCATTCTCATTCGGAAGGTAAGAGCGTGTAATGGTACTTCCCCAGGCAACTTCTCCTTTATCGGCTTTTTCTTCATCCATCAGGATCTCGAAAAAGGAAGTAATAGCAAGATGTTCCTTCGAAAGGATCACCACCTTATCACCTTTGGTCAAAGTAAAAGTAATGTTGGAAAAAAGTGTTTGTCCTTCGCTCGAAGTTTTCGATAAATTATCTACAGCTAAGATCTGATCTCCGCAGTCGCGATCCGCCTTGAAAATGATCCCCGGATATTTCCTGGTGCTTGGTTTAATATCATCGATCACAAGCTTCTCAAGTAATTTTTTACGGCTGGTTGCTTGTTTGGATTTGGATGCATTGGCGCTGAATCGCTCCACAAATTCCTGGAGTTCTTTCCGCTTGTCTTCTGTCTTTTTATTCTGATCCGAACGTTGTCTCAAAGCCAGCTGGCTTGATTCATACCAGAACGTATAGTTACCGGTATACAATTGAATTTTATTGAAATCAATATCGGCAATATGTGTACAAACAGCATCTAAGAAGTGCCTGTCGTGGGAAACAACAATCACTGTATTCTCGAAATTAGCAAGAAAGTTTTCCAACCAGGCGATTGTTTCAACGTCAAGGTCATTGGTTGGCTCATCCAGAAGGAGGATGTCGGGATTTCCGAAAAGGGCTTGAGCTAAAAGCACGCGTACCTTCTCTTTACCGTTAAGGTCGCCCATGATCCGGTCATGATATTCTTCTTTAACACCAAGGTCGCTCAGCATATTTCCGGCATCACTTTCGAAGTTCCAGCCGTTCATCTCTGCAAATTGATTCTCGAGTTCCGCTGCTTTTAGTCCATCGGCATCACTGAAATCCGTTTTTGCATAGATCGCATCTTTCTGCTGCATCACCTCCCAAAGCTTCTTATTTCCCATCATTACAGTTTGTAATACAGGGAATGCATCAAATGCAAAGTGGTTCTGACTTAGCACACTAAGGCGCTCACCGGGAGTGATGGAAACCTGGCCTGTGGTGGCTTCAATTTCCCCGGAAAGGATCTTCATGAAGGTTGATTTTCCGGCTCCATTGGCGCCAATAACCCCGTAACAGTTGCCCGGAGTAAATTTTATACTTGCTTCGTCAAATAAAACGCGTTTCCCATAACGCAGGGAAAGATTGGATACTGAGATCATCGATTGATTTTTTAAGGCTGCAAAAGTACGGTTTTTTGAGCAGGTTTTTATTGGTAATCTGGCGAATTTTCTTTTATTTTATGCAGTATAAACACATTCTTTGTGAACCGGCGGACCGTCAAAATAATTGCCTTCTTTTTAATCTTCATTTGTCTCTGGAATTCTTCAGCGGCACAGCAACTTAATATTAAGAATTTCACCATTGAAGAAGGACTGCCCCAATCCCAGATCCTTGATCTTTTTCAGGATAAGAGCGGAATCATCTGGCTCACAACCAATGGTGGAGGGGTAAGCCGTTTCGACGGGATGAAATTTCATAATTACAGCACCCGCGACGGACTTAACAACAACCGCGTGTATAGCGTATATGAGGATAATGAACGCATCCTTATTGGTACCGCTACCGGCCTCAACAGTTTTTCCAATAACAAGATCTCGAAAGTAAGTGATACACTCATCAATCAGAAAACCATTTACAAGATCATTAAACACAGTGATGGAAGGCTCTGGATGGGCACCAGCAGTGGAATTGTGATCTACGATGGTAAAAAATTTGAAGAATTTTCCCTGAACGATTCACTTGGAAATTTTCAGGTTTGGTCAATAGTTCAGGACAAAGCAGGTAATACCTGGATCGCCACCATGCTCAATGGTGTGTTCTGTTATGACGGTAAAAAGATGCGGAGGTTCACAACCGAACACGGACTGAATGATATGCGAACGCGTGATATTCTCGTGAACGGAGATAAAATTTGGATCGCGACTCACAAAGGAATTAATACCTACGACCTTTCGAAAGCATACGCCGGTGGCGGAACGCTGGATACTTTAAAGGTTAATGGCAAAAGCAGTTCTGAAACCACTTACCGGCTTTACAAAGATTCAAGCGGAGTGATCTGGGCTGGAAATTCGCTTGGTGTGACAAGATACAGTTATGGTAAAAAACGACTGATCACCAAGGCCAACGGTCTCTGCAACCCAATGATCACAGGCATTATTCAGGACAAGGAAGGAAATATGTGGTTCGGTGCATTTGGCGGAGGAGTGAGCAAATACAGAAATGATCTTTTTGTAAATATCAATGAATCTCAGGGTCTCACAAATAATACAGTGATGTCTTTCTTCAAGGACAGCAAAGGAAATATGTGGATAGGAACCTGGGGCGGAGGTGTGTCTAAAATGGATTATTCTGCCTGGAAAAACAAGGACAGCATTCACTTGCAGAATTTTGTCGCCGAAAAAGAAGGACTCGCATTCAACAATGTCTGGAGTATTTGTGAAGACAAAGTTGGAAACATCTGGTTTGGAACTTCGGCTGCCGGTGTAAGTATTTACGATGGGAAAAAGTTCAAAAATTATGATGTGAGAAACGGTCTGCATGGAAACCGCATTCAGGCTCTATTACTGGATAAAAAAGGTTTTATATGGATCGGAACGGAAAACGGGGTAGATAAATGGGATGGGAAAACTTTCCAGGCTTACGGGCAACAGCAGGGTTTTTCTATCCAGGGTGTCAATGCCATTTACGAGGACAAATTGGGGAATCTTTGGTTCGGTTCGCCGGATAAAATCATCAAATATGATGGAAAACTTTTTACTACCATTCTTCGTCCTGAAGGTTTTCCGCGCATCAGGAATATTGCCCGCGACAATTACGGGTACATGTGGTTCAGCACAGATGCCGGGGCCTGTGTTTATAATGGGAAATCATTCCGCATGATCAGCGAGATCGATGGACTAAGCTCAAATACTGTTTACTATGTTAAACCGGATGATGAAGGAAATCTCTGGTTAGGTACAAACAATGGAATCGATAAACTTGATTTGAATCGTTTCGTGAATCAGAAAGAGGTGGTTCTGAAGCATTATGGAAAAGATGAAGGGTTCATTGGACTTGAATGTAATCAGAATTCTTTTTTCAAGGATGATGATGGAAAGCTTTGGATCGGAACCATCGGTGGTGTTACGATCTATGATCCGAAAAAAGAAAAAGTAAATATAACCGAGGCTCAATCACACATCACCAACATCCGTTTGTTCCTCGAAACTGTTGATCTGAAACCATATTCGGACAGCATAAAAAACGGACTGCCGGTTAATCTTCGATTGCCGTATGATAAGAATCACGTGACCTTTGATTTTATCGCAATCTGTCAGACCATCCCCGGCAAAGTAAAATATCAATTCATGCTGAAAGGATTTGACGACAATTGGTTGCCGGAAGGAAAAGTGACCAGTACGACCTACTCCAATCTTCCTCCGGGAACTTATACGTTCCTGCTGAAGGCTTCAAATAACGACGGACTCTGGAACAAGGAACCAGTTTCTTATACGTTTGACGTGGTTACACCCCTCTGGAAAAGAGCCTGGTTCTATGTTCTTGCCATTGTAATGGGCATTGCACTTATTTTGACCCTGCTTCAATTGCGTGAACGAAGTTTAAAACGTTCACAGAAAATTC
>JALYRR010000183.1 GCA_030855265.1 Bacteroidota bacterium | reverse complement strand
AACAGATTAGGTAACCTTATAGAGGCAGTAAACATTCTGGGTTCTTTATTCTATGGGACCATCCTCGGAATATTCCTCGTTGCGTTTTTTATGAAAAAGACAAGTGGCACTGCAGTTTTCATTTCAGCGCTGATTGCTGAAGCTTTTATAGTTTATGCATGGATCACTGATCTGACCGCTTTTCTCTGGCTAAATGTAATCGGCTGTTTGCTCGTGATGATCTTTTCGCTACTCATTCAATTATTTCTGAATAACCGACAGGCACAAAAATAAACGATCCCGCCAAACAGCAGGATCGTTATCATGATAAAAGGAAATTACATGCTTTCTATTTTAGGAGCAATATCGCCATGAGATTCCGGATCAAGTCCGGAATGACGATCCACGAAGAAGCCAGCGGAACGGCATATCGCCTTCAGGGATTCGAGACCCATGAATTATTTCTTATTCTCCGCGATCAGCTTTTCAGCCATTGCAACATAGTCGTCATTCTTGCCTTCTTTCGCAAGAACAATCACCTGCTCAGCTGTGGCTACAGCTCCTGCTTTGTTATTTTGTTTCGCTTGAATTTTCGCTTTCAGCAAAAGAATCCAATATGCTTTCGGATTATTTGCAATCGCTTTTTCTGTCCACTCAGCTGCCTTAGCCAGATCTTTGTTGTTATCATAGTAATAAGTAGCAGCCTGAAAGTAAGGACGGGAATCAGCTGCAAGAGCAGTTTCGATGTTCTTCATCATTTTAGCATCAATGTCGGCAACCACATTAAATGAAACACGGGTCTTATCCCATACCAATTGAATATTAGCAGAAGTTGCGCTTAAATCCGCAATATCAATGGTAAATGTTTCCACTTTATCTGTTATCGATTTTGGCTTTGCAGTAAAACGTGCAACCTCATTTTCTTTTTTATACTCAGCTACATTTCCTCCAAGAGTAAGATCCTTGTATAACATGATCTCCCAGGAGTCTTTATTCGGAATGGTGTAAATAGCATACGTTCCTGCAACGACTGCAGTACCTTCTACTTTCACATCTTCACCAAAAGTTATTTTCGTAGCGCTGTTAGCACCTGTTCTCCATACTTTTCCAAAAGGAACCACATCACCAAAAATAACGCGGCCCTTCACACTTGGGCGGGAATATTCAACTGAAATATCCGAAAGGGCAAAAGCCTGTTTCACGGTTTGAAGCGGGCTTGGTGCAGGAACTTTTAATTGTGCGTTGATTACTCCTGTGCTTGCAACTATCATCGCTGCAGCAATAATTGATTTGAAATTCTGTAACATATTTTAGTTTTTAAATGGTTTAAAATTTTGTCCGGTAAAGGTAGATATATAATCAAATCATCCTTCCGAAATAACAACATCCGTCAAGGGAAAATGTTTAGTGGTCCAGGCCGACCAATGAATAAAAGATTTAACTTCGAAAAAAACATTTCATGAAAAGTATCCGTAAAGCCACTGTTGCTGATGCAAGTCAAATTCTCCCTTTGTGGATCGGACTGATCGAATTCCATAAAGGACTGAGTGTCGTTTTCCGTCCTGTCAGCAATTACAAAGAAATAATCGTCAATGATATTATCCGGTTGATCAACACACCGGGAACCACTCTATTTGTTCTTGAAAACAATTCAACAATTGTCGGCTATTCCATGATCGTTGTTTCGACCCGACCCGCGATTTTTGAAAAAACTAAAAAAGCTTATATCGGAGATACGTTTATTGATGAAAAGCAACGCGGACAAGGTGCAGGGTCATTCCTCATCAAGGAAATCCTGAAATGGCTTAAAGAGGAAAAGGTAGATTTCTTAGATCTTCAGGTAACGATCAGCAATGAATCAGGAAAAAAATTCTGGGAAAGTATGGGATTCAAAACGCTGAATCATTATATGGTTAAAGACCTCGGAGAATAATAAAAAATTGGATTATGATAACAGTAATGGTGACATATACAGTCAAGGCTGATTTTATAGAAACAAACAAACGGAATATTGCTGATTTCCTTGAAGTATTCGGACAATTGCCTGAAAAGAATTTTACTTACCGTGTGCTTTTGAAAAACGACGGAAACACATTTGTCCACCTCTCCTCCTACAAAAATAAAGAGATCCAGGATCTTATATTATCAGTCTCAGCGTTTCTTCATTTTCAAAAAGAAAGAGATGAGAAAGGACTCAAGACTCAACCTGTGATTGAATTCATGGAACACATTGGTGGAGCACATCTCGCGTTCTAGGTTTCAGGAATATATATCGAGAATTTGGATCCTTTACCCGGTTCACTGGTCACTCCAATGAAACCTTTGTGACTTTCGACTACCCGTTTACAAATTGCAAGTCCGATTCCGCTTCCACCGTATTTATCTTTACTATGAAGGCGCTGAAACACTTCGAAAATTTTGTCTGAATATTGTTCGTCAAAACCTATCCCATTGTCTTCCACTGTGATCTTGCGATAAAGAATGTTTTTATTCGCCAGTTTAAAATTGAGTCTTCGGCCTTCAACACTTTCTGATCTGATATGAATCTCAGGGCTTTTATCGGAAGGACCGTATTTTATTGCATTGCTTAGCAGATTCATAAACAACTGATGAAACTGAACAGGAGCCACAGGGAGAGATGAAAGATTCTCAACTTCAATTCTCGCATCCTTTTCTTCGATTAGTTCCTGCAAATTGGAAATTACATCCTTCACTAAATCATTCAGGTTTGTTTTTTCAAGGATCATCACAGCATTTCCGATCTTGGAATAATTAAGGAAAGCCTGAATCAGGTTTTGCATCCTGCGGGACGAAGAAGATATTCTATCCAGGTAACCGCGTGATGTTTCCATAATCTGATCATCTTTTTCAAGGATGAGCTGACTGAAAGTCTGAATCTTTCTAACAGGTTCCTGGAGATCATGGCTGGCAAAATAATTAAACGAAGCCAGCTGATTATTGATCTGCTCCAGTTCCATGTTTTTCAATTTGAGCTGCTCCTGTAATTTTATATCTGAAGTGATATCCTGTAAAGTACCGATCATTTTTCTTTCATTCCCTTCTTCAATGATCTGTCCTGTCGCTCTTAAATACTTTATTTGCCCATTGGGCTTTATCACCCGATGAATTTCTGTCTTCGGTTTAAAATCAATCATTTCAGCATTTTTTCCTGATTCAATCATTGCTTCCTGATCTTCCGGATGAAGGAAACTGAGATACTTTTCAAAGCTTGGTTGAAAATCACCTGGTTCATGATCCAATAAGCGAAAGAGATTGTCAGAATAATCAAGTGTATTTGTGTTCAGGTTCCAGGAATAACTTCCGATCATCGCATTTTGTTCGGCATGGGTAAATATTGAATTCCGGAGTTCCAGAATCTGATTCAAGAGTGAAAGCTGATGCTGGCTGTCGGCCAATAAGCGGTGAGCATCCTGAGCTTCTTTCGCCAGAGCTTGCATGTTAATTTTCTGTCTGGTTTGCTCAAGAGTTTCACGCGTGATCAGTACGGTCATAAAACCTATGATGAAGAAAAATCCTGTTCGGACAAGGGTCATCCCAAAATTATTATCGAGCTGATCCATGAAATAAAGCAGGAGGAAATAGCTGACTGTATACAAAGCTGCCGTAAACATGGTGGTTTTAAGATCAAACCGAAATGCGACAGCAATTATCGAAGTATATAAAATCACATGGAAAGGAGAATAGAATCCTCCCGTGGCATAGATCCATAAGGTAGCAAAAACACAATCACTGATGTAAGTGAACCAACTGGCCAGGAAAATAGGATACTTTTCATAAGGCTTGAACCAAAGCACGTAGGTACCATAAATCCAGATCAAACCAAGAAGTCCATAGGAAAGTTCTTTTTTTAAATACTGTTCATTCAGGAAGAAAAAAGAAAAGGTTCCGAAAATAATTACGACCGCGCGAGCATAAGAAATCTGCTTTTCAGCATTGAAAGTTTTTTGTTGCTCTGCACTCAGCGTTTCCATAAAATTTTATTCTTTCCGGTAAGTATGAAAGAGAAAGTAAAAATAATGATTGGTTAGGTTCTATTAAACAAAAAACATGGGGTTTTTTTTCTACAGAAAAAGATGCACTACTAATCAAAACAATGATCCTTATAGATGTGTTCGTAGATATAAAACCTTATATTTAAATAAAAAACGCATGAAAAATCTGAATGCAATCGGACTTGACGCCAAAAAATCAAAACATGCTGGGGTTGAATAACAAACACTTTCTGAGCATTCTGTTACTATTTCTGAGTTTCAATATTCCTGCTCAGGAGCTTAAAAGGATCCGTCATTTCGGAAGAAACAAAGGACATTTAAAAATGTATGTCCATACTCCCTCTTCCATTGATAAAAACAAAAAAAATCCGCTCGTGGTTGTCCTGCACGGTTGCACACAATGTGCAGAATCTGTTGCAGCACAAACCGGATGGAATAAACTCGCAGATGAATATGGTTTTTATGTATTGTATCCTCAGCAGCGTTTTTTCAATAATCCAGAAAAATGCTTCCGTTGGTATAAACGTCGGCATATCAAAAAGAATCGCGGCGAAAATGCATCTATAAAAAAGATGATCGATCATATGAAAACGGGTTATGGTATAGACTCATCAAAGGTTTTTATCACCGGGCTTTCGGCAGGAGCAGCAATGGGCGTGATCATGATGGCTGACTATCCGGAAACATTCAACGCCGGAAGCATTTTTGCGGGTGCGCCTTACAAAGCAGGAAGAGGGATCATATCCGGTGCAATGGCGATGTTGGGATGGAGAGTAAAATCTCCGCAGAAATGGGGTGACATTGTCAGGAAGAACAACCGCAATTACAGCGGGAACTATCCGCGTATGATCGTTTACCAAGGCAACAGCGACTGGATCGTGAATAAAAGAAACGGCGTGGAACTCATGGAGCAATGGACGAATTTGCATCAGACCACACGTACAGAAACCTTTACTCATTTCCTTGATCACCGGGATATAGAAAGAAACGGTTATTATAACTCCGCAGGAAAAGAAATGGTGGTGTTTTACCGTATCAATAAATTAAGTCATGCATTGATGGTCGATCCCGGCTATTGTAAATTGCAGGGAGGAAAAAAAGGCTTCTTCTCAAAGGATAAAAATTTCCATTCCACGCTGTGGACAGCCTACGATTTTGGTTTGATCTCAATGCCGTTTATCTCCGGAAAAACATTAATTGATGCCGGGGAGACTATCACATTTTCTGTTCCCGCTTCGGACAAGTCAACCTATGAATGGAAATTCCCTTCGGATTGTATCGTTGTAAAAAATGACAGTTCGAATTCCCTGCAACTCAAATGGGGCAGCACATACGGGACAATCAATGTAACGGAGACCGATTCTTTGTACTGTAAAAAGCAGTTCCGGACACTTCTTGTAAATGTGAAGCCCTGAACACCTTTCAAAACAGATTATTCAGGGTTATTAACACTATTAACAATTCCAGAAGCATCATTAACAAAGGGCCGCAGAGGTAATTAACACATCGCTGTTCATTACTTTCAGGGTCCTCCTTCCGCTGACTTTCAAACTGCTCTACTTTTGTTATGACAAAAACCATCTCATAACTACAATGAAAAGAGCACTTTACCTTTTGTTATTTTCAGTATTCCTTATCAACGTTTCCAGCTATGCGGGTGGAGATGACAAAAAAGGTGGAGAAGGAAATGACAAAAAAACCGAGAAGATCATTTCCACTTTTGTGATCCAATCCTTTAAGATTTCAAGGGATGGGATGGTCAGCTGGACCTCCAGCGATGAACAAGGATCGCTTCCCTATATAGTTGAGCAATTTATTTTTGACAAATGGGTGAAAGTTGGAGAGGTGAATGGAATTGGTAGCCCTACACCTAATTCATATTCAGTTCCTGTTGTGCTCAATAGTGGTGAAAATAAATTTCGTGTTCGTCAGAAAGGATATGACAAGATGAGCAGATTCTCAGATGCAGTCGTTTATTACTCCAAGAAAGAACCAGTAAATTATACAATTACCGATAAAAACCAAACACTAAATTTTACGGGCGACACCTACTTCATTGTTTACAATCCTTACGGAGCAATTGTAAAACAGGGATACGGAAATTCATTGAATATATCAGGATATGCAAAAGGATATTATTGCCTCGTGTACGATAATCGTCTTGGTGGTTTTGAAAAGAAAAAAGTATTGTTCAAAAACTCTTTCTGTCCCATCGTGATAAATCCTCCCGGATTCCTCCAGCGAAAAAGGCTCCGCTAAAACTGTCCTACTTTTCTCTTTTGTCTTTTCTCTTTTGTCTAAGGACTAAGACTTATGACTAAAGACTTTAGACTACTAATGCCGTTCCCCTATCTGCTGTCTCCACATCGCATAGTACAATCCGCCCATACTGATCAGCTCGTCGTGCTTTCCTTGTTCAATGATCTTTCCTTTTTCAAGCACCATTATTTTATCAGCATGCATTACTGTACTTAGCCTGTGTGCGATCAGAATACTGACCTGGCTTTTCTGTTGTGACAAAGCAGATATCGTTTTACTGATCTCTTCTTCTGTAATAGAATCCAATGAGGAAGTTGCCTCGTCAAAAACCATTAGTGTTGGTTTACGCAGCAATGCGCGTGCGATAGATAAACGCTGCTTTTCACCTCCTGAAACTTTTACTCCACCTTCTCCGATCATTGTGTCGAGACCTTTATCAGCCCGAGATAATAAAGTATGACACGCCGCTTTTTTTAATACATCCATACATTCTTCATCTGTGGCATTTGGAGCTACAAACAATAGATTCTCTTTGATGGTTCCTGCAAACAACTGTGTATCTTGTGTTACAAAACCGATCTGGGAACGCAATTGATCCATATCGATCTGTGATCCTTCTGTACCATTGTAAAGAATTTCACCTTCAATCGGCTGATACAATCCGACTAGGAGTTTTACAAGAGTTGTTTTCCCCGATCCGGATGGACCTACGAAAGCGATTGTTTCCCCTTTCTTTACATCAAATGAAATTCCGTCAAGAGCCTTGTTTGATGAGCTTTGATGTTTGAAACTTACATTTTGGAAAACAAGCTCATTGATTCCTTTTACCGCTACCGGATGCATCGGTTTCTTTTCCTTCGGCGTATTCAGAATGCTCTTAAAATTTTCAAGTGATACTTCCGCCTCACGGTAAATATTGATGATATTTCCCAATTCCTGTAATGGTCCGAAGATAAAAAAGGAATAGATCTGCAAAGTGAAAAGGTCACCCAGCGTTAGTGTGTCGGCGAAGATCAGGTACAATAAAAGAAAGAGGATGCAGCTTCTAAGGAAATTGACGAATGTTCCCTGAATAAAACTAATGCTGCGGATGTATCTAACTTTTTTAAGTTCAAGTCCGAGGATTTTGATGGTAGTCCCGTTCAGACGTTTGATCTCCTGATCGGCCAACCCAAGGC
>JALYRR010000182.1 GCA_030855265.1 Bacteroidota bacterium | reverse complement strand
GAGTGATTGTAACAACAGGAGGAGACACTTGCTGAGCCTGCTGATAAATGATCGTTTGTGATTTACTATCGTTACCTGCCGTGTTTGTTGCGCTCACTGAAATAGTATTTGCTCCGGCTACCAGGTTTCCATTGAAAGATATTTGTCCGGATGCCGCATTGAAGGAAACCAGCCCTGTTGGTACCGGTCCGCCATTCACCGTTACAGCAATTTGTCCTGCTGACGTTACGTTCTGAACATTTGCAGTTATCATTACCGGGCTAACCATCGTGGTAAAAGGGTTTGCTGCAGGAGAGATAATTGTTACAACCGGAGGAGGAATTGCCTGAGGCTGATTGTAATTGATAACGGTAGTCTTGGAATCATTGCCTGCCGCGTTTATTCCTGACACAGTTACTGAATTAGCACCGGCGACAAGATTAAAGGTAAACGACAACTGGTGTGATGAAGGATTAAAAGAATAGGCACTTGTATTCACACCATTCACCAAAACAGAAGTCTGACTTTGTGATGTTACATTAAGCACTGTGGCATTAACGGTAGCTGAATTAGCAATAGAAGTGTATGGAGAAATTGATGGAGATGTAATATTAACAACTGGTGCCGGAGTTGTGAACCCAGAAGCAACAGGACTAAAAATAACGATTGTTGATTTTGAATCGCTTCCGCCTTGATTGGTTGCGCTGATTACAAAAGTATTTGCGCCCTGGATTAGTGGTGCGGAAACACTGAATGATTTCGAAGAGTTGTTATATGTGAAAGCACTAGTAGGAGAGCCATTCACAGAAACCAGCATCTGCGAAGCAGAAGTGATATTCATCACCGAGCCGTTTACCGTGATACCGGATTGATCCGTTGTAAAAGGACTGGAAGATGGATAAGTGATTTTGACAACAGGAGGAGGAGAACCGACCGGCTGTTCATTAAAGATAACTGTTGCATTTGCAGTAGCACTGCCTGCCGCATTGGTGGCAGTGATCATAAAATCATTGGCACCGCTCAACAGGGTTGCATTAAATGTAAGTGTTCTTGAGTAGGAATCATAAGTGAAACCATTGTTGGGAGTTCCATTTATACTGAGAGAAATATCCGCTTTAGAAGAGATATTATTCACTGCAGCAGTAACAGCATAATTTGAAGTTCCTACAGTTGCCGGTGAGGAAGAAGGATTGGTAAAGTTAACTGTTGGTTTCTGAGGTGTATTGGAATAGGTTGTTACATCTGTTGGATTTGTAGTAGCTGAAGTTGCAGAAGATGAATTTCCGGAACGTCCAAAACTAAATTTAAGCCATAGAGAAGAATAGTGATACATATCATTATCCCCTGTTGTTGTATTTGCATTGGTCCATTGCTGACCATCAATCACATCATTCAAAGCCCAGGTCACTTTATGCTCCAATCCGATTGAAAAACCTTTCATCACCTGAAATCCTAAACCAGCACCCAATGAAGGCATGATCTTCCAGCGAGGTGTCCGGCTTCCTTCAGCCGCCGTTTCATAACTTGCATCATACATATTATTCAACTGAGAAATAACTTCAGATCCTGAAGCGTTTCCGTTTGAATCAATGTTTCCATACGAATATTCATTTCCGAAATCATCCAACTGGTTGGTACGTGCAACAGCTCTTACCAAACCTGCACCTCCAAAAACATAAGGATATACTCGGTAGTTCTCTCTCAATCGGTTTGCACCAAGTACTAATTCCAGGGAGACTTCATCGATCTTTGTTCTGTGATTCTGATATACAAATCCGCCTTTGTTGATGTAGTTCAGGGAAGTATCAACACTTCCATTCAGCACAACATTATTCGCAATCCCATTAGAACGCTTGGTGTCTTGTCCATAAGCAAGTGCATTCAGATAACGAAATCTCCATCCCCAGTCAATTGCATTTGTTTTATTCTGGCCATACATCTGGCCAAAAGTGATTCCCCAGCCAGCGCCAAGTTTTTTCATTTTAACATCGCTTTTCAGCCAGGAAGCACCTGCATTAAAACCAAGTTCAAAAGGGTGAGTTGTTTGCGCGTTCAAATTTTGAACAAGAAAACTGAAAAGAATAAGGAGAGAAGTAAGAATTTTTTTCATATTATTTTTTTTAATAAGCAGCCATTTGCATTTACTATGCCGTTTTTAATAAGTGCTAAAAAAGCCGAATAAATCCGGCTTTTCAGGCGTTTGATCGCTATAAATCGCTATAAAATTACTTTTGTTTTCGCTGAATTTTGAATTCTGTCCGCCGGTTTTTGGCGTGCTCATCCTCGGTACACTCTACTCCATCCTTGCATCTATTCAGGATCCTGGTTTCTCCATACCCTTTCCCTGAAATCCTGTCTTTGGCAACCCCGCGCGTAAGCATATAATCAACTCCGGCCTTGGCACGTTGCTGTGACAATTTCAGGTTGAAATCATTTGTGGAACGGGCATCCGTATGAGAAGAGAGTTCGATCACTAGTTGAGGATCATTCTTCATCAGGTTGATTACCTTATCAAGAGCTTTCTGGGCTTCCGGAAGAATTTTAGAATCTCCATAATTATAATAGATATTCTCTACAATGGTAAGGCTGTCTTTTTTAGAATCATTTTTCAATTGAAGAACTTTCAGCCAAGGATCATCCACATACATTTTTCCCATTTTCTTTTGTTCACTCGGAAGCAAGGTGAATTTGAAGCTGCCATTCGTTTTGGTGAATTCTTTTATGATGGTTCCTTTCTCATCTGTCAAATACAACTTGGAGAAGTTTTTCAATTTCGCATCTTTTTCGTCAAGTGCAAAAAGCATATTCTTATCGGATGCTAGATTTGTAAACAGGAAATTACCACCGTTATCTGTTTTGGTACTTTGAATGATTTCTCCTTTTTCATTTACGAGATTGATCACAGAGTTACTCAAAGGTGCTTTTGTTTCTGTAATCAATTTACCGCGAAGATCTATCCGAAGCTCACTGTCTTCTACCGCCATCAGTTTAAGTACATTCTTATCAGCAGCAATGAATGAAAATTTGAATTCTCCTTTTGAACCAGAAGTTGTGGTCTGGATCTCTTTACCACTTTTATTGGTTATAATGATCTTTGTATTCGGAGAGATCTGTGTATCTGATTCATCCACTCGTACAAGGAAATTCTGATCGGGAGGCAGATCTGAAAAAACGAATGCTCCAAAAGCATTGGTGGTAGCTGTCTGGATCACTTCTCCTTTATCATTGACAAGGCTTACTTTCGTATTGGCCATTGGCATGGAAGGACTATCACCAAACAAGAGGTTACCTGCGATAGTGAGATCATCATCTGCACCTAACTGGGGAAGTCCATTGGGATCAGAAGGAAGATTTTCAAAGACAAACTTCCCTCCTTTTTCATTGATCACGGTCACACGAACGATCCTGTTGTTCTCATCTGCCATGTAGTACTTCTTTTTATTTACGAACATCGGATCGGTTTCATCCAGTTTCACCATGTATTTTTTATCCGGATCCAGATTATCGAACTTAAAAAAACCGGACTCGTCTGTGTTGGTGACAGTTAAAACTTTACCATCTTCGGTAAGAAGCATCACCTCAGCATTTTTTGCAGGATCGTTGATATTATTACTTAAAAGTAATTTCCCAGCTACTTTCAGAAATTTATTAAGCGCAATGAAACTATAAATATCATCGGCACCTTTTCCTCCGGGGCGGTCGCTTGAGATATAGCCGGTTTTCAAATCATCAGAGAAAATGATCCCGAAATCATCTGTAAATGAATTCAGAGGTGAGCCAAGATTTTTTACATCATTAAAATTTCCACCAGAAGTCATTGCAGCGGAGAAAACATCCAGCCCACCAAAACCGGAATGGCCATCAGAAGAAAAATACAATGCACCGTCTTTTCGAATGTACGGAAAAACCTCATCGCCGGAAGTGTTCACCTCTGCACCCAGATTTTTCGGTGCAGACCAGGATTCTCCTTCTTTTTTACAAACGTAAATATCCATTCCTCCTTGACCACCGGGCATTCCGGAAGAAAAGAACAACCATTGTCCATCTGAAGAAATACTCGGATGTGCAGTTGCATACGAATCATTGTTGTAAACAAATGGCTCCAGTTTCCCCCAGCTGTTTCCCTTTAATCTGGAAATATACAATTTGGGAAGATTCACAAAGTTTTTATCCTTTTTATTCACGACATAATCAACGCGGGTAACATACATGGTATTCTGCTCCGAATTAAAACAGACAGGTCCATCATGATAATTTGAATTTATCTTAGAAGAAAAAGGCCGCGCTCTTGAAGTGACAACAGGCTTGGATTCATTCATTTTCAGATTGCTTACATATACATTGAGGTAAGGTTGTTCATTAAAAGAAGACTGGTCATAGTTAACCATGTCCTTACTTCTTTCCGAAACGAAAACGAGTTTGTCTTTGTAAAATGCAGGACCAAATTCAGAATTAACGGAGTTGAGATTTTCTACGGGATTGACCTCAAACTGCTGGGTTTTAGAGATCCAGAGTTTTATATCATCACATGAGCGAACCGAAATTTCCGCTTTTTTATCGGTGGGAGCAGCGTTTGCATAAATTTTGAATTGTTCTTTGGCCTCATCGATCTTATTCACATTTTTGAGAACCATTCCATAATAAAAATGATCGATGGGATCAACATTGTTTAACTTCATCAATCGGGCATAATACAATTCGGATTGCTGATAGTTTTTTGTAATGCGATAGGATGCGGCAAGCTTAGACAGTGCTTCTGCATTTTCGTCCTTCTTCAGAGCTTTTTTATAAAGCGGGATTGCTTTCGCATATTCATAATTTTCATAATGCTGATTTGCCTTTTTAAGCTGGGCAAAAGCAGTTTGAACAATTACTGTTAAGAGCAGAAAGCTGAATAATTTAATTTTTTTCATAAATTCTTTAGACGTATTTCCTTCTTATAAATAACGAGGTGACAACATTTTTGATTTAAAAATATTGAAATCATAACCAATCATAAGTTCATGACTTCCGCCACCAACGCGGCCAATTTTATTAAAGCCAAAATCATAAGCATAACCAAGGCGCAATTTATCAGTAATGCTGATTTGTGTATATACAACTAAACCATATGTTGAGCGGAATGAAGCTCCTAACCAGACGCGCTGTTTGATCATAAAACTAAAATTAAGGTCTGCAGTGGAAGGTGAAGCTTTCGCGGTTTTAACAACCAGTGAAGGATTGAAGATCAGATTTTCAGAAAGTGACCAGGCTTTTCCAAATGTAAAGAAAAGATGCGGAGAGAATTGTGCATCGTCTCCATTCTGGTTGGAGACATTGGTTAAACGTCCGTTGTAAAGATGGGTCGCACTAAAACCAATGTACATTGTATTGGTATTGTAATACAATCCTGCATCAGCAGTAGGAACGATAACTGAGGTGCGGTTCCCGGTATTGTAAATATCCGCTTGATCTTTATAGGTAATTTCCGACCAGTTATAAGTAAAGTTATAGATCCCTGCACGTAATCCAAAAGCAAGTTTTCCATTCCCGATCGGGATGCGGTAGGCGTATGAGCCCATAGCGCCGATGCTTTTCTTTGGCCCGATCTGATCAGCAACAACTGTAAATCCAAGTCCTACCTTTTTCTTTTTCAAGGGAGCATGCAGCGTAAATGTTTCCGTTTTAGGTGCTCCATCCAGTCCGGTCCATTGATTCCGAAGGAACACTGCTGTACTAAGTGCTTCCTTGCTTCCTGCATAAGCCGGGTTGATGGCCATCTGGTTGAACATATACTGGCTGTACTGCGGATCCTGCTGAGAATAGCCATTCAGAGAGAGTAACATAAAATAAACCAGTCCGGCAATTAAGATCTTTTTCATCCTCTTAAATTAGTTTTTAAATTCTTTCATTTTAGTGGGTCAGTTCCACCCAACCTTTATATGTTTTTCCTCCTACCTCGATCAGGTAAAAGTAAGTTGCATCCAGCATCGGAGTACCGGCACTGTTCTTTCCATCCCACACCACGGTTACATTGTCATAATCTTTCGCCTGCCAGGAGATATCCCCCCAACGATTGTATATCCAAACTGAATTCGATTCAAAGTTGGTGATCCCGTCAATTTGCCATGTGTCATTGTTCCCATCACCATTCGGAGTTACTCCACTATAAATGATTAACTGTTCTCCGCAATCCACAGAGTCTTCTGTAATGACCACTGAATCAGTAATGGAAAAATTCCCATCACTCACTAAATACACATAGGTTCCGGGAGAAAGGTTGGCAACAAAATTTGAAGTACTGGTTACGGGACCTGTCCAGGAATAAGTAAGAGGACCGGTAAATGTTAAAGGTGCAATTGATATAGCCCCGTTGCTCGCTCCGGTACACGTCGAATTCACACTTGAAACGGAAATATTCAGTGCATTGTTTGTTGTTTCAGGCTGCTGAAAACCCTGAGTTAAATTCTTTACTGTAAACGGAGAAGGAGGTCCGATTGTAGTGACCATACACTCTCCCACAGTAAAATCAATTGTCACCATTCCTGAACTTAAAGCAACAACTGCTGACCCTCCCGTAGTTCCGAGAACCTGACGGGCGATGGTATCGATCTGTGATTTCGCGGTAACGCTGATCAGCAAAATCAATGATAAGGCAACAATTGTATTTTTTTTCAGTTTCAATTTATATCTGTTTTGCCTCGTTAAGGCTTATATACTATAAAAGAAAAATTCTTGTCCGTAAGTGTTCCTGATCCATTGTAGGTGTATACTCTCAGGAAGCCGGCGCCGGTATCTTCATGTGTGATCTGACTTCCTAAACCGGTTCCTAAAACAGTAAGGCTGGTAGGGTAATAATAAGCCTGATAACTCTCCCCTGAAATTGTGATGTTATAGGTTCCGGTGCTGACTTTTGCAACTGAAAAATTCCCTGTTGTGGCAAAAATAAGCCCGTCGGTTCCACGTAAAGTTCCATAACAGATCGGAACAAGGTTAGCAGGGCCGGTTTGCGTCCTGTTGATCTCACTCACTGCTCCTCCTGTTATATTAAGAGTACCGGAAATGTCAACAGCTCCATTCATAACAGCCGCTTTGGTTGCACCATTGGCATTGGCTAGCAAGCCGGTGTAGCCTCCCGTAGTTCCAGCAGCCCTTATTCCAATGTAATTTCCAATACCATCAACACCAATTCCGAAGTTTGTTGCAGTACCGATAGATTCTCCTTTTACACCTATTCCATCCGTAGTGGTAGTGCTAGTATTCTTAAAGTAACCAACTGCTTGGTTGGAAATTACAGCACCTTCAACATGTAAAGGAGTAGTTGGAACAGGAGTACCTATTCCTGTGAAACCATTCGGATCGAAAACCATTCTCACCTTACCTGCCGTTCCATCATAAAAACTTAAACTTCCGACAGCAGGTCCGCTACCCAACGATTGCGCAAGATACCAAAGTCTGTCCGGGGATTTCCAGCTGTATCCAAAAGGACTTGAAGGATCCGTATTCTCATAGGTAATATAA
>JALYRR010000334.1 GCA_030855265.1 Bacteroidota bacterium | reverse complement strand
GAGTGATTGTGTATGGTGGCCGCATAAATTGATAGTATCATATGATACTATCGTAAAGGTAAATATTTATTCCTAATGTATACTTTTTAGAATTCATCCTGCTGTTTTCGCGAAACAATCTCTGCTGAATTTTTCCCACCTCTCTACTTCGACAAGCGTCAGGGCTGAGTGCTTGAACAAGGATCAAAATGATTATGTTATTCGATTAGCTTCCTAATCTCCTGATAATGAACAATTAATTAGATTGTATGGGAAAAATGTCATATCATAGCAGGATCAAAAAGAAGAACAAAGAATCAGTCAATTATTCAATATTTTAAAGCCTCCTTATGAATAGAATTTGCTTCCTGGTTTGTTTCGTATTGCTCCTTGTACAGTCGGTTTATGCACAGAATATTAAAGACGAAACCATTGAATATCGATATATTAAATTGCCTTTAACCCCGCTGCCTGCTTCAATAAAAAATTATCAATCTTCCGTGTTTGCTACTTACGAAGCTGAAAACACAAAGAAAAAGGAAGCCTACGAGGCTGAAAAAAAGGTTGCTGAGCTGGCATTTCAAAAAGAGAAGGAGGTTTATCCTGCAAAAGTAAAAGCGGCTGATGATAATTACGCGATGGAAATGGAAGCCTGGAAGAAAAAATCTTTTGGTGAGAAGCTGGTTGAAAAAGAAGTACTGAAAGAAAACAATAAACCCGTAAAGCAAACCCCTCCGGCCCCATATCTACGAACTGTACAAGAGCCTCAGCTTCAAACAAGTTATGATTATCCTGTTATAGCAAATACATATTTAATATTGGATGGTTATACCAATAAGCCTGAGAATGCTGTAAAGATTGATGTCACCATTTATGGATTTGAATATACTGAGCCACGGCAATTATCAGAACTGAAAAATCTAACCAGCTACGCCAATGGTCAAACCACAACCAATCAGGTGAATTATTATCATTATGAGTTTTCTTATCGTCATACCATGTCCGTTAAAGTGACGGCTCCTGATGGGAAAGAGATGCTAAGCCTCAGCCCGCAGGAATTAAATACCTATAAAGTTTTCAAATCCCCGGAATCCACTACTGCAGCCGGATTTAATCGTGAATTACTTATTAAAACCAACGAAGAAAAGATCTTTCAGGAGAATCTTAACCTGATAAATAATGTTGTCAACGATAAGTTTGGATATAAGCGGGTGGTTCGTCCCGGCAAATTGTTTTATGTGAAATCAAAAGACGAAACTTATCAGGATTTATTGATCGCATTTAATGATGCATCTTCAGGGCTCAAGTTAATTCTGGACGATTCAGCAAGCGCGAAATTGAAATTACAAAGTGCAATCACGAAATGGAATACAGCCTTACAGGAATCGGATGTAAAAAATAAAAAGGCCCGCATCGATAAGGATGTAACGACAATGATCTATTTTAATTTATTGGAAAGCTATTTCGCTTTAGGAGATGTTGTAAACGGAGAAAAAACAATTGCATCATTAAATACGATTGGATTGTCCTCATCCGAGAGAAAACAGAAGGATGATTTTGAAGGATTGTTTAACGATTTGAAAAAACGAATTTTAAGTAATAAATAATTTAAATAGTCAGAAAAATGAAACATGTAAATTTTGCTTTATTAAGTGCTGTGCTAATGTTATCGGCGAATGCATTTGCTCAAAAGGTGACAATAACAAAGGGAGGTCAGGCTTCAGTTGTTCAAAAGAGTGGCAGTGATGCAATTAATTTAATGGTAAATGGTGATCATTATTTTTTTACTGAATATACGGAACGCGGGACTGTGAGTTATGATATGCAGAGCTTTGACAGCAAGGGAAGTTCCATAGCGGATACTAAGCTGGAACTGAACCCCGGTGTTTTTAATAATACGTATAGCATTGATCAGGTAATTGGAGTTGGCAACAAGCTGTATGCAATGATCGAACATTTGGATAAGGCTGGTGCAAAAAACACTCTACTGGCGAGAGAAATTGACAATTCTGGAAAAATATCAACCTCGGAAGTTGAGGTGATGAGTATTCCTTTTGAAAAAATAATGAATTCCGGATTTAATTATTCTGCCGCTTCTAATGACCAGAAAACACTCGCAGTTTTGGCTGAATATCCTTTTGTAAAAGAGGAACCGGCAAAATTTAAAATTGCTCTTTTTGATAAGGATTTAAAGAAAACCAAAGAAGGTGAGATCACACTTCCGGGTGAAAACAGTAAGAATAAAAACATGACTGCAGTAGTAGCGAATGATGGAACCGTTTACCTGATTAAAAAGAAGCTGACCAAGAAAGGTGATATCACTATAACTGTTTATCAGTGGTCCGCAGGTGATGCAAGCCCAAAAGAATACATTGTAGAGGTAACAGCTCCGAACCAGATTTTAAACTATGCCTATGAAGTAAATTCCAATAA
>JALYRR010000181.1 GCA_030855265.1 Bacteroidota bacterium | reverse complement strand
ATGATATGGACATGGACCTGAAGTTTAAAGCCAATGAAACCGAATTTAAAAACATTCTTTCATTAGTACCTGGTGTTTACACCGCTGATTTTAAAAATGTGAAAACTTCAGGTTCCTTATCATTGGATGGTTTTGCCAAAGGGATTTATAACGAAACAAAAATGCCAGCATTCGGAGGCAGATTGCTGATCAAGGATGCAATGTTTCAGTACCCATCATTGCCAAAAGCAGCTACTAACATACAGGTGGATTTGTTGGTTGATAACAAAACCGGTGATCCGGATGCGACTATCATCGACCTGAATAAATTTCATGTTGAATTAGGTGGAAATCCAATCGATGCGGTGATGCATGTTTCAACTCCGGTATCAGATGCGAATATTGATGCTAAAGTTCTTGCGAAGATTAATCTTGCAACAATGAAAGACATCATTCCAATGGAAAAAGGCGATGACCTGAATGGAATGATCACGGCTGATGTGAAGATGAAAGGCAGAATGAGCAGCATCGAAAAAGAACGCTACGAAGAATTTAACGCTGCTGGAACACTTGCCGTTCTGGATATGAATTACAAAACAAGTTCATTGAGTTTTCCAACACAGATCAGTGCTTTGTACCTGGAGTTTAATCCTAAAACAGTTGATCTGACAAAATTGGATGCGAAAATGGGTAAGAGTGATATTCAAATGGATGGAAAGATTGAAAATTTCCTGCAATACGCTTTGAAAGATTCATTGCTGAAAGGTACCTTCAATTTAAGATCATCACTTCTTGATCTTAATGAACTTATGGCTAGCAGTGATACTACAAAACCTGCAGCAACTGCAACTGACACTGCTGCAGCTACTGTCGCAGAAGTACCTTCAAATCTGGATGTCAGGCTGAATGCTGACATCAAAAAAATGCTTTATGATAATCTGACCATTACTAATGTAACAGGTGGTGTAGCAATTAGAGACAGTAAGATGACTTTGGACAATCTGAAACTTGCCATTGATGAATTGGAAGGAACCATGGCACTTACAGGTGTTTATAACACACAGAATGTGAAAAAGCCTACTGTAGATTTTGATGTGAATATTGTCAATTTTGATATTCCGAAAACATTCAAAGCCTTCAACAGTGTTAAAAAATTAGCTCCGATCGCTCAATATGCGAAAGGTAAATTCGGAACTCAATTGAAATTCACAACAACGCTCAATGAAAAAATGGAACCTGATATGACCACATTAACCGGTGGTGGTAAGCTTCAGACAAAAAGTGTTGTGGTGGAAGGTTTTGAACCGATCAATAAGCTGGCTGATGCCTTAAAGCAGGAAAAATACAAGCGACTTACTTTTGAAAATGTGAATGCAAGTTATAAATTCAAGGATGGTCGTGTTGAAGTGGAAGAAATGCCAATCAAGTCGGGAAATATCAGCGGAAATGTAAAAGGATCCACCGGATTTGATCAAACAATTGATTATACATGGAAGCTCGAAATACCAAGAGCGGAATTTGGTTCTCAGGCGAATGCCGCAGTAGGTGGAGTGCTTGATCAGATCAACCAACAGGCAGGAACAAATGTAAAGCTGGGCGACAAGATAAAAATCAAAGCATTGTTTGGTGGAACCATCACAAAACCTACGATTAAAACAGATTTGTTTAATTCCGATCAGGCGCCAAAGGAACAAGTAAAAGAAATCATTGGCCAGGGTGTGGACATGGCGAAAGAACAAGCCCGTTTGGAAGCTGAGAAAATAATGAAGGATGCACAGGCTGAAGCGGATAAAATAAAGGCGGATGCTGCAGTACTTGCTGATAAAACAAAAAAGGAAGGGTATGCTTCAATCGACAAGAACATCGAAGATATCAAGAATCCGATAGCAAAAGTATCAGCAAAAGCTACTGCTCCTGCTGCAAAAAAAGAAGTGGACAAGCAAGCGCAGAAGATCCTGGATGAAGCCAACAAAAAGGCTGATAATGTCCTGATCAAAGCGAAAGCTGAGTCAGATAAGAAACTTCAATAGAGTATTAGTCATTAGTCTGAAGTCATTAGTATAAAGTCTTAAGTCCTTAGTGACCAATGACTATTTACTATAGACTATAGACTCATGACTAAAGACTAGTGACTCAAGACTAAAGATAGTTTATGTTAAATATGATGAGATCCATTTTAATTATGTTATCTGCCTCGTTATTTCTGACGGCATTTTCTTACGCGCAGGAGGATGAAAAGCCTTGCCCGGAAATTGAAAATAAAAAGGCAAAAAAGTTATATGAGCAAGGCACCGACAAGAAAAATAAAAAAGAAGAGCGGTTGAAATTTCTAAAAGATGCCCTTGAACTTGAGCCTGAATATGCAGAGGCAAATTTTGCGTTCGCTTCTGAACGTTTGAGAACGCTGAGCTTCGATGGTGCTCCTTACAAACCGATGGAACCTTATTTAAAGAAGGTAATCGAGCTTTGCCCCAGGCTTCATTCCGATCCTTATTATTACCTCGGCTTCATTTATTGGGAAGATGAGAACTGGGTGGAATCTGCCAAATACCTAAAAGAATTCCTCAACTTTAAAAGTGATGATGAGAAAAAGTTTCATAAAGATTATGAATCACTTCTTGCTCAAGCCAAGCAAATGTATCGTTATGCAAAGCTTTACAATGAAATCTACAATCACCAGGTTCCATTTGATCCCATCCCGGTAGAAGGGATCTGTACGGAGAAGGATGAATATTTGCCGATCATTTCTGCAGATGATGATCAGATGTTATTCACCCGTAAACAACCCTATGTGGATAAGAACGGAATTTCCGGAATGACCACTGATAGAGAACTTGAACTATTCAGCGTAAGCAAAAGGGATTCGAACGGGAAATTTACAAAGGGCCAACGGATGCCTCATCCATTCAATAAAAATGGGAGTGAAGGCGGAGCAACCATGTCAATTGATAACAGGCATTTGTTCTTTACAAGCTGCAAGGACGAAGGCGGACCAGTCATCAACTGTGATATTTATTATTCCGATAATGTGAACGGCGAATGGACGGAAGCAAAAAAACTGGAAGGTGTAAATGACCCTATCTATTGGGATTCGCAGCCTACGATTGCATCTGACGGAAGAACACTTTATTTTTCAAGCGACCGCAAAGGTGGAAGAGGAGGAGTGGATTTGTATAAAACAGTTAAAGATCCTGCTACTGGTGTCTGGAGTAAACCCGAAAACCTCGGCCCTGTGATTAATACCCAGGGAGATGAAAAATCACCCTTTATCCATTCCGATTTTGAAACGATGTATTTTTCTTCCGACGGCCAGCCCGGTGTTGGTGGTTTTGATATTTTCCTTTCGAGAAAAGGTGCTGATGGAAAATGGAGCGAGCCAAAAAATATCGGTGTTCCTATTAATACAAAAGGAGATGACCTTGGCTTTTTTGTAAGTACCGACGGACATCTGGGTTATTTCGCTTCGAATGAGCCCGGACGCGTAAAAGGAAAGAGTGTAGGAAAGTATGATATCTATTCATTCGATTTATATAAAGAAGCACGTCCTGATGAAGTAGCATTTTTTAAAGGGAAAGTTGATATCAAAGGTCCAGCTGAAAGCAAAAGTTTTAAGGTAGAAGTAAAGGACGCGGTTACGAAAAAAGTAACGGAAGCCATGGTGGATACGATTACTGGAAATTATTCGGTGGTGGTAAATACGAAAGTGAAAAACGACCTGATCATTACAGTTAAAAAAGATGATCATGCGTTCAGTTCACAACTTGTCAGCAAAGATTCCATTAAGAATTCAAAGCCCATTAAAGCCAATTTGGAAACCACTCCCGTCGAAGTAGGGAAAACATACACTCTGAATAATATTTATTACAATACGAATTCAGCAAATCTGGACCCGCGGTCAATGATTGTAATTGATGAGTTTGTGGAATTTCTGAAGGCAAATCCTTCGATTAAGATCGAAGTTTACGGACATACTGATAACGTGGGTAAACCTCAGGATAACCTGGCATTGTCTGCTGACAGGGCCTTTACGGTCAGAGATCTTCTTCTTGAAAAAGGAGTGGATGAAAAGAGGCTCGTTAATTTTAAAGGGTTTGGCTCAGCAAATCCAATTGCGGATAATTCAACGGAAGCCGGGCGATCAAAAAACCGGAGAACCGAATTTGTGATCGTGAGCAAGTAGACTTAATTTATAGTCAAGGCATATTCACGATCTGAATCAGACAGTGAATTGAACTCCCAACTTAAATCATTCACACCTTCATAAAAGATGGAATCGCCTCCAGGCAGGTGAGCGAGTACTTTGAATTCGGTAAAAAATTCAGAAGGACCGACACTTCCACCGGTATTGTTCAGCACGGTACAGAAATGTGTCATCGTTGAATCGGCAACACTATCAGCAAGGAGATTAACCAGGTTTCCATTCTTCCTTGCTTCTATGTGCAGACTATAAGGAGTTTTATTATTCAGATAATAAATTCCTTTTGTGGTGGTAACAGTTTCTTTCTTTTTGCAGCCAGCGAGGATCAATAAACCCATTGACAGTGCTGCAAATGTTAATTTTAATAGTTTCATTTTATTTAATCTGCTTGTAAGAATGGATAACGGTAATCTGTAGGTGGAACAAATGTTTCCTTGATGGTACGTGGTGAAACCCAGCGTAAAAGATTGATCATGGAACCAGCTTTGTCATTTGTTCCGGAACCACGGGCTCCTCCAAATGGTTGCTGTCCTACAACGGCACCTGTTGGTTTATCGTTGATGTAAAAATTTCCTGCAGCATTACGCAATGCTTTTGTTCCCTGCTCGATCGCATAACGATCCTGAGCAATGATACATCCGGTAAGTGCATAGATGGAAGTAGTATCTACAATGTTCAATGTTTCTTCCCATTTGTCGGCATCATAAACATGCAATGTCAGAACAGGTCCGAAAAGCTCTTCGCACATGGTAACATATTTAGGATCTTTTGCGACGATGATAGTTGGTTCAATGAAATAACCTTTCGACTTATCATAATTTCCTCCTGCGATGATTTCCACAGCGGAATCTTTTTTCGCTGCATCAATGTATTTTGCAAGTTTATCAAACGATTTCTCATCGATCACCGCATTGATGAAATTGGTGAAGTCCTCTGTTGGACCCATTTTAAAGGTCTTGAGATCATTTACAACGTATGCTCTCACTTCATCCCAGATGTTGGAAGGGATGTAGGCACGTGATGCTGCAGAACATTTTTGTCCCTGGTATTCAAACGCACCGCGACTTATGGCTGTAGCTACTATTTTAGGATCCGCAGATTTATGCGCCATTATAAAATCTTTTCCGCCTGTTTCACCAACGATCCTTGGATAGGTTTTATACTTATGAATATTGTTTCCGATGGTCTTCCAGATGTTCTGAAATACTTCGGTTGATCCTGTAAAATGGATCCCGGCGAAATCAGGATGAGCAAAGATAACTTCCGCGGCATCAGGTCCTGAAGGATAAATAAGGTTGATCACACCGTCCGGCAAACCGGCTTTCATGAAAATCTCCATTAATACGTTGGCGGAATAAACTTGAGTGTTGGATGGCTTCCATACAACCACATTACCCATCATTGCGCAGGATGTAGGAAGATTTCCTGCAATAGCTGTGAAATTGAATGGCGTTAAAGCATAAATGAATCCTTCGAGAGGTCTTTGTTCCAAACGGTTCCATACTCCGAATCCGGTACCGGAAACAGGTGGCTGTTGTTTGTAGATTTCTGTCATGTAAAGAACATTGAATCTTAGGAAATCAATGATCTCGCATGAGCTGTCGATTTCCGCCTGGAAAGCATTTTTAGATTGACCGAGCATAGTGGCAGCATTCAGCTTCGCACGAAAAGGGCCTGCGATGAGTTCAGCAGCTTTCATGAAAATGCTTGCACGGTGTTCCCAGGAAAGCGCTTCCCATTTCGGTTTAGCAGCCAGCGCTGCATTGATCGCCTGGCTTACATGATCTTTGCCTGACTTATGGAAATGTCCGAGCGTATGTTTGTGATCGTGCGGAGGAGCGATGCGAACTTTTTCGTTGCTTCGGATTTCTTTACCGCCAATGAACATTGGTATATCAAGTTCATGTGCACGTAATTCTTTAAGCATAGCCTGAAGTTCGTTTCTTTCAGGGCTTCCGGAAGCATAGCTTTTAATCGGTTCGTTCACTGGAACAGGAACGGTGTAAAATCCTTTTGGCATAAACAGTTATATTGAAGTTGTGGAAAAATCGTCTTTCGGGCAACAAATATAAGGAAAAGGAGGGAAGATGCGGGATTGAAAATCTGAAATCTGGAATTTTGAACGTGCTTCACGCCAGCCTCTTCTGAACAAAATGATCCACCTTTTCATAAAGGATCTGTGGTGAGGTTGTTCTCCATGCGAGATCACTTAATTGTCCGCCGGAAACTATATAATAATCAATATTCGCGCGTTGAAATTCTTCCATCACATGTTTTCGGAAATTTAATAGGGCGATCCATCCATCTTCTACTTCTTCAAACCATTCTTCGTAATAACAATCATCAGAAGCATGGAAATTCAGAACATTTTCTCCGATCAGGATAAATTTATTTACTCCATGCTGCATGATGGGTTCTATAATATCCCGCTTCAGAATCATGATATCATTGTTGATGAGATCATTCCATTCTCCGATCATTTCAATGATTGCAAACCCTTCATCGTAATCAACACTTAAGATCTTAATGTAAAGAGTGGGGGAGTCGATGTCGTCCCACTGAGGATGAATAAGGTAATTGTAGATGGCGTTGGTGTATTCAAACTCACTGTATTCCCGATCATAAAAAGGAGAGCGTTCATCATCCGATGCGATGTAAATATGTCTCCAGTTATAAAAGGGTTCTATGTCCTGCATCTTTCAATTGGTGAATGGGTAATTTGGAGAATTAAAGAATTTTAAAATGTGGTTCATTTAACTTTTCGATGACCATCAACAGCCTTTCTCACACTTCCAAATTTCAATAATAATTCATTGGCCTTTTTGTATGAAACCTTCAACTCTGCAGCCACCATTTTTGTGCCACGGTCCACCAGTTTGTTGTTGCTTAATTGCATGTCCACCATTTTATTTCCTTTCACTTTCCCAAGCCGGATCATCACTGCGGTAGAGATCATGTTCAACACCAGCTTTTGAGCGGTTCCTGATTTCATGCGCGTGCTGCCGGTTACAAATTCAGGTCCTACCACAATTTCAATTTTATGCTTAGCCACTTTGGCTACATGGCTTCCTTTGTTGCATACAATGCAGGCGGTAAGGATTCCTTTTTTGTTGCATGCTTCAAGTGCTGATATCACATAAGGAGTTGAACCGGAAGCGGCAATCCCGATCACAACATCTTTTGCCGTGATCTTATGAGCAAGCAGATCTTTCCATCCCTGTTCCGTATCATCTTCCGCGAATTCAACGGCTTTACGAATTGCTTTATCACCGCCCGCAATGATACCGATCACCATCCCCTGAGGAACGCCATAGGTGGGAGGACACTCACTTGCATCCACAATTCCTAATCGTCCGCTCGTT
>JALYRR010000180.1 GCA_030855265.1 Bacteroidota bacterium | reverse complement strand
GTGGTAGTCACTGTAGGGTTAACAATAGGATCAGCAAGAGTTGGATCGCTTACCGTTGCCGCTGGGCTCCACATGTATGAGCCAGAGCCTGAACCGCCCAGCTGGATGTTGTCGCCGCTGCAGATGCCTGCCCCGAAACCTGCATCAACAAAGGGAGCGGGGTTGACAGTCACAGTTGAAGTTGATGTTGCAGTACAACCGAGGTTGGTATAAGTAACAGTGTAAGTAGTAGTAACAATCGGATTTACAGAGATAGTAGCACCAGTTGCTCCACCCGGAGCCCATGAATAAGTACCGCCAGAAGGAGAGCCTGTTGCAGTTAAAGAAGCAAAAGAACCTTCACAAATAGTAGGGCTGTTGGAAGTAACGGTAGGTAAACTTGTATTTGGTACTGTAACAGTTGCAGTTGAACTTGGGCATCCCGGACCGGCATTCGCAGTTACCGTATAGGTGCCGCCGGCAAGGCCTGTAATTGTCTGAGTTGTTTGTCCGCCCGGTGACCAAAGATAAATTAATCCGGATGGATTTACAGTGGCCGTCCCATCGCTTGCTCCGCAGTTTGCAGGAGTTGCAGAGGTAGTTAAGACTGGAGCTGTTCCCGGTACGATCACATTGTATTCTTCAACTTCTCCGAATGTCTGACTCGCGCAGGGATCTGTAGGCGGACTCACATAATTGCTTCGTACTCTCATCCGGTAGGTTCCACAGGAAGTACCCAAGGGTACAGTAACCGTTCCAGTAAATGGGGCGAATCCGCCAGTTACTGAATTGAAAACCTGTTCTCCAGCAGCATAAATAAAATCATTGTTCCAGTCTACCCAGATGGCAAAACCTTGCTGATAAGTAGCTCCGCATTGAACGCTGATATTAAAAGTTCCGCCCGGTACCTGAGTTACACTCATCGAGGAGTAATAGATATAATTGTTTGGTTGAAAATTACATCCCGTACCCAGGTTGGAAATATTTGTAATACCGCCCGTGGTAAAGAAATTTTCAATGATATCATTGGTGCTTGCAGAGTTACAAACTGTTCCATAAGTAGGATTGCAGTATTGTGCCTGAGCACTAAAATTTAGTAATAAAATAAAAGCGATCAGGCCTTTATAAATGGCAGAAACAGGAGATTTTTTCATTGGGGATTGAGGTCGGTCTGAGAATTAGTTGATTTTTTTATATTCCTCTTCAAGTTCTTTTTTGGATTTGAGGATCAGCTGATCGTTGTTTGCACTGATGATGATGGGTTTTCTTGAATCATCCATTCGCTGATCTTCGAAACGTTTAACATCAATATTGAACAACTCAGGCTTCGGGCCTTTTGAAATAGAACCATCGGCCGGGACAATTATAAACGAGTTTTTAAAATAGTGATTCAGTTTTTTTAATTCTAAAGGAGCGGTTTCCTTCATAACTTGAATCTGTTCAGGTGAATAATGAGTGTAAATATGGGGATCTATTTCAATGTTCGAATTCTGAGCGTTCATTCGTGACCCGAAAAGTAAAAGGGCAAGAAGTAGAAAAATATTTTTCATCGTCTGATTTTTAATAAGGTTTGGGATAAAATTAATAAAAAGATGTTATAAACCACGCAAAGGTTGCAGGGAATTGCAATGCAAATGGTGGCAGGATCAGAATTCTATATCCAGATCAAACACCTGTTTGAATTTCTTTAAACTAGGATTGATCTCCGACAGTCGGTTATATCGGTCAGTAGCGGTATACAGGTTGGTTTTGTCTTCTGAAGTACTCATCACAAGATTGAGTTGAATGGAATAGTTGTTCAGCTCTTTGCGCAGATATCCAAGAAAGTTCATTTTGTCTTCATTGATGGATTCTTCCAGACTTTTATTGCTGATCGTGAATTCAATGATCGAACCATTTACAAGCACGGGATTTTTACTCATCAAAGCAATGGCGAGGTAACCCTTCCCTTTTTCTTTAAGCTCATTTGCGTAGGCACTCCAGGTTTTTTCAAGCGCCATTTGCGTAAATTCAACCTTAGGCTGAGAAGATTCCATAACACCGGTTTCCGGATTTTTTTCAACGGGAATTTCCTGTTTTTTTTCTGTGTTCAGGTGTTGGTTGATGGATGGAGTGGATGTTCTGATCAGCACTTTTTTTGCTGAAGGAACAAGAACTTCCGGAGTTTTTATTTCGGCTGTTTTTTCTTCTCCGGCAGGTTGCTGAAGAACAATTTTTTCAGGTGGACTCGGAACGGAAACAGGAGAAGAAATAGTTGTTGACGAGGCGGACTTAATAGTCCCCGGAGCCTTGATTGGCTGACTTATGTCATTTTTTTTTTCGGTATCAGTCCCTGTGGAGTTGATAGAACACAATTGCATCAGTGCGAGCTCGACCTGGAGTCGCTGATTCTTACTGGATTTATACTGGATATCTGTTTTATTCAGGATGGTCAGGCCTTTTACAAGGAAACCTAATGAACATTTTCCTGATTGCTCTTTGTATTTATCACGGATGTTCGTTCCGACCTCAAGGAGCTGCAAGGTCTCAGGATCTTTGCTTACAAGCAGATTCCTGAAATGATCACCCATGCCCGCAGTAAAATTATGTCCGTCAAATCCATTGTTCAGGATCTCATTAAACAATAATAATGTAGATGAAATATTTTCCTGAAGGATGGCATCTGTTACTTTAAAATAGTAATCATAATCAAGGATGTTCAGGTTGTCGATCACTGCTTTGTAAGTGACGGTATTTCCTGCAAAACTTACGATCTGATCAAAAATAGAACATGCATCGCGTAGTGCACCGTCTGCTTTCTGAGCAATGATATGCAGGGCATCTGTTTCTGCAGTAATATTTTCACTGCCGGCAATAAAAGCAAGGTGGCTGGCAATGTCTTCGATCTGGATCCTGTTAAAATCAAAGATCTGACAACGGGAGAGGATCGTTGGGATGATCTTGTGTTTTTCGGTAGTCGCTAAAATGAAGATAGCATGCTTGGGTGGTTCTTCCAGTGTTTTCAGGAAGGCATTGAATGCACTTGTAGAGAGCATGTGAACCTCATCGATAATGTAAACCTTGTGAGTTCCTAACTGGGGTGCATACCTAACCTGATCAACGAGGTTGCGGATATCATCCACAGAATTGTTGGAAGCAGCATCCAGCTCTGATACATTCAGAGACGCTCCGCTATTGAATGAAACACAGGATTCACACTGGTCACAGGCTTCGGTATCCGGAGTTCTGTTTGTGCAATTGATGGTTTTAGCAAGAATCCTGGCGCAGGTTGTTTTTCCTACACCACGCGGACCGCAAAATAAAAATGCCTGTGCGAGATGCTCCGTCTTAATGGCGTTTTTTAAGGTATTGGTGATATGCCCCTGGCCAACAACGGTGTTAAACCTTGCTGGTCGGTACTTTCTGGCCGATACGATAAAATTTTCCATGTTTTGAGGATACAAAAATAGGCATTCAAAGGAATGTTTGAAGCGATGTTTGTAAAATGTTAACAATCGGGATTTTGATTTTCAGTTTCCAAATCTGCTTCGGTAGCTCGGTTTGGCAATCTTGCAGAGAATCACTGAATTTTAGTTGCTGAGGCGAAATACGGGGATTTTAATCTGAAATTTAAATCTAAAATCCCCTTTCCCTAGCCCCGATTGTAGCGTAAAGCCCGCATCCCAGGCCTGCGAAAGCAGAGCGGGGAGTGGACTTGAAGCGAAAAGCGGGTGAATGAGCCTTGCGGAGCCTGTTTATTCTGCTCCTCATTACTTATTCCCTTTTAAATATTACCTTTTTGCCCTGTTTCGGCAATTGCCATTTTTACCCTCATTTCGTTTGCAGAAAAGCTAAAATTGCTTATCTTTGCATCCCTTTTAGAAAAAAGGAATTGAAAATTATTAACCAATTAAATTTTAAAACAATGCTAAAACATTATGAAACCGTCTTCATTATGACTCCCGTTTTGTCTGATGAACAGGCAAAGGAGACGGTAAGTAAGTACAAAAAGATGCTTACAGACAGTGGATGCAAAGTGGTGAACGAAGATGCCTGGGGCCTTCGCAAACTTCAGTATCCTATTCAAAAGAAAACGACAGGTTTTTACCACCTGATCGAATTTCAAGGGCCTGCTACTTTTGTTGCAGAACTCGAAGTTGCTTATAAGCGTGATGAGCGTTTATTGCGTTTTTTAACTGTTGCTCTCGACAAACACGCCGTAGCATACAGCATTAAGCGTAGAAACAAAGCAAAAGTTGTTGCAACAACGTAATCCTGGTACTAACTAATTAAACAAAACAAACAATGGCTGACAATTCAGAGATCAGATATCTTACACCTCCCACAGTGGATGTTAAGAAAAAGAAATACTGCCGTTTCAAGAAAAGCGGAATTAAGTATATCGACTATAAAGACCCACAGTTTTTATTGAAGTTCATCAATGAGCAAGGTAAAATTTTACCACGCAGACTAACAGGTACATCAGTTAAATATCAACGTAAAGTTTCAAAAGCAGTTAAGCGTGCTCGTCACCTAGCTTTATTGCCGTATGTTGCTGATATGTTAAAATAAGATAAGACATGGAAGTAATTTTAAAATCAGACGTTAAAAACCTTGGATACAAGGATGACGTGGTAAACGTAAAACCGGGTTACGGAAGAAATTTCCTTATCCCTCAGGGCCTTGCCTCAATGGCTACTGTATCATCTAAAAAGATGTTGACTGAAACAGTGAAGCAACGTGCTTTTAAAGAGCAAAAAGTGAAAGCTGCTGCAGAAACAATGGCTGCTAAGTTGAAAGACATGGTTGTGAAAGTAGGAGCGAAAGTTGGCGAGTCCGGAAAAATTTTCGGTTCTGTTACTTCTGTACAGCTTGCTGATGCAATCAAAAAATTAGGCTACGATGTGGATAGAAAAAATATCACAATGAGCGAAGAAGGTGTTAAAACCATCGGAACTTATACTGCTGATGTTCGCTTCCACAAAGAAGTTACAGGAACAGTTACTTTTGAAGTAGTTCAGGAGTAATCAGTTCATGATCATTCTGAGGGCAATTCAATCGTATTGAATTGCCCTTTTTTATTTCCCTAATACTCCTCTCATGAAAGAGATAAGCATCAGACAAGCGCAGCAACAAGTGGATCAGTGGATCAGCGAACACGGCGTAAGGTATTTCAATGAACTTACGAATATGGCCATCCTCACCGAAGAAGTAGGAGAAGTGGCCCGGCTCATCTCAAGAAAATATGGTGAGCAGTCATTCAAAAAGAAAGAGAGTAAAAAAGAACTTTCCGATGAATTAGCGGATGTGCTTTTCGTGATAATTTGTCTGGCCAATCAAACAGGTGTTGACCTCGAAAAAGCATTTGCGAAAAATCTTGATAAAAAGACTAAACGTGATCCGAAACGTCACAAAGAAAATTTGAAACTGAAAAAATCGAAATCAAAGTAAGATTAATTTTCAGCCAAATTTTTTTTTCACCTACCTGAACTCAATGTGAATGACGGAAGTGAAATTCCCTTTTACTTTTTTAGGATTCACATATTCATCCATCGACACTTTTACTTCATACTTCCTATAAAGATTTTCTGAATTTTCAGGATCTGCCAGCACAAATATTTCGCGCTGATAAATGTATCCTTCGGAAAGTTTTTTCTTGTCCTTCTTTTTAATTCCCGGAATCGCATTCAGTTCCTTTTGAAATTGTTTTACTGATGGAAGTCCCAGCACCCTGATGATCGTCTCCAGGTCGGTTTTTGCTGCCGTCAGGTTTCTGTAGTAATAACTCTGTGTCCCGGAGAAGAAGTGATTTGAATCAAGCCCTGAATGTTTACTGTAAAAATGCATCAGGCTGTCGGGTTGCAACTTGTGCGCATAAGGACCAGTTGTCTGGCTGAATTGAAGCACTGAATTATCCTTTTGTTCGTTGATAAGATGAAACCGTTTTTCATCAGCAGACAAAAAGCTTTTCACTTCGTCAAATGTTTTTAGTTGAGCAACGGAATTGAAACTAAAAAAGCGAAAAAGATTTTCGGACACTTCCACCTGGGAAAAAACAGGAAGAGCAATGAAGAGGATAGTAAAAGCGAATAGGATTTTTTTTACAAGCATCGGATGATTTCGATTATGCACTAAATGTAATCATAAAAAAATCCCGCTCTGCAAAGCAAAGCGGGATCTAAAATTTTAATCAAACAAAATCAGGCTTCCGCCAAAACTGTGATCTTATTATTCAGGACTTCAACAACACCGCCGTTGATCTCGAAATTTTCAATCTTCTTGGCTGAATCCGTTACTTTTACAGTTCCTTTTTTCAAAGTTGCAATAATAGGAGCGTGATTATTCAGGATACCAAAAGAACCTTCGGCTCCGGGAAGTTTTACTGCTTCCACTTCACCACTGTATACTTTTTTTTCCGGAGTAATAATTTCTAAAAACATCTTTTAAGATTTTGGATTTTAGATTTTGGATGTTGGACATAAACACACAGGTCTGAAATCCAACATCTAATATCTAACATCTGTTTTTTACTTTGTTTCAGCAAGGATCTTTTTCCCTTTTTCAATAGCATCTTCGATAGAACCAACAAGGTTGAAGGCTGCTTCAGGATACTGATCCACTTGTCCGTCAAGGATCATGTTGAATCCTTTGATTGTATCTTCGATGGAAACAAATACACCTTTTAATCCGGTGAACTGCTCCGCAACGTGGAAAGGCTGAGAAAGGAAACGCTGAACACGTCTTGCGCGGTGTACAACCATTTTATCTTCTTCAGAAAGTTCATCCATACCAAGGATGGCAATGATATCCTGTAATTCTTTGTAGCGTTGTAAGATCATTTTCACTTTTTGAGCAGTCCCAAAATGTGATTCACCTAAAACAGCAGCAGACAAAATCCTTGAAGTTGAATCCAACGGATCCACAGCAGGATAAATACCTAACTCAGCAATTTTACGGTTCAATACAGTGGTTGCATCCAAGTGGGCAAATGTTGTAGCAGGTGCCGGATCCGTTAAGTCATCCGCAGGTACATAAACCGCCTGAACAGATGTAATAGAACCACGCTTTGTAGAAGTGATACGTTCCTGCATTAATCCCATTTCAGTTGCAAGCGTCGGCTGGTAACCTACCGCTGAAGGCATACGGCCTAACAACGCGGATACTTCAGATCCTGCCTGTGTAAAACGGAAGATGTTATCAATAAAGAAAAGGATATCACGTCCGCCTGACTTCTCATCTCCGTCACGGAAATATTCAGCCATTGTTAATCCTGATAATGCAACACGTGCACGTGCTCCCGGAGGCTCGTTCATTTGTCCGAATACAAGTGTCGCCTGTGACTTAGCCAATTCAGCCATGTCAACTTTTGTAAGATCCCATCCGCCGTTTTCCATGGAATGCTTGAATTCAGCACCATAACGGATTACATTGGATTCGATCATCTCACGCAACAAGTCATTCCCCTCACGTGTACGCTCACCAACTCCGGCAAAAACCGAAAGTCCTTCATATCCTTTTGCGATATTGTTGATCAATTCCATAATCAATACGGTTTTACCAACTCCGGCTCCACCGAATAAACCAATTTTCCCACCCTTTGCATAAGGCTCAAGAAGGTCAATTACTTTAATT